>NZ_JBFTGZ010000015.1:0-123381 GCF_056393985.1 Arthrobacter sp. 10T425 | reverse complement strand
TGTTCATCACGGTGATCAGGTGTTCGAACTGGTCCGTGGTGGCGAAGATTTCCAGGTGCTGCAGGCCGTGCCGGGGTTTGCGGAGGAAGGCGCCCTGGAGCTGGCGGAGCAGTTCCTCGGAGGGCTCGGCGCCGTCCTGGTCCAGCGCCCCGGCCCAGCTGCGGGCGATCCGGGCCAGGAAGTCGGCGTCGTTCTCGGCCGCGGTGCGGGTCAGTGCATGTTCCATGGTGGCGGCGGCCTCCGGGAGGCAGCTGTGCCGGACCCGGTCCAGGGCGAGCGTGACGAGGGTCGCGGCGCGGGAGGCGACCTCGCCGGCCGCGACGGCGGCTCCGAGCTCCGGGTGCAGGGGCGGGATGGGCCGGCCGGCGAGTCCCTGCCGGGGCAGCAGTTCGGCGGCCAGCGCCAGCCGGCGCCTGGCCTCCGCGGCGCTGATCCGCAGCCGTGCCCGCAGGAACTCCACCGTGTTCCGGTACCCGTCATCCAGCACCGATTCCGGCACCGCCGGCTCACCCTCCGGCACGTCCGTTCCGGCGGGCGCCGCCGCAACGGACGTGCCGGAGGGAGCCAAGGACAAGGACGTGCCGGCGGGCGCCGCCGCAACAGACCTGCCGGCGGGAGCCGAGGCCAAGGAGGCGCCGGCAGCTTCCGCGGTTCCGGGTGCGCCGGTCTGCCACCCGGCGCCGCTCTCACACCAGCCGGTGGTCCACCCGGTGACCGCCCCCGTTACAGCCCCCGTGGCCGCGGCTGCGGACTGCTTCCTGGTCCGGTCCACGGCGGCGGCCGCGACGAGCTGCAGATACTCCACCGCGCGGGAGACTTCCTCCACGCTGCCGGCGAAGTCCGACGCGGCCCTGAAGCCCCACGACCCCGCATCCTCCACCGCCGTCGAACCCACCGCCCGCAGCGCGGCCAGGGCGGCGTCCATACCGGATTGCCCAACCGGGGTTGCGCCCCGGTCCGTGCCCTGCGCCTCGTCCCCGCAGGCGGTGAAATCCCTGATGAAATCCCTGACGGCTTCCATGGCTCGAGTCTATTTGAGGGCTCCGACAATTTTAGGAGGGCACCGTGCGTGATCACTCTGAGACCGCGGCGCCACCTGCCCACGGATCGACGGGCGATCAGGCAGGTTTCATGTCGTGCTGTGCAGGACCCGTGGGCGGCCAAACTGCGTGTGAACTCCGGGCGAGAAAAGTACGGATTCGGGTGGCCCGGCCACTTCGATTCCCGCGGCGCGCACGAGTTGGTCCTCAAGGCCGAACAGCTGCGCGCGGTACAGCGGCCATGCACTGTGCGTGTTGGGCACATAGATGGTCCTGCCCCTGAACTGTGAATGCAGACCGAACCGCGCCGTGAGGTGGATCGACAGCGCGTCGGTGGCTGCGACGTCGGGCTCAGGGACGACCGAGAAATCGCTCCGGGTGCCGCCTCGAAAGCGTCGCACGGAATACCCAGCCGACGCCGATCCGGTAAATCCATCGGCACCCACGTAGCTCGCCCGCGACCACACATAAGGTATCCCGGCCGCCCGCGCGGCCAGCACCACCGCCAAGCGTGAAGCATCCAGGCTCCGGAAGACGACACCACGGGTGCCGTCCGGCTCGCGGGAGTAGAGGCGCACGTTGATCTCGTTGAAGCTTCCGAAATAGGGGATGCCGGGACCTCGACCAACTCCGGCACCCTGCATACGAAAGCCGATTAGCCCCACCCAGGCGGATCCGTCGAACACATCCGGCGCGACGCCTGGTGGCATGAACCGCGCCGCCACTGCCTCAGGAATGCGCCAGTGCAGGAAGACGGCATCCAACCACCGCTGGTCCATGATGATTGGCGCCGGAAGCTCGGGTGCAGCCGGCCACGGATCAACGCCCAATCTGATCAGCTCCCTTCGTCGGCAGGGTCTTCGGTCAGCAGTGTACGAGCCGGTCGGCACAATGAGAATTGGACGGCAGCCGGGGTCACTTGGCATCGGCCAGGGTCCGCGGAAGCAGGGTCAGTTCAATGCCCGGGTGCCTTCCGGAAGGGCTCCGCCGGCCAATACTGCCGCCGTCGCATCGGCCAACGCTGTCAGCGCCACGCGCTGGGTCCACGGGCCGTAGGAAATGCGCGCCACGCCAAGTTCCTGCAATTTGGCCGGTGCCAGGGATCCGGGCACATTGATGACCGAGACCTTGTTCCACCCAATGCCTTCCACCAACGCGGTGACAGTCGGCTCGTCCAGCAGGCCCGGCACGAACACCGCGGTCGCACCGACGTCGAGGAAGGCCCGGCCGCGCTCAATGGCGTCCGCAAGCACCGCAGAAGGGTCCCGGTCCTTGCCCTTCAAGAAGGCGTCCGTGCGGGCGTTGAGGACGAAGTCGATGCCCTCGGCCTCGGCGGCGCGGATTACAGCGCTCATCTGTTCAACGGCGTCGGCGAGCGGGCGCATCTGGTCCTCGATGTTGGCTCCGACAGCGCCGACGCCAATCGCCTTGCGAACAGTTTCGCCGGGATTGCCGTAGCCCGCTTCGAGATCAGCACTGACGGGCAGCGACGTGGCGGCGGCAATCACCCCGACGGCGGCGATCATTTCGTCCACCGGAATGTTCTCGCCGTCTTCGTACCCGAGCGACGCAGCGATGGAGTGGCTGGCCGTGGCCAATGCCTTGGTCCCCGGAACGCCGGCAACCACCTTCGCGGTGATCGCGTCCCAGACGTTGACGAGTTGGAGAATTTCCGGTGCGTGGTGGAGACGGAGCAGCTCGGTGGCTTTGGAGGCACGGGAACGCGCGTGGTCTGTCATGCCGCGAGCCTAGCGGGGCACCGTGCCATCCGGAAGGGTTTCAGCCTGCCGCGGAAGAGTCAGGTGATCCCTCGCGCTGAGTCTGCCAGGGCCAGCGTCCGGTGATTTCCAGCTCGAGCGAGAAGCTCAGGAAGGTCCGGATGAGCACAATTATGGCCAGCACGCCGACGCCCTCGAAGGTCGGCGCGACGGCGACCGAACGGATGATGTCGGCCGCGACGAGCAGCTCGAGGCCGAGGAGGATGGAGCGGCCCAGCAGTTGCCGGTAGGAGCGGTACACGGAGAGCGGTGCAGAGCCCGCCGGCTGGCGTTCCGGCTGGAATCCGCGCAGCGCCAAGGGGATAGAGACGAGGGCGCCGACCACCATGACGGCCACACCGGCGAAGTCCATGAAGCCCCCGACCGACTCGATAATGTGCTGAAAATCCATGGTTCCCCTCAGAGAAGTGGGCTGTGAGATTCAAACTTTAGGGGTGCCGGACGCCGATACCGGCGAGAACGGCTCGGTAGCCTTGCCGGAAACTGGGGTATTGAAACTCGAAACCGGTGCTGCGGAGCAGCCCGTTGCTGGCCCGCTTATTTCCGCCCCGGGAGGGTTCGCCGCCCGCCGCTTTGCCGCCCGACGCCGAAGCGTCGGTGGTGCCGCCCGCCGCCGCACCCGCGGTACCAGTGGACTCTGCCGCCGGCGCAGGGAGTCCCAGTTCCGCGGCCAGGAATTCCAGCACGTCGCCGAGTTCGGCCGGTTGATTATCCACGCCCAGATAGACCGCCGCCGGAACCGTGCCCATGGTGCACAGATGGACGATCGCGGCGGCGGCGTCGTCGCGGTGGATCCGGTTGGTGAAACGCGACGCGGCAGGAATGACCGCGGTTCCGCCGCGCACCTGGTCGATCAATCGCGTCCGGCCGGGGCCGTAGATTCCGCCGAGCCGCAGCACTACGGGGGTGATGCCGGTGCCGCGCAGGCGGCTGTGGAGGAGTTCCTCCGCTTCGCGGATGATGCGGCCCGAGAACCCGCCGGGTTCCGGCGTCGTGCCTTCATCAATCCAGCCGCCGCCGGCATCTCCGTAGACGGCGGTCGAGGACACAAACAGGACCCTGCGGACGTTTGCCCCGGAGGCGAGGACCGCGTCCAGGACGTTCGACAGCCCGTCCACGTAGGCGGCACGGTACGCCTCCTCAGTCGGGGAATCCGCGGCAATCGCGACGACGACGGCGGTGGTGTCCGCCGGGATGGGCGGCAGCTCAGCGGAGCCCAGGTCGGCGGCGACTCCCTCGATGGCGGCCGGGAGTTTCTCCGGCGAGCGACGCCACCCCACCACGCGGTGGCCAGCCGCCGCGAAACGCAGCCCGGCCTCGGTGCCAAGATCGCCGCAACCGGCCAGCAGAACAGTCATGAAGCCAGTCTGCCAGCCTTCGGGAAGCGCCGCGGACAGGCTTGAGGAAAACTTGAACTGATCTTGTCGCCCGCTGAAGCCTTGCCTTGAGCTGGGCCGGGCATTGTTGTAAAGGTCAGCCAGGGGGCTGGCGGATGCTACATACGTCGCCCGGCCCGCCACGGCCGGCTCCACGAAACGGAATCTCCAATGGGTCTCAACCTCAACTCCACGTCCAGCAAGGTCCTGGCTTCCGCCGCCCTCCTCGCCGCAGCTGCCGGCGTGGCCGGGATGGGCACCTACGGTGGCTTCACGACCAGCACCTCGGCCTCCGCCGCTGTCAGTTCAGGCACGGTAAAGTTTGAGGTCGGAACCGCCGGCGCAGCCAACAACCGACTCACCATTCCGGCCTCAGGTGCGATTCCGGGTGACACCATCCAGCGTGCAGTGACATTGACCAACAGCGGTGACCAGGACCTGGCCGCAATTACTCTCACCACCACCGCCACACCGTCCTCTAAGCTGGACTCCGACACCACCAACGGCTTGCAGATCAAGGTTGATGCCTGCAAAGTGCCGTGGGCTGAAACCGGCACTTCGCCCTCGTTCACCTACACTTGCGCCCCCGCCAACACCACGGTTGTCATGTCGTCCCGGGCCGTGGTCGGGGCGAATATGCCGATGCTTGGCCTCGCCTCCCTGACTGCCAAGCAGGCCGACAACCTCCGCGTCACGCTCTCCGTTCCCAATGGTGCTGATAACACGTTCCAGGGACTGACCAGCACCATCAACTTCGTCTTCGACGCCGCACAGCGCGCCGGCGGCGCCAGCAAGTAGCGATTCTCGGGTGCTCAGTCCGGCCAGGTCTCGGCCCGACTGAGCACCCGGCTTTGCCCGCACTATCCACACCGGCAGGAGGAAAGGTCCCGTGAGTACAGCAATCACCGCAAATTCCAGGGATTCCGTCGACCACCTGGTGGCGGACGGCACCGTTCCGGATGCTGCCGTCCAAGACCCTGCGCCTCAGAGCCGCGGACGACGCCGGGCCGAACCGGCCCCCGCCCGCACCCGACGGCCGGCGTCCAAGGCTGGTGCCGTGGCCGGACGAGCTTTCTTTACGATCCTCCTCGTCGTCGCCGCATTGGTTTTCCTCTTTCTCGCCGTCGGGCCGCGCTTCCTGAGCTACCAGACGTCCACCATGCTGACCGGGAGCATGTCGCCGGGGATCAACCCGGGGGACGTCGTTGTCAGCGTGAAGACGCCGGTCTCCGAGTTAAAGGTTGGCGACGTCATCACCTACAGCATCCCCATTGACGATCACCGGATTGAGACCCACCGGGTGGCCAGCATCAAACGCGACGCCGGCGCGACGTCCGTGACCACCAAGGGAGACGCGAACTCCGGAGCCGACCCGTGGGTTGCCGTGCTGTCCGAGGACTACGTCTACACGGAGGCGGGCGTCGTGCCCTACCTTGGTGACGTCATCAGGGCCTTGCGTCAGCCCCTAGTCCAGTCCGTGCTCCTCTACGGCGCGTCTGCCCTGCTCGTTGTCGTCGTGCTGACGGCGATCTGGAAGAAGCCCGCTGCGGTGGCCACCGAAACAGTGGCCACCGAAACACTGGCCGCCGATGCCCAAGCCACAGATGATGCCACCGCCGCCGGTACTGAAGAGAGCAGGGGATGACCGGCTCCGGCGTCATCCTTGATACCCGGCGGATCGACAGGCTGGCTCTTGAACTGAATTCACGTTCCACCGCGGTCGGCTTCGTCGGCCGCTTCGTCCAACGCCTGCCAGACAGCCTGGCATGCATCCACCGCAGCCTTCTCGAGGGCAAGAGCGAGGGTGCCTTAGCGGCGGTCCTTAGTGTGGCGACGTCGGCGGCGATGGCCGGGGCGGTTCAGCTTGAAGGACACAGCAGGACTGTGGAACAGAGCATCCGGGCCGGCGACTTGGGCGCGGCCCGGGCCGCCGCCGGGGTCCTCGACGCCAACGCAGCGGACTTCGCGCAGCATGCCAGCAAACTCCTGAGTTGTTGAAGGCCCAGTTGCGGGAGGACTCGATGCCCCTCACCCGGCATTGTGACCAGACGGAGCGACCCACCCCGTCACCCGGCAGGGTCCTCCGGGGCTGAAGCTCGGAGCAGGACGGACACCGTGGTTCCGCCGTCGGGACCTGAACTGATGGTCAGCCGTCCGCCATGGGCCTTCGCGATCCGGGCGCAGGTTGCCAGCCCCAATCCGGAACCGGGCGGGTCGTCGTCGCGGTGCAAACGGGCCAGTGGCTCTGTCACATGACCCCGCTTTTCCGGGGGAATGCCCTTGCCGTTGTCTGTCACCCGCACGGCTACACCGTCGGCAACAGCCTTGGCGCTGACCAGGATTCTCGGCGGGATGCCCGGGCGGCGGTAGGCCACGGAGTTGTGTATCAGGTTTTGCAGCAGAGCTCGCAACTGCCCGGCGTCGGCTTCCAGGACCGCGTCCGAAACCTCGACGTCCGCCCCGGCTTCCGACAGGTCGGCCGCAAGGTCTTCTTCGACGTCGTGGACTACAGCCAAGAGGGACACCGGGCGCCGTTGGAGCGCTCCACCGAGTCTGGAGAAGGACAGCAGATCGTCCACCATGGCCAGCATCCGGCGTGAGGTCCTGCCGATAATGCGGAACTCGTCTGCGTCTTCAGGCCTCTGCAGTTCGCCAAGTTCCGTGAAGCCGATGACGCTGGTCAGCGGGTTGCGCAGGTCGTGGCTGATGCGGGCAGCAAATGATTCGAGCAGCTCGTTGCTCTTGCGGGCGTCCTCCAGGCTCCGGGCGAGCATCCGCGCATGGTGGTGCAGTTCGAGTACTTCCACCACTTGCGAGGCGATGATTTCCAGCGCCGTCTGCTGACCGGGAGTAAGCTCCGCGGGAGACGGCGAAAAGAGGCACAACGACCCCAGCACGACCCCCCCTGCCGTGACGAGAGGGACTGAAGCATAAAACCGGACTGCGGCTGCCTGGCCCGTGACAAAGGGGTGGTGTTGGAAGCGAGGGTCCCGCGAAGCGTCGGGCACCACGGTGGTCCGGCCGCTGAGGAAGACCCGGCTGCACATCGAATCGTCGCGGGAACACACGCCTGGGTCAATCCCCACCGCGGCGATGTGGTGCTGCTGATCTGCAGTGATGATGTTGACCGCGCCGAACGGTATACCGGTAATTGTGGTCGCCAGGACCAACAGTTTCTGGAGTTGACCCTGCGTATCCGGAGTGCGGGTGCCCGTTGTGGCAGGGAGCGGCTCGAGGCGGGGCAGGCCATACTCCGCGAGTACCGATTGCCGGGCCATCCCGGACTCTGCGGCGATACGGGCTGACGGTGACGGGACCAGTTACGCCACCCCTTCTGCGGGCGCCATCCGGTAGCCCACGCCGCGTACCGTGCGGATGAACCGCGGGTCGCGGCCCTTGTCGCCGAGCTTCTTGCGCAGGTTGCCGATATGCACTTCCACGAGGTGCTCGTCCATGGGCCATTCGGTTCCCCACACTTTGGTCAGGAGGGCCTTCCTGGTCCAGACTCGCCGCGGCGCCCCCGCCAGGGCTTCCAGCAGGTCAAATTCCGTGCGCGTCAATTCCAGTTCGACGCCGTCAACGGAGGCCGCCCGGCTTTCGGCCTCCACAACCAGCGGGCCGTGCCGGACGACGCCGTCGTCGTAACGACGGTCTTGTCCTGCTGCCACGGCTGGATAGTCGAAAGGGCTGCCGGGCGCTGCGTCGCCTGCCCGGCGGCGCGGTGGGGTGTGCGGGGCGGACACGGCATCGGTGACAGGCGCAACGTCGCTCGCCCGGCGGCGGGGTCCGTCGTGGGTCCCGGCCGTCGATGCGTCGGTTGCGCGAGGCATGAAGTCTGTAGCCCGACGCTGCGGGGTGGGGCGTTGCGGGGTTGGCCGGTGCCGGCGCAATACCGCTGTCACCCGGGCCTGGACGGTGCGGGGGCTGAAGGGCTTGCTGATAAAGTCGTCGGCGCCGGTTTCCAGGCCCATCAATTCGTCTATCTCGTCCGCCCGGGCCGTGATCATGACGACGTAGGCCTCGGAGAATTTGCGCATCCGGCGGCAAACTTCGACGCCGTCGAGATCGGGAAGATTGAGGTCAAGAGTCACCAGGTCCGGGCCGTTTTCCTGGATGCTCACCAGCGCGTCGGACCCGCAGGCGGCCTCAAAAACGGCAAACCCCTGCATCTCGAGCGTTCGGCGCAGCAGCAGTCGAACGTCGGCGTCGTCATCAACAACCACAACTCGTAGTTGAGTCACGGAACCACCCAAACCCCAGTTTCTAGGACAATGAGACCTCTGTGCGGCACTGACCTCATGCGTCACAGTGTGTGACACCAACCCCAAGGGTCACAGTGGATTCAGGCTAACAGGTTTTCTTGAGCAAACGTTGAAGTTTTTCGTGGCGTTGGGTTGAAGCTGCACTGCCAGAGTAGGAGCTATTGGATCGCCAGCTCTAAAAGGAAGCGCAACTGTGAACGCCCCTCAGTCCGCACCGGAAGCCTCCCGGGTCAAGGCCGCCTGGCTGGTGCGTCTGCGCAGACTGCTGGCCGTCCCGGTAGCCGCGGCTCTGGTGCTGGGCGCTCCCGGGCTGGCATACGCGACCTTCACGGCCCGAGCCACCGCAGCCTTGAACGTGGGGACCTACAAGATCCCGGCCCCGGCATCCGTCAACGGCACACTGCAGTGTACGAAGGCTGGAAAGGGCGCGACCATCACTTTCACGGGATTTGGTCTGGTGGACCGCGCCACGGGCTACGTGGCAACACTAACGCTGCCCCGCGAAACGCAGACTTTGACGCAGGTTACCGCCGGTCGCGAAGAGTCCCTGACCAACTGGGGCGGCAAAGGGAACTACACCTTTACTCTGTCCGCGCAGGTTGGCTCATGGACCGGAGCACCGCTGGAACGAACCATCACCTGCTGACCAGTGTGCTGCTACCTCGCCGGGATCGGGAAGAACGCCCGCGGATCCTGCATCAGGGCAGGGTAATCGAAGGCGGAGCGGTCCACGATCTCGTCGACCTGGAAGTTGCGTGCGAATTGGCCATCAACCGTGATCGGGCGGCCCAGGACCTTGCCGACGGCGAAGGCGGCGCCGTCGTTGACCGGGATGGCAACCACGGAGTTGCCGGGCAGGGTGGTGAACGCCTCCTCCTGCTGCTGGCGCTTGCGGGTGGGCTTCTTGACGAGCTGCTTCGGGGGCAGCTTGCGCACCTTGCTGGGACGGCGCGAGCCTGAGTCGGCGTAAACGAACTGGTAGTCGTCGTCCGCGGGGACCTTGCTGCGGCCAACAGGCGGCAGGCTGACAGTCTTCAGCTGTGCGGGCTCGGTATCGCCGAGGGGCAGGCGCAGGACCCACATGCGGTCCCCGGCTGGATCCTCGGGCACCAGCTCGTGCTTCGGTTCGGGCCAGATGTACTCCAGGTCCGGGTCCGTGCCGGGGAATACCTCTGTGTAGAACCGCGGATCCTTGGCGATCAACCTGGACCGGTGGCTGAGGTGGAAATCCGCATTGCCAAGCCATGGCGGCATCGGGATCTTGGCGGCGTAGTCGGGGTGGGCCGCCTGCGGGGCGAACTCCATGATTTTCTCGCGCATGGTGTCCTCGCCGCCGCGCGCCGTCCATTCATCCACCATGGCCAGGCCGTACATGGTCAGCGCAGGAACGTACCCCATCCACATCCTGATCGCCGGGTGCGACTGCCAGCCGTACTCCGGGATCACCAGCGCACGCAGGATCTGCAGCGCTTCGACGCGCTGCTTGCCGAGCCGCACACGGTCCAAAACCGCGGCGCTCTGCTGGAAATCAGGGAAGGGGAGGAAAGTCTGCATCTCTCCAGTTTGAGGCCACGGACCAAATGCGCCAATTGCTGGCGCGCGGCGGTGAGGGTGCTCACATGACGGAACAGGGCAGACAGGCGTGCTGGGGAGCCGCTAAAATAACATGAACCACTCCCGCCGCCACGGAAGACACGCCCATGCCTTATTCAGCAGAGCCTTATTCAGCAGAACCATCTCTAGCAGAGCCTAAGTCAGCGGAGCCCATTACTGCGCTGCCCTTTACAGCAGAGCCACCAACAGTAAGTGTGGCACCGGCGCCGTTCGTGCCCAGGTACGGACAAATGCTCAGCCCCGACGCCCACGGGATAGTGGTGCTGGAGGAATTCACGCTGGATCCGGTTGCCGCCCGCGACGAGCAGCGCGGATTCCGCGCGGCTATGGCTGGCGTGGCCCTCACCATGCGGCGCCTGGTGGCCCTCCGCCTCTTCATCGCCGCGGTGGCGATCGCCAACCTGCCCCTGTTCCTGCTCTCGAGCGGCTGGGAGATCTACGTCATCTCACTGACCCTGGTGGTAGCCGTCCACGCCGCGGTGTCCTGGCTGAACCGCCACGAGCCCAGGATCAAGCAGCGCCGGATGCTGGAATTGCACCTTCACCGGGAGCGGAGCGCCAACTACCGCAAAGTCCGCGACGCTGTGAAGTACGTTATTGACGCCCCGGCCCGGATGAACGAAAGCCTTTACCTTGAGCTCCTCGCCGCGAAACGGGTAGCGCTGCATCTGGCCATGGGCACGGTGGCCCTGCTGGACACGAGCGACGACGCCGCCTGGAAAGTGCGGATTATCCGCGAAATCCCACAGGCCGCCTGAGCCCGCACGGCTGAGCCAGCACGGCTCACTGAAGCACCACGACGCCGGAGCGTCCCCTTTGCGGGATCGCTCCGGCGTCGTGCTGTGTGTCGTGCTGTACGCCAAGTGCTGTAACCGCCCTATGCGGGCAGCTGCAGCACTTGGCCCGGGAACACCAGATGGGGGTTGCTGATGGTCGCCGTGTTGGCGTCGGCCAGCGCGTGCCAGCCTCCGGCGATGTTGAGCTTCCCGGCGATCGTGCTCAGGGTTTCGCCGCTCCGGATGGTGTAGGTCTGGCCGCTTACGGCTACCGGTGCAACGTGGCGGGGTGCCGGCACGGCTGTCTTAGGGGCGTATCTGGCGGGGGCCTTGGCTGCGACGGGAATCGCGGCGGGCCGCTGTGATGTGGCTGCACTCTGCGGAGCTGCGGCGCCGCCGCGCAGTCCCAGCTTGGCGGCGCAGGCTGGCCACGCGCCCCAGCCTTGGCTGGCCTGCACTTTCTCGGCGACGGCGATCTGTTGCGCACGGCTGGCATTGGCCGGAGATCCCGTGCCGCCATGGGCCGCCCACGTGCTGGCGCTGAATTGCAGCCCGCCCGCGTATCCGTTTCCTGTGTTGGTGGCCCAGTTCCCGCCACTTTCGCATTGGGCCAGCGAGTCCCACGTGGAGGCAGGGGCTGTGGCCGGTACGGCCGCGTTCGCGGCCGAGGCGGACAGGGCCACGCCTGCAATTGAGACGGCCGCAAAAGTGACGCCGCGGCGCGCGGCAGTGCCATAGGTTGATTTCTTCATGGTTTAGATGCTCCTGAGGCCCACCAGCGCTCGGTCCGTCCCCGGACGTTTTTACGCCACTGCCCGCCCCTGACAATAGAGGTCATAGCGGTGTCTACCGGTCGGGCAGTATCTGGTGGTGGTAGCACCGGGCATGCAATACCCGGTTGCCGGGCATGGACACTAGGCTAAGTCAGCCCCGCGCCGTTATCAAGACGTTACTTTCCCTGCTTCTGCCGTTATCATCCGGCCCGCAGTGGCGCCGACGTCCGTGACCCGCTGCCCGCATTGACTCCGCCGCCCGCGCCCCGCCGGCCGCGTTGACGCCGCCCCCGCGTCCCCAGGGCCCGCTGGCCGCATCGACGCCAACGCCCGCGCCCCGCGTGGATCAGCTTCCGAGCATTGCGGCCAGGTACGGAGCCGTCCGGCTCTCCGTGGAGCCCGCGACGGCGGCCGGGGTCCCGATCGCCACGATCTCGCCGCCCGCGTCGCCACCGGCCGGGCCGAGGTCGATCACCCAGTCCGCTGCGGCCACCACATCCATGTCGTGTTCCACCACGATGACGGTGTTGCCGGCGTCCACGAGCCGGTGCAGTTGGGCCATGAGGAGCTGGACATCGGCCGGGTGCAGGCCGGTGGTGGGCTCGTCCAGCAGGTAGAGGGAGTGGCCGCGCTGGGCACGCTGCAGTTCGGTGGCGAGTTTGATGCGCTGGGCCTCGCCGCCGGAGAGCTCGGTTGCCGGCTGGCCGAGGCGGAGATAGCCCAGGCCCACCTCGCGCAGTGTTTGCAGGCTGCGCGCCGCTGCCGGTACCCCTTCGAGGAACTCTGCGGCGGCATTGACCGTCAGGCCCAGCACCTCCGCCACGTTTTTGCCCTTATACGTCACTTCAAGGGTTTCCGGGTTATAGCGCGAGCCATGGCACTCGGGGCAGGGGCCGTAGCTGCCGGGCAGGAACAGCAGTTCGACGGCGACGAAGCCCTCGCCCTGGCAGGTCTCGCAGCGGCCGCCGGCAACGTTGAAGGAGAAGCGGCCGGCACCAAAGCCCCGCGCCCTGGCCTCGTCCGTGGCCGCGAACTCCTTGCGGACCGCATCGAAGAGGCCGGTGTAAGTGGCGAGGTTGGAGCGCGGAGTGCGGCCGATCGGTTTCTGGTCCACCTTGACGAGCCGGTCCAGCTGGTCCAGGCCTGAGACCGGTCCGACACTGAGCGGCCCGGTGGACTCACCGGCGTCGGCCTCCAGGTCCTCGGGGGCCTTGGCAGCGTCTGGCTCCGGGTGCAGCCTGGCGCCGACCACCTCGGCCAGGACCTGGCTGACCAGCGTGGATTTGCCGGAGCCGGAGACGCCCGTGACCGCGGTCAGCACGCCGAGCGGGAAGTCGGCGTCGAGTTTGCGCAGGTTGTGGCGGCTGATGTCGCGCAGTTCCAGCCAGCCGGCCGCTTCCCGCCGGGTACCGCTGGCGGCGGAACGGCCGCCGTCGTCCGAACCCGCCGAACCGTCCGGGAACAGGAACGGCCGGGTCACGGACGCGTCCACCTCGGCGAGGCCGGCCACGGGGCCGCTGTAGAGCACCTCACCGCCGCCTTCACCGGCGCGGGGACCGACATCCACCAGCCAGTCGGCGCGGCGGACGATGTCCATGTTGTGCTCCACCACGAACACCGAGTTGCCGGAGGACTTGAGCTGGTCCAGGACTGCGAGGAGGGGCTCGGCGTCGGCGGGGTGCAGTCCGGCGGAGGGCTCGTCCAGCACGTAGATCACGCCGAACAGCCCCGAGCGGAGCTGGGTGGCGATCCGGAGCCGTTGCATTTCCCCGGGGGAGAGCGTGGGCGTGGACCGGCCCAGCGCCAGGTAGCCCAGGCCGAGGTCCAGCAGCACGGTGACGCGCTGCAGGAGGTCGCGGGTGATGGCGACGGCCACCTCGTTGCCCTCGCCGGATGACTGCTTCCGGGAGGCGGTGCCGGCCTCAGTGAGTTCGGTGGTGGGGCGGATGATGTCCGCCAGTTCGGTCATGGGGACGGCGTTGAGCTCGGCGATGGTGTGCCCGGCGAAGGTGACGGCGAGCGCGGCCGGGGTCAGGCCGCTGCCGCTGCAGACCGGGCACGGGCCGGTTTCCATGAAGCGCAGCACCTTCTCGCGCATTGTGGTGCTCTTGGAATCGGCGAGCGTATGCAGCACATAGCTCCTGGCGCTCCAGAACCGGCCCTTGTACGGCTTGGCCACGCGGTCGCGCTGGGGCGTCACCTCCACCACGGGTTGTTCCTCGGTGAACAGGATCCAGTCGCGGTCCTTTTTGGGCAGCTTCCGCCAGGGGGTGTCGACGTCGTGGCCCAGGTGGGTGAGGATGTCGCGCAGGTTCTTGCCCTGCCAGGCCCTGGGCCAGGCGGCGATGGCGCCGTCGCGGATGCTCAGCGAAGTGTCCGGGACCAGGGAGGACTCGGTGACGGTGTGCGCGATCCCCAGGCCGTGGCACTCCGGGCACGCGCCGGCGGCCGTGTTCGGGGAAAAAGCGTCCGAGTCCAGCGGGGCGGCGCCGTCGGGGTAGCTGCCGGCGCGGGAGAAGAGCATGCGCAAAGAGTTGGACAGCGTGGTGAGGGTGCCCACCGTGGAGCGCGAACTCGGCGTCCCGCGGCGCTGCTGGAGCGCGACGGCGGGCGGCAGCCCGGTGATCATTTCCACCTTGGGGTTGTGGCCCTGCTGGATGAGCCGGCGGGCGTAGGGGGCCACGGATTCGAAGTAGCGGCGCTGCGCCTCGGCATAGATGGTGCCGAACGCGAGGGAGGACTTGCCCGAGCCGGAGACGCCGGTGAAGGCGACAATTGCGTCGCGGGGCACGTCCACGTCCACGTTGCGCAGGTTGTTCTCACGGGCGCCGCGCACCCGGACAAAACCGTCCGTCGGATTGCCTGGAGCGAGATCAGGAATGAGGTCCCGGCCGGCCGGGCGCGGCAAATGGGAAGCATGCTGTTTACTTTGCATTGGTTCGACTCTATCCGCTCCGGGGAGCGCCGGGCATATCCTTACCGGATGGAAACACACGACGGCGATGCCCAGTTGACAGCGGAACAGCCGGAAGAACCGGAAGAGCCGGAGGCGGGCGAACCGCTCCCGCTCCCGGTCGCCGAGCTGCACCTGCATATCGAGGGAACGCTGGAACCGGAGCTGATCTTCGCGCTGGCGGAACGCAACGGGATCGCACTGCCCTATGCGGACCTGGACGAGTTGCGTTCGCGCTACGAATTCACTGACCTGCAGTCCTTTTTGGACCTGTACTACGCCAACATGGCCGTGCTGCAGACGGAGCAGGACTTCGCCGACATGACCCGCGCCTACCTGGCCCGGGCGGCGCTCGCCGGGGTCCGGCACGCCGAGATCATGCTGGACCCGCAGGCCCACCTGTCCCGCGGGATACCGCTGGCGACGTGCGTCAACGGCGTGGCCTCGGTGCTGGCCGGATCCCGCGAAGAGTTCGGCATCTCCACCCTCCTGATCGCGGCCTTCCTGCGCGACCTCACCGAGGACTCCGCCCTCGAGGTGCTGGAGCAGCTGCTCGCCATGGGCGCCCCGATCGCCGGCATCGGGCTCGATTCCGCCGAGGTGGGCAACCCGCCGGCCAAATTCGAGCGGCTCTTCGCCCGGGCCAAGGACGCCGGGCTGCACCGGATCGCGCACGCCGGCGAGGAGGGCCCGCCGTCGTACATCATCGACGCGCTGGACCTCCTCGACGTGGAGCGGATCGATCACGGCATCCGCTGCATGGAGGACCCGGAGCTCGTGGAACGGCTGGTGGACGAGCTCATGCCGCTGACCGTGTGCCCGCTGTCCAACGTCAGGCTCCGCGCGGTGGACACCCTGACCGGGCACCCGCTGCCGGCGATGCTCGCGGCGGGGCTGAACGTCTGCGTGAACTCGGACGACCCGGCGTATTTCGGCGGGTACGTGGATGACAACTTCGCGCAGCTGAAATCGGTGATCGGCCTGTCCGAGTTCGACTGCGTCCGGATGGCCGCGAATTCGATCCGGTCCTCCTTCGCGAGCGAGGAGCGCAAGGCCGAGCTGCTGGCCGAGCTCGCCGCGTCCGGACACTAACCACAAAAGCAACGCGGGGTCACTACGCGCCCATCCGGAGGCCCCGGACGGGCCGTAAGTGACCCCGCGTTGGCTGTCGAACGGCCGGTTTAGACGTCGATCGAGTCCATGTGCGGGTAGCGCGCCCCGGCTGCCACCCCGGCGGGAGCCAGTTCGTCCAGGCGGGCCAGGTCCTCGGCGGAGAGTTCGACGTCGGCAGCGCCCAGGTTTTCCCGCAGGCGGTTGACCTTCTTGGTGCCGGGGATGGGAACGATGTGCTCGCCCTGGGCCAGCAGCCAGGCCAGTGCCAGTTGCCCCGGGGTGCAGCCCTTCGCGTCCGCCAACTCCTTGACCCGGTCCACGAGCTGCAGGTTCCGGTCAAAGTTCTCGCCCTGGAAGCGCGGGGAGTGCCGGCGGAAATCGTCCGGGGCAAAGTCCTCGGGGCTGCGGAACTGGCCGGTCAGGAATCCACGGCCCAGCGGGCTGTAGGGCACAAAGCCAATGCCGAGCTCGGCGAGGACCGGGAAGACCTTGGTCTCCGGCTCGCGCTCCCATAGCGAGTATTCGGTCTGCAGGGCGGTGATGGGGTGCACCGCGTGGGCCCGGCGCACGGTGTCGGCGCTGGCCTCGGACAGGCCAAGGTGCCGGACTTTGCCGGCCTGGACCAGCTCAGCCATGGCCCCGACGGTTTCCTCGATCGGGACGGTCTTGTCCACCCGGTGCTGGTAGTACAGGTCGATGTGGTCCACGCCCAGCCGCTGCAGGCTTGCATCGCAAGCGGCCCGCACGTAATCGGGGGAGCCGTTGATGCCCACCCAGGATCCGTCGGGCCGCCGTTCGTTGCCGAATTTGGTGGCCAGGACGACGTCGTCGCGCCGGCTTGCGATGGCCCGGCCCACCAGCTCCTCATTGGTGAATGGGCCGTACATGTCCGCGGTGTCGAGCAGGCTTCCGCCGGCGTCGAGAAACGCCTGGATGGTGGCGACGGACTCGTTATCCTCGCCGTGGCCGTAGAACTCGCTCATGCCCATGCAGCCCAACCCCAGGGCCGAGACGGTGAGTGTACCGAGCGTGCGGGTTTCCATAGATATCTCCTCAACGGGAACGGTTGGACGCCCTGTCCGGCACCTGATCCGGCGCATGTTCAGCGGCGGGACGGCGCGCGGTGGGCAGACCGCAACTCTAGGCCCATCGGGCCGGGGACACAACGGGAGGTCTGCTTTGGCTCGGTGCTCCCTGGCTCGCGTAATGCCGGTCCGGCCCGGGAGCGAAAACGGCGTATGCCATCGGACCCAGCCAGAACGGCTGCAGACCTCCAGACCCGCGGATCGTCAGTACGAGCATGCGAGGGCGATCGCCCAGGCAATGGCTGGGGGGCCGCTTGATCCCTACGACGCCGGGGCGGCTGCCATTTTCGCCCGGACCTCGTCCATGTCCAGGTCCTTGATGGCGGTGATGAGCTGTTCCAGCCCGGCCGCGTTCATTGCCCCGGGCTGTGAGAAGACGAGGATCCCGTCCCTAAAGGCCATCAGGGTGGGGATGGAGGTGATGCGGGCGGCGGCGGAGAGGCCGGGCTCGGCCTCCGTGTCCACCTTCGCGAAGACGACGTCCGTGTGGTTGTCGGACGCCTTGCTGAACGTGGGGGCGAACATCCGGCACGGGCCGCACCAGGCTGCCCAAAAGTCCACCAGCACGATGCCGTTGCCGGTGATGGTGTCGTTGAAGGTTTTCTCGGAAATGTCGATGGTTGCCATGGCAAAATATTATACCCCCGGGGGTATATCAGCGAGCGTTGCGCCGGGTTTGCATTTATACCCCAGGGGGTATCATGATGGAGAGGGAAAGATGCCCGCCCTGGAGGATATCCGCACACTTTTCCTGCGCCTGACCTACGCCGGCGCGGGTCTTTCCCCCGTATTCTGCCGCTCAACATTTTTCCGCTCAACAGGCCAGTCCTACCGAAAGGTCCAGCACATGGAAATCACCCCGCAGCAGCTCGCGGAACAGCTCAAGGCCGGCAGCGATGCCCAGATCGTGGATGTGCGCGAACCGGCTGAAATCGCCGAAGGCATGATCCCCGGTGCCACGCACATTGCCTTGGGCGAACTGGCCGGCCGCCTCAGCTACCTGGACAAGTCCCGTCCGGTCATCGCCGTGTGCCGCAGCGGACGCCGCAGTGCGGCAGCGGCTGACCAGCTGGCGGCCGCAGGCTACACGGCTTACACCGTGCCCGGCGGAATGCTTGATTGGACTGCCGCGGGATTCCCGACCGCCTGACCCCACCAGACTGCCCGGGCGGCACGCCCCCAAGCGCCGCCCGGGCTTCCATTTGCCCGGACCGTGTCCCTGATGTGGCGAACCGGGCGGTGGAGGGCGGCCTCGCCCAGTAGCGGGCCGCCACAAGAAATGCTCCAAGAAATACCGAAAGAGATCATGAATTCCTTGAATACGACCACTCCTGTTCACAGCGCTCCCAAGTCCATCGATGCCTCGACCCTGAAGGCCTGGGAGGATAACCACGACGATCTCATGGTCATTGATGTGCGCAGCGGCGCAGAGTTCGATGCCATGCACATCAATGGCTCGTACCATGTGCCGCTGTCCATGCTCAGCGAACACGCGGAAGAATTCGCGGCAAAAATGGGTACCCGCGTGGTCCTCGTCTGCCAATCCGGTAACCGGGCCGAGCAGGCCCGCAAGCACCTGGACGCCGTAGGCCTTGCCAGTGCCAGCGTTCTGTCTGGCGGGGTCCCCGCCTACGCGGCCGCCGGCGGGAACGTCATCCGCGGCCGTGGCACCTGGGCCATGGAACGCCAGGTCCGGATGACCGCCGGCTCCCTTGTCCTTGCCGGCATGCTCGGCAGCAAGTTCATCTCGCCCAAACTGGGCCTGATTGCCGGCGGCATCGGTGCCGGCCTGACGTTCTCCGCAGCCACTAACAGCTGTGCCATGGGTCAGGTGCTCTCCAAGATGCCGTGGAACCGCTCCGCGAACGAGCCCACCGCGCACCAGGCCCTAAAGAGCCTGGACGCGAAGGCATGATCATTTCCGCGGCGGCGTTCGGGCTGATCGTCGGTGGCCTGCTGGGCCTGGTCGGAGGCGGCGGATCCATCCTCGCCGTGCCCGCCC
Organism: Arthrobacter sp. 10T425; assembly: GCF_056393985.1. Taxonomy (NCBI): domain Bacteria; kingdom Bacillati; phylum Actinomycetota; class Actinomycetes; order Micrococcales; family Micrococcaceae; genus Arthrobacter; species Arthrobacter sp. 10T425. Next base: position 104,609 of record NZ_JBFTGZ010000015.1, on the reverse strand, counting down.
TGGTCTATGGCGTGGGGCTGCCGCTTGCGGCGGCGATCCCGACGTCGCTGGTCGTCGTCGGCGCATCCTCCGCCGTCGCGGTGCTGCCCCGGCTGCGGAATGGGGTGAACTGGAGACTGGCGCTGATCATCGGCGCCGCAGGCACCGTGACGGCCTACCTCGGCGCGATGGTCAACAGGTTGCTGGACCCGAAGGTCCTGCTGCTGGCTTTTGCCGCGATCATGGTCTTCGCCGGCATCCGGATGCTGATGCCGTCGACATCCGTCGGCGGCGCCTGCGCGCTGCCCGGCGGCGGCGTCAACTGGCGCAGCTGCCTGCCCAAGGCGATCGCCACCGGCGCCGTCGTCGGGTTCCTGACCGGTCTACTCGGCGTCGGGGGCGGCTTCCTGATCGTCCCGGCACTCACCCTGGCTCTCGGACTCCCGATGGCGCTGACTGTTGGAACTTCCCTCGTGATCATCGTGATCAACTCGGCCGCCGGCTTCGCCGCCCATCTGGGTGATCTGCAGATCGACTGGGCCGTCACGGCGGCCTTCGCCGTCACCGCGATGGCCGCCTCACTCGCGGCAGGGCGGATCGGCACCGGCATCCCGGACAGGATCCTCAAGCGTGGCTTTGGAATCCTGGTGCTGGTGATCGCCGCCTACGTCGCTGTGCAGGCGCTCCTGTCCTGAGGGGCGCCAGGGAACGTGAAAAAAGGCGCCGGAGGACATGTCCTCCGGCGCCTTCCCTTCCTCAACGCCTGTGCTTGGGCGCCGGCAGGGTCGACCTACCGCCCGAACAGCTTCGCGAAGAAGCCCTTGCCCGTCGACTTTTCCTGCTCGTGCCCGCGGCAACGCTGGGAGCTCGGAACCCCGCGCATGACCTGGTCGACGTGCTGGCCGCAGCCTGCCCATGTGGTCTTCTGGCATTTCTTACATGTCACCGCACGGCACATCTGGTTGCTCCCTTGCATAGGTGGATAGTCTCATCAGTATACCCCCTAGGGTATTTATGCGGCTGACGACTTCACCGCGAGATAGAGCGGCAGCCCCGCGGGCCGGCGCCAAGGCAGCCTTCGAGGGAGTGTTTTTGAGGCCGCCAACGGTCTGGGCGCAGCATCGCCACCGCGTCCGGCTCCAGCCGAGTTATCCCCTTGATTCCACTGCGCAGCGGGAGGATCGTGGGCCGTGCGGCACGACGTTGTGCCAGGCAGACGCGTAGCGGGAGGCTCGATGGCGGCAGAGGCGGTCTTCCGGGTTGTTGTTGGGGTCGACGGGTCGGACTCGTCACTGGCAGCTCTGGAATGGGCCCTTCAGGAAGCCCGGCTGAGAGCCGGGCAGGTTCACGTTGTCACAGCATGGCACTACCCCCTCCTCGGGGATGCCGCTGGCAAGGCTGAGGACCATGAAGCCTTCGGCGACAACGCCCGGAATGTGCACGCTGATGCGCTGCGGCGGGCATCCGGGTCCGGTGTTGCGGTCACCGGTGAAGTGAAGGAGGGGCATACCGCGGAGGTGCTCCTGAAGGCTGCGGCCGGGGCCGATCTCCTGGTGGTCGGATCGCGGGGTCGTGGCGGCTTCGCCGAAATGCGACTGGGGTCGGTATCGAGCCATGCGGTGCACCATGCCCATTGTCCTGTGCTGGTGGTCCGTACCGGTGCCAGGGCGGTTCCTTAGATTGCAGGTTTGTGGTCGGTGCCGCGCATCCGGACGACCACGAGGATTCCCGACAACGCGGTGAGCGCCGCGACGACGGCGACGGCAGCGGGGATGCCGTAGGCGTCCGCGAGAATGCCGGAGAGCAGGGCGCCGACGGCGAAGCCGCCGTCGCGCCAGAGCCGGTAGATTCCCACCGAGCGTGCGCGCCACTGCGGATGGGCGACGTCGCCGATGGCGGCGAGCAGGGTGGGGTAGACCATGGCTGTTCCGAGACCGAGGAGAGCGGCGGCGGCGAACCAGACCCCGAAGCCGGTGCCGAGGGCAACGATGCCGAGCGCTACGGCCTGGAGTAGCATGCCCCCGACGATCAGCCTTTTACGGCCGTATTTGTCCGACATGGCTCCGGTGACGAGCTGCGCGGCGCCCCAGACGGCAGGGTAGACGGCGGCCAGGATGCCGATCTTCTCGATGCTCAGCCCGGCGGCGGCAAAAAGGAGCGGAAACAGGCCCCAGGCGAGGCCGTCGTTGAGGTTGTTGACCATGCCGGCCTGGCTGACCGAGGACAGGGACTTGTCCCGGAAACTGGTGAGGGTAAAGATCTCCCGGTTGCTTAGTTCCCCGTGGGCGGCAGCGTGGGCGGCCGTGTGGTTGGCGGCCTCCACTCTGGCGTAGCCTCGGGTTTCCTTCACGGCCAGAACGGACAGGCCCAGTCCCAGGGCGATGTAGGCGGCGCCGAGCAGGAACGGCCCAGGGCGGAGCCCGTAGTTGGTGGCGATGTAGCCGGTGGCCAGGGCGGTCCCGGCGACGCCGAGGTAGCCGGCAGCCTCGTTCAGGCCCATCGCCAGGCCGCGCCGGGAGGGTCCGACGAGGTCCATCTTCATGACCACAGTGGTGGACCAGGTGAGGCCCTGGCTGATGCCGAGGATCACATTGGCGGCAACGATCCAGCCCCAGGAGGTTCCCAAGATCAGCAGTAGCGGCACGGGGATGGCGATGAGCCAGCCGGTCACAAGGACGGGTTTCCGGCCGTATCGGTCCGAGAGCGTGCCGGCGAAGTAATTGGTGCCGGCCTTGGCGAGTCCGAAGGCCACGATATAGGTCAGGGCGGACGTGTAGAGGTCAAGGTGGAAGACCTGGTCCGCCAGCAGCGGCAGCACGGTGCGTTCCTGGCCGAGGGTGCCGCCGACTAGGGCATTGACGGCGACCAGGAGTATGAACTGGGCCAGGTTCTGACGCAGGCCCAGGGTGATGCCGGTGCGCTGTGGGCGTTCCCGCCGGACTGCGCGGCCTTGAGGTGACGGGGTGTTGCCGGGCGTCATCTCTGAACTCCAGTTGTCCGGGACATGCGTCGACGGCGGCCGGGTGTCCCGGCCGCCGCCAACGCTGTCAATTAATTACTTCGGGTCGTGCCGCGATCAGTTGCTGGAAACAGATTCCCGAGCCTGCTGCCAGGCGGCCCATCCGGCGTAGCTGCCGTCGAGTTCGACGACGTCGTAGCCGGCCCGGCGCAGGGCGCTGGCCGCGACGGAGTTCCGGACCCCGCTCTGGCAGTAGGACACGATGGTGCCTTCGGAGGGGAGCTGGTCCAGGTTCCACATCACGCGGCCGCCGCTGAGCTGGTGGGAGCCGGGGATGTGTCCTGCGGCGTGTTCGGTGCGGTTGCGGACGTCGAGGACCATCGCGGCCTCAAAGCCACCCAGTTCTTCAGGCTGGATGAGCTTGGGGGTGCTGGCGGGCAGGCCTTCGAGGCCTGTGACGTAGCCGGCGACGTCGTCGATGCCGACGCGGACCAGGTGGTCCCACATTTCCTGCGCGGCGGCCTGGCTGGGGGCCAGGAGTACGAGCGGGTTCTTGTCGGTTTCGGGGTTGACCACCCAGGCGCCGAAACTGGCGGTGGACTTGCCGAAGGGGATGTTCAGGGAGCCGGTGACGGTGCCTTCGTGGACTTCGGCGTTCGAGCGGGTGTCCACGAACGTGATGGCGTCAGCGGCGAGGCCCTGGGCAACAGTTTCGGTGGCGAGTTCGCTCAGGGGGGCGCGTTCGCCCATCACTGCTGGGCCCTCCCGGTTCTCGCGCTTCATCCGGCCGAAGTAGGCGTGCGCGTCGGGCTGGCCGTCGAGGAGCTCGGCGATGAAGCCCTCCTCGTCGTTGGCGGCCAGGTAGGGGCCCCACCAGGCGTAGAGCCGTTCGTAGCCGACCGTGCTGGAGGGGATGGCGCCGAGGGCCTTGCCGCAGGCGCTGCCGGCCCCGTGGCCGGGGTGCACCTGGACGTGGTCGGGCAGGGTCAGGAACTTATCGCGCAGGCTGGCGAACAGCTGCTTGGCGCCGGCGAAGCGGGTGTCGATGCCGCCCGCGGCCTCGTCCAGCAGGTCCGGGCGCCCCAGGTCCCCGGAGAAGACAAAGTCACCGGAGAGCAGATAGCCGGGGGTGTCGGCGAACGCGCCGTCGGTGATCAGAAAGGACAGGTGTTCCGGGGTGTGGCCCGGAGTGTGCAGGGCCTTGACGGTGATGTTGCCCAAGGTGATCACGTCGTCGTCGTTGAGGCGTTCGGCCTGGAAGCCGTACTGCCAGTCGTCCCCGCCCTCGCCGGAGACGTAGGCGGTGGCGCCGGTCGCGGCGGCGAGTTCGCGGGTGCCGGACAGGAAGTCCGCGTGGATGTGGGTCTCGGTGACGGCCACGATCTTCATCCCGTTGGCCGCGGCCAGGGAGCGGTACACGGCGATGTCGCGGCGCGGGTCAACAACGACCGCCTCACCCTTGGCCTGGCAGCCGATGAAATAGCTGGCCTGGGCGAGGTCTTCGTCGTAAATACGCTCGATAAGCATGGGGCTCTCTTTCGCTGGGCGGGGGAGTTTCCGGGAGGGGATTCTCCGTCGGTCTACCCACAACGATAATACCCCTGGGGGTATCTTGCAACCGGCATGCGGCAGGCTGGCTGCCGGCTTCCCACTGCTGGCCGATATACCCGCCGGGGTATACAATTGGCAAAGTACCGCCCACCTTTGGAGCCCGCCATGGAACTTGATTCGACCGAACTCACCCCGATCATCAACCGGCTCAAGCGCGCCCAGGGACAGCTCGCCGGCGTCACGCGCATGCTCGAGGAGGGGAAGGACTGCAAGGACATCGTCACCCAGCTCGCCGCTGTCTCGAAGGCTTTGGACCGGGCAGGCTTCGCCATCATCGCGACCGGCCTCGAGCAGTGCCTTCTCCGCGGGGACACGAGCATGGATACCAAGGATCTGGAAAAGCTCTTCCTGTCCCTTGCCTGATGCCGCCACTATTACCGCAGGAGCAGCCATGAGCTATACGCATACCGTCACGGTCCCGCTGACCTGGGAAGAGGCTGTACAGCGCACCCGCGAGGCCCTCGCCGGACAAGGCTTCGGCATTCTCTCGGAGATCGACGTCCGAGCCACGTTTGAGGCCAAACTCGGCGCCGGTGCCGCCGAGGAGCTCGGCGACTACATGATCCTGGGCGCCTGCAACCCGGCCCTGGCCAGTCGGGCACTCTCCGCAGAACCGGACATGGGCGCGCTGCTGCCCTGCAACGTCGTCGTCCGCCGGGGCAAGGACGCCGCCGAGACCACCATCCAGGCCATCGACCCGCAAACCATGGTCAAGCTCAGCAACAGCCCGGCCGTCCGCGACGTCGCCAACGACGCCGACGCACGGCTCCGGGCAGCTCTGCGCACACTCAGCGGCGCAGAAATCCCGGGGAACTGAAGCACTCCCTACCTCGACGGCATCAAGATGCCCGGCCGGGCCGCCGGCCGGTGCTGAGGCATCAACACTACCGTTTGGATGTCAGCCTCAGGAGTTGTTCCGGGGGGATCCGAGGGTAGATGAGTTGTGCGTGCACGCCCGCGTTGTCAGTAGACGCCGCCACGGCTGGCCCCGGCTCACCCTTGCCGGGGGATGCGCGGGGCGGGGGCGGGCGGCAGAGTGCAGATATGACGAAGACCCGCGAGCGCAAGGGCTGGCTGCGCCAGGCGGCGCCCGGACTCAATGCCGTGGCTACGTACCATAAGGACTGGTTCGGCAAGGACATCGTTGCCGGGGTTGTCCTGACGACGTTGCTCGTTCCGCAGGGCATGGCCTATGCCGAGCTGGCGGGGCTGCCGCCGATCACCGGGCTGTACACGAGCATCCTCTGCCTGCTCGCCTACGCGGTCTTTGGCCCGTCCCGCATCCTGGTCCTGGGGCCCGACTCTGCCCTCGGGCCCATGATCGCCGCGACGGTCCTGCCCCTTGTCGCGTCCGACGGCGACCCGCAGAAGGCGATCGCGCTCGCGTCGATGCTTGCCCTCATGGTCGGCGCCATCATGGTCTTGGCGTCCGTGGCCAAGCTCGGCTTCATCGCCGACCTCATCTCCAAGCCGACGATGATCGGCTACATGAATGGTCTCGCGATCACCATCCTGGTGGGCCAGCTCCCGAAGCTCTTCGGGTTCAAGATCGAAAGCGAAAACTTCATTGGCGACCTGGTCGGATTCGTCGAGGGCGTGGCCAATGGCGAGACAGTGGTCGCCGCGGCGGCGGTCGGCATCGGCGGGATTGTGCTGATACTGGTTCTGCAGCGGTGGCTGCCCAAGGTCCCGGCGGTACTCGTCATGGTGGTCGCCGCGATCGCGGCCACGGCGGTCTTCGATCTGGCCGCAAAGGGCGTCTCGCTGGTCGGGGAACTCCCGCGGGGATTCCCGCCGTTCACCATTCCCCAGGTGGACTTCGCGGACCTCGGGCTGATGTTCGCCGGGGCCCTCGGTATTGCGCTGGTGTCCTTGACGGACACGATCTCGACGTCGACGGCGTTCGCCGCACGCACCGGGCAGGAAATCCGCGGCAACCAGGAGATGATCGGGATCGGTGCCGCGAACCTGGCCGCGGGCCTCTTCCAGGGCTTCCCGGTCAGCACCAGCGGATCCCGGACCGCCGTCGCTGAACGTTCCGGCTCGAAGTCGCAGCTCACGGGCGTGACGGGCGCCGTGCTGATTCTCCTCATGCTGGTGTTTTTGCCGGGGCTGTTCCGGAACCTGCCACAGCCGGCACTGGCGGCCGTGGTGATGACGGCGTCGATCTCCCTCGCCGACATTCCCGGAACGGTTCGGCTCTGGCACCAGAGACGCACCGAGTTCTACCTGTGCATGGCCGCCTTCCTTGGGGTCGCGTTCCTGGGCGTCCTGCCCGGCATCGGCATTGCGGTGGGGCTGTCCATCCTGAACATCTTCCGCCGGGCGTGGTGGCCGTACGAGACCGTGATCGGGCGGGTGCCCGGCTATGAGGGGTTTCACGACATCCGCGTCCACCCGGATGCGAAGCACCTGCCCGGCCTGGTGATCTACCGGTGGGACGCCCCGTTGTTCTTCGCCAACGTCCGGCCGTTCCGCGACAACATCCGGCACCTGGCACGAACGGAACCCAAACCGCGGTGGATCGTCATCGCGGCCGAGCCGATCACGGACGTTGACACCACCGCCGCGGACGTCTTGCTCGATCTGGATGTCGAACTGAACGCGCAGGGTATCTCCCTGGTGTTCGCCGAGGTCAAGCACAGGACCCGGGAGAAGATCGAAAAGTACGGATTGACCCGCGAAATCGAGCCGGAGCATTTCTATCCCACCACCGAAGCAGCGGTTGCCGCCTACATGGCCCAGACCGGCGCCCAATGGAGCGCCGAAGAGTAACGGCAGGGGAGCAGACGTGGTTCCTCCTTAGCGGTGAATACGATCTGACCCTGAAGTGAGCAGCACGGAGTCGACGGCGGAGGCAGGCGCCGCGCGCCAGGCGCCCCGGTCCAGGACAACGGTGGTCAGGACTGCCAGAACCACGACGGCGAAGTAGATCAGTTCCGCCCGGCCAGCCTCGGCACCGGAGAAACCGAAGGAACCCACCGTAAACGTGCCCTGGGCGTCGTGGAAGAGGTAGGTGAGCAGCACGCTTCCGCCGGTGCGGTTGAACAGCCACACGTAGAGGAAGGTGATGGCGAAGGTGGTGGGCAGCCCGATCAGGCTGAGCTGCCCGAACACGACCAGTGGAACGTGCCAGAAAGCCACCACAACGCCCAGGAGTGCCGCGGACCGCAGCGGCGCCCACCTCGCCTGGTGCAGCGGCAGGGCATACCCGCGGAAACCGGGTTCCTCTCCCAGAGGTCCGTCCAGCGGATTGACCAGGCGCACGGCAAAAACGGCCAGGAGCCCGGACCACGTCACCTGGGCCAGCCCCGGTGCAGGGGCGCCGAGTGCCATGTTCGCGAATCCGGTGACCAAGGCCATCAACGGCGGGAGGAAGAGGGCCACGGCGTACCAGACCCAGCCCACCCGCCACCGGATGAGCCGCCGGCCCCACGCCCGGAAGCCGGCCCTGCCCTCGGCGAGCCCAATGACCATCAGGGCCGCAGCCAGCGGACCGATCGGCAGGAATTCGAACTGCGGCATCAGCCCGGCCGCATAGAGCGGCCAGGAGCACCAGGAGATCGCGAACGCCAGGACAAAGAACGCCGGGAGGCGGTGACGCTGCAGCCAGACCTTGAAACGCGGCATGACGGCTCCTGGGGAGCAGGGACGGATACGGCTCATTGTCCGCCCGCGGGCGCCCCCGAATCCAGCAATGCCGAAACGGGCACCCTCCGCGGACCGCAGCCGGCGTTCCGCTGGCATCACGAGAACAACGCGGGGTCACTTACGGCCGGTCCGAGGCGCTTCGATGGGCCGTAAGTGACCCCGCGTTGTTTTTCTACTCGCGGGTAGGGCCGCGTTGGTCCCTCGCGACCCCCGTCCGGCCCTGTCATAGTGGGTCACGACACACAGAGTTAACCGGATCCGCTCGCAAAAACCATCGTTTCCTTGGCAAAATGCAGGTGGATCAATTGCTTCTAAAGGAGACCCATGGGCGCGAACACCGCGGAAAACACCAACCTTCGGCTTAAGGCCGTGCTGGATGTTCTGGCAGAGGAGGTATGGACGGGCGAGAAGCTGAACGCCGGAGCCGTGCTGGGCGAGGCAATCGCACGGGTGCCGCTCAACGACCACGAACGCGAACTCCTCAGTGGCGGCATTCCCCGCGGCCACAAGACCCTGACCACCGCCACGGCCAAGCTGGTCAAGGCCGGCTGGCTGGTCAAGGGCCGCTCCGGCTGGTCCATCACCGACGACGGCCAGCGCGCCACGGTGGCTTTCGCCGAGCCTGCCATCTTCGCTGCAGCGCTCGACGCCGGCACTCCCGTTCCGGCGGGCACGCCGCTTCCGACTGCTCCCGCGGCAAAGCCGGCGAAGCCGGAGAAGGCAGCAAAGGCAGAAGCGGCGCCGACCGCCACGGCCGGGGAAGCGCCGTCGACCACTTCCAAGGTTGCCGGCAAGGCCGCCAAGCTCATCGAGGAGGCCGTGGCCCCCGTGGCCAAGGCGGTGCGCAAGCGCAAGCCCGCAGCGAAGGCCGCACAGCCTGCGGCAGCAGCGTCGGCAGAAGCCCCGGCGGCGGCGGCCTCTGCTGTCAGCGTCGACACCATCGAGCAGCCGGACGCCGTCGCGGTTGCCGGCGACTTCAGCATTCTGCTGGGCGCGCCCGCCAACTGGGCGCCGCAGTACGACGAAGTCCAGATGGAACTGGACCAGGTGGATCAGCTTTGGAAGATCGCCGCGGACATTCCTGCCGGCTTCTACTCCTTCAAGATCGCCCTCAACCGGTCCTGGGACGAAAACTACGGTGCATTTGGCGTCTTCGACGGACCCAACCACGAAGTCCACCACGGCGGCGGCCTCCTGGTCATCCAGTACGATCACCGCACCCGGGACATCGTCCAGCCGTAGCACCGACGCGCAACCGTCCTGCCGACGCGCAAATGACCCTGCGACACCCGAAATCGGGTGTTCGCAGGGTCATTTGCGCGCCGCGGGCGGGTTTGCGCGTCCTGAGCCTGCCCCGCCTGACCCTGCCCCCTGAGTCCGCCAAGCCTGGGTCTGACCCGCCTGACCCTGCCGAGCGGCGGCGCGCCGCCCTAGCATTGCCTCATGGAGACCGTCGAGGTTGCGGGCCTGCGCATCCGGTACCGGCGCGCGGGCCAGGGTCCGCCGCTGGTCCTGCTGCACGGCGCCTACGAAGACAGCCGCATCTGGCGGCGGCAGCTCGAGGATTTGTCGGCTGACTTCACGGTTTTCGCCTGGGATGCACCCGGGTGCGGCGGCTCGGACGATCCGCCGCCGGACTTCACCGGACAGGACTTGGGCGACGCCCTGGCAGGTTTTCTGCGGGAAGCGGTTCCCGGTCGGCCGCACGTCCTCGGGCTGTCCATGGGCTCCGGCATTGCACTGGAGCTCTACCGGGCACACCCGTCAGTGCCCGCGTCGCTGCTGCTGGTCTCGGCGTACGCCGGTTGGGCCGGATCTTTGCCGCCCGAGGAAGTCGAGCGCCGCTATGCGCAGGTGCTCGCCGAACTCGATCAGCCGGCGGAACAATTCATCCCCGTATGGCTGCCCACGCTGTTCACGGAACACGCTGATCCGGCGGCGGTGCAGGAAACCAGCGCCATCATGGCCGACTTCCACCCGGGCGGCATGCGGGCACTGCTGAACGCGAACGCCCACGCCGACTACCGCGACGTGCTGCCCACCATCGCGGTGCCCACCCTGCTGCTGTACGGCACGGACGACGTTCGCTCGCCGCAAAACGTGGCCCGCGAGATGAACCGGCGGATCCCTGGCGCGACGCTGGTGATGATTCCCGACGTCGGGCACATGGCAGCCGTCGAAGCGCCGGCTGCCTTCAACGCCGAGGTACGCCGGTTCCTGCACGGACTCTCCGCGCGGTGACGCCCGCTAGAACCGGGTCGGGTCCGGCCGCGGCGGCACCGGGCCGGGATCCGGAATCGGGAGGGGGCCGGGCGGCGTCGGGAACGGACCCGGTTCCGGTGACGGAGTGGGCGCGGGACCGGGTACCGGCTCGGGCCCCGGAACCGGCGGTGGCGTGACCGGACCGGGTTCCGGCGGAAATGGGTCTCCGGGCTCCGGCGGCGTCGTGGGGCCGGGTTCTGGCGGAAACGGATCGGGGCCGGGGGGTGGTGGAATAGTCATGCGTGGCTTCCTTTCGTGGGCTGGCGTTCAGGATCGTCGATCAGGCGCCGCGGCGCAGGCGCAACACCTGCAGTTCCCAGGGCCGCAGGCGCACCGCGCCCGCGGAAAGGCCCTCCCGCACCGCACCCGCGGCTGAACCCGGGCCGGAGCCGCCGTCGGAGGCGTCGGCGTCGGCCGGATAGTTGCCCAGGACCAGCTCCGCGTCACCCCAGGCCTCGTCCCCGAGGTCCGCGTCGCGCACCTCGCCGGAGAAGTTGCCCAGCACCAGCAGCTCCGGAATCCCGGCGCCGTCCGTGGGACCGTCTGCGGGACTGCCGGAAGAAACGGCTGAACCGGGCCCGGTCAGGGCCCGGGTGAACGCATAGACGTGCGGGTCATCCGGCAGCAGCATGGTGAAGTTCCCGTGCGAGACCACCGGTTCCGCATGCCGCAGCGCTATCACCTGGCGGTAGAAGCTGTAGACCGAATCCGGATCATCCACCTGGGCGGCGGCGTTGATGTGGTTGGCATTCGGGTTCACCGCGATCCAGGGTGCCCCGGTGGTGAAGCCGGCATGCCGGGAGGCGTCCCACTGGACCGGGGTCCGCGCGTTGTCCCGGTTCAGCGGCGCGAGGGCGGCGAGGACCTCGGCGTCGGTGTGGCCCAGGTGCGTGGTGGCTTCGCGGTGGTGGTTGAGGACCTCGATGTCGCGGTAATCGCTGATCGCGCCGAACGTCATGTTGGTCATGCCCAGTTCTTCACCCTGGTAGACGTAGGGCGTGCCGCGGTGCAGGTGCAGGACGCCGGCCAGCATTTTGGCGGAGAGCTCGCGGTACCGGGGGCTGTCGTCGCCGAAGCGGGACACGGCGCGGGCCTGGTCGTGGTTGCCCCAGTACAGGCTGTTCCAGCCCGTCTCGGCCAGCCCGTCCTGCCAGCGGCCCAGGGTCCGCTTCAGCTCGGTGAGCAGGAGTTTCTTGGGCCGCCACTTGTCGCCGTCCTCCTGGTCCAGCGCCACGTGCTCGAACTGGAACACCATGTCCACCTCGGCCCGGGCTGGGTCGGTGTACAGGATGGCGTCGTCCACGGTCACGCCGGGCATTTCGCCGACGGTGAGCAGTTCGCCGGTGCGCTTCGCGAAGACTTCCCGGTGCATCTCTTGCAGGAACTCGTGCATGCGGGGGCCGTCGATGTAGAACGGGGAGCCGTCACCAAAGAGCTTGCCGTCGGCCACCGGGCCGTCCGGGAGCGAGGTGTCCTTGGAGATGAAGTTGATGACGTCCATCCGGAACCCGTCCACGCCCCGGTCCAGCCACCAGTTCATCATCTCGTAGACCGCGGCGCGGACCTCCGGATTCTCCCAATTCAGGTCCGGCTGCTTCTTCGAAAAGATGTGCAGGTAGTACTCCCCGGTGGCCTGGTCGAACTCCCACGCGGGCCCGGAGAACGCCGAGCCCCAGTTGGTCGGCTCCGCCGCCTTGCGCCGCGGGGAGGCGCCGGCGTCGACGTCCCGCGGCTGCCGCCACCAGTACCAGTCGCGCTTCGGGTTCCCCTTCGAGGACCGGGATTCCACGAACCAGGGGTGCTCGTCCGAGGTGTGGTTGACCACCAGGTCCATCACCAGCTTCATGCCGCGCGCGTGCAGCCCGTCGGTCAGTTCCCGGAGCTCCTCGAGGGTACCGAACAGCGGGTCCACGTTCCGGTAGTCGCTGATGTCGTAGCCGTTGTCGTCCTGCGGGGAGGTGTAGATCGGGGAGAGCCAGACGACGTCGACCCCCAGCCGCTGGAGGTAGTCCAGCCTGCCGATGATTCCGCGGAGGTCGCCGATGCCGTCGCCGTTGGAGTCGGCAAAGCTGCGCGGATAGATCTGATAGACGACGGCGCGTTGGAACCAGTCGCCGGCAGTCGCCTTGGGTGTTTCCGTGGGGGCTTCTTCGACCGTCATGGGGACTCCTCAGCTGGTCCGGCAGACAAGGGGGCAGCGCGTTGCTGACCCGCCAACGTCTGATTATTGACCAGTTGGCGGGGGCTGGGAAGACCTGCCCGGTCCGGCTGTGCTGTCGTGCTGTCCAGGCGCGGCCGCCCGGCCCGGCTAGTTCTGCGAGGCGATGGCGTTGTCGCGGTCCTCGAAGACGTCCTCGCCCGGTCCGGAGAAGGCCTTGGAGCGCTGGATCGCCTCGATGGATCCGGTGAACAGCTGGGAGTCGTGGGGATCCGGGTGCCGGTGGTGCTCGGCCGTAGCCTTGCCGGGGCGCTTGGAGCCCGTGACGGCGTCGGACGCGTTGCCGGAAGTGGACGCCGCCAGTGCCGACGGCAGCGATTCGAGGCGGACGTGGGGGAGCGCCGTCGGGTGGTCCTGCTGCAGGAACAGCACCAGTTCCTCGCGGATCAGGCAGCGGAGGTCGAACAGGGAGGCGCTGTCCGCGGCGCTGACCAGGATGCGCACGCGGACAAAGCCGGCGGTGGCGTCCGTGATCTGCAGGATCCCCACACGCTTGTCCCACAACGGCGTATCGGCCAGGACCTTCTTCAGCTCGCCGCGCATTGCCTCGACGGGAGCGCGCCAGTCGAGGTCGAACTCCACAGTGCCCATAACCTCGGACTGCCGCCGGGTCCAGTTCTCGAAGGGGGTGGTGGTGAAGTACGTCGAGGGCAGGATCAGCCGGCGGTCGTCCCAGATGTGGACCACCACGTAGGTCAGGGTGATCTCCTCGATCCGGCCCCATTCCTTCTGGACCACCACCACGTCGTCCACCCGGATCGCGTCCGTGAAGGCGAGTTGGATGCCGGCGAAGACGTTGACCAGCGAGGTCTGCGCGGCGAGGCCCGCGACAATCGAGATCACGCCTGCGGAAGCCAGGAGCCCGGCGCCGAGCGCCTGGATCGCGGGGAACGTCAGCATCATGCTGCCCAGGGCCACCACCGCAATCAGTGCGACGCCGATCCGCCGGGCCAGGATCACCTGGGTGCGCAGCCGCCGGGCGCGCCGGTTGTCCGCGACATCCACCCGGTACCGGGTCAGCACCATGGCCTCGATGATGAGCAGCATGGCGATGGCCAGCCAGGCCAGCGAACCGATGAGCGCAATCAGCAGCAAATGGTCCAGGCCGTGGCGCCATTCAAGATCCCCGCCGCTCGTGGCGAGCGCGATCCGGACGGCGATCAGGCACAGCGACAAGCGCAACGGCAGCCGGGCCACGCGGGAGGTCTCGCGCAGTTCGGGCTTGCTGCGGTTGAGCCGGAGCACAATCTTGCGCACCAGCCAGGACAGGACGAGCCCGGCAACCACGGCGAGGGCCATGGCCAGGAACGGCATTGCTTGGGTGAGGAACTCTTGCATTACTTAAGCTCTAGCAAGCTTCCACGGGCAACTGAAATCGCCGGGATGTCAACGTGGGTCTCCTCACGCCGCTGCAGGAGCCGGCGGGCACGGCAAGTCTTCGGCAGGTTCCGGCGCGGACCATCGCAGTCCAGCGCAGTCCGGCCGCGGGCCCGGACAGAGTTCGGCCCGCCACTCCGGGACTTTTGCCTCTTGATTTTGCCGACGGACGCTCCACAATGGTCGAACCACTTGAATCCCAGGGGGAGGGTGACATGCGTCGACTCGCGGCGTTCGGCACGGCAGCGTCGGCCGGTTTCTTGGTTGCGGCGCTGCTGGGCGCCTGCGGTGCGCCCGCGGGCCCGGGGCCGACGTCGCCGTCGATGCCCACCGTGCCGCCGCTGACGTCCGCGCCGGCCAGCAGCGGCGCCGTCGATGTCCCGCCGACCGAGCCGCCGTCGGCGCCGGGCACTCCGGCGCCGACGGCGGCGGATTGGCAGAGCCTCAAGACCCCGGACGGGAAGCTCGAGTTCGATCACCCCGCCGAGTGGACCGTCAAGGACCGCGGCGCCGAGGCGGCACCCGGCGGCGTGTTCCTGGAGGTCCTGAACGCGGGCGGCAAGTCGCTGGCCACCTTGAAGACCAACGTCGCCCCGGGCGCGGAATGCACGCAGCGGATCCCCTACCAGGTGCTCGATCTGGTGCAGGTTCCGGCCCTGGCCCAGCAGGGCGTCACGCCGCACTTCATCTTTGAGTTGCGGCTGTATCCGGCCGAGAAGGACCCCACGAAGGCCAACGTCATGGCCTACGGCATCAGTTCCGCGCCCAAGCCGTCCGGGCCCGATGCCTGCCCGATTTTCCAGTTCTTCACCTGGCCGCCCAGCGGAGCGTCGTTCGGGGGCGTCTATAACCCCTTCGACACCACCCCGGGCAACGAGCCCTTTGTCGACACCCCGGAGGCCTATCTGGAGACCTCCGAATACCAGGACATCAGGAAGATGATCACCTCGCTGCGCCCGGCGGGGCAGTAGGGCCGGCCCGGGCTCATGGCGAGGCGACGGCTCACAGCGGCTGCGGTTCCGGCTCCGTTTGTTTCGGCGCTGGTGCTCGCGGCTCTGCTGCTGGCCGGCTGCGGCTCACCGGCGGCGCCCCCTGCGACATCCGGCGCTGCGCCGGAGGCAACGTCCGCAGGTCCGCCTGCCGGAGGCACCCAGCCGGGAAATGACCAGCCGGGAAACACCCAGTCGGGAGACTCTTCGCAGGGGACACAGGGAACCACGCCGTCGGAGTCAGCCACGGACACAGCATCGGGAACGGCTCCGGGGAGCACCGCGGCGGCAACCCCGACGACGTCGGCCCTCCCGCCGTCGTCGTCCGGCTGGAAGACGTTCACGACGTCGGACGGGACGCTGAGTTTCGACTACCCGGCCGAGTGGGAGATCCGGGACCCTGCAGGGGAGGCGCCGCTGGGCGGTGAGTTCGTGGACGTTGTGAACGCCGCCGGGAAGCAGATGGCCGCGCTGCGCACGAACATCGTCACGGGCGCCGAATGCGGCGATCAACAGCCCTACTTGCTCATCGACTCTCAGCCGATGCAGGCGCTCGCCGAACCCGGTGCGGCGGACCAGAGCCCGCCGCGCTACGTCTTCGAGGCCCGGGGCGACTTCGGGGCGGCGGAGGCTTCGCCGCCCACCTACGCGTCGTACGGCATCACCATGATGCCGGAGGAGACCGGGCCCACGTCGTGTCCGATGTTTCAGCTCTTCCTCTGGCCGCCCAGCGGCGCGCTGTTCGGGCAGGCGTATGACCCCGGGAAAAACACGACGCCGGGGGACCCCGGGCTGCCGTACCTGGAGAAGGCGAAGCTCTACGCCAGCACGGCGGAGTACCAGGACGTCCGGAAGATGATCACGTCGCTGCGTCCGGCGGGCAACGGCGCGGCCACGGGCACGGGGACTGGCGCCGCGACGGAACCGGCGAAGTAGCTGCGTTAGACGACGCTGGGTTAGACAGCAGGCAGGTGCCGGTGGCGGTGACGGTGTTCGCGGACCGCAGGTGTCGGCGAGGCGTTCCTGCCGCCGCGCTGCCCGGTCCACGGGTTGCTGCTGACCTCCCGGATCAGCCCGGTGCCGGCGCACTCGCGCACGGCCATGATGCCGTCCGCCGCCTGGCGCTTGTCGTCGAATGCTGTGGAAATCGCCAACACGGTCCCGTCGGCGGCAAGGAGCCGGAACCGTACATTGGATTCCGCGTCGGTGAAGATTTCGAACTGTCCAGCCATTGTCTTGTCCTTGTCTAGCGGTGGTGACCGCCGGTGGAGGGTAAGAGCACTTCTTTGTGCTGTTGCCGGGTCTTCGACAAATCGCTGCAGTGCCGGTAGCCACCCTTTCGTGGACGGCGTCCCCGGGAAAGAGGCAAAGGTCCCTTGGTGTCTGGCGGATGAGACTGGGCCGGCAGTACCAAGTCCTGTGTGCCGAAACCGGGCGCCCGGATGGGCGCTACATTGGGAACATGGCGGGCAAACATCCTGTGCAGTTTCCGGCGGATTCCGGCGAGCCGGTGCGGCTGAACGCGCGGGTGTCCGGTGTGGTCCAGGCGGTCGGCTTCCGCTACTGGACGGTCCGGAAGGCCGAGGAACTGGGGCTCAGCGGCACGGTCCGGAACAACACCGACGGCTCCGTGGGCATCGTGGCCGAGGGGCCGCAGTCCGTGGTGCTGGAACTGCGGCGCTGGCTGCGCTCGCCGGAGGCGCCCGGCCGGGTGGAGGACGTCGAAGAATCGGTCTCGGCCGCGACGGGGGAGTTCGGCGGATTCGACGTGGCCTACTAGGGCTGCAGCTTTCCGGTGGCCGGTATCGTGGCCGGTCCGGGGCCGGTCCGGGGCGAAGGACCCTCGGCAGGGGCCCGGTTTCTGAGTAGGGTGGCCCCATGCAGAAGATATCGCTCGATGCCCTTGCCCGGCAGCAGCTGGCTGCCGCGGTTGCGGCACCCAGCGGACGGGCTGCGGACACTGCGTTTGGCGGGCATGAGAAAGTCTTGCGCCAGACCGTCATGGCGTTCAGGGCGGGGACGCAGCTGAGCGAGCACCAGAACCCCGGCGAGGCGACCGTGTTTGTGCTCCGCGGCTGTGTGCGCCTGCGGGCCGGCAACGAATCGTGGCAGGGCAAGACCGGCGATCTGCTGATCGTGCCCGAGGGGCTGCACAGCCTGGAGGCCGAGGAAGATTCGGCGATCCTCATGACCGTGGCGAAAATCAAGACCTGACGGCCCAGCCGCAGGCGGCGAGACCGGTCGAAGCCACTCCAGGGGCCGGATTACCGCAAGGAGCAGGACATGACTGTCATCCCTTTCGACGAGGTCCCAAAGACCCGGCGGTGGTGGGCCAGGGGGGCCTTCGCCGCAGTTGTCCTCGCGGTGGCTGTCCCGTTGGTGGCGGCGGGTTTGGCAGGCACTATTGCGCTGGTCACGACCGGCCTGGGCGCCGTGTTGGTGGCCGTGGCAGCGATCTACTGGTTCCTCATCAGCCGCGGTCTTCTGCGCTGGTTTGCGCTGGCGCTGGCGGTACTCGCACCCCTTGTGGTCGTGGCCCTCTACATCCAGGGGAGCCTGCTCCGGGAGGTGGCGATTGCCGTTGCGCTGGCATTCGTTGCCCTGGTCTGTGCCCGCGCCGCGCTCCGGGAAAGGAGTGAGGGCAAAGCCATGCCCGAGCACCCCGCCCCTGCCTGGCAGCATGCTTTCCTGGTGATGAATCCGCGTTCCGGCGGGGGCAAGGTGGTGAAGTTCGACCTCCAGCGGAAGGCGGAAGAACTCGGCGCCGAGGTGGCGCTTCTTGAGGGACCGGGGCCGGTCGACGTCGACGCGTTGGCCCGGCAGGCCGTGGAGCGCGGGGCCGATCTGCTCGGCGTCGCCGGTGGGGACGGAACCCAGGCGCTGGTGGCCGGCATTGCGGCCGAGCACAACCTTCCGTTCCTGGTGATCAGTGCCGGCACGCGCAACCATTTCGCCCTGGATCTCGGGCTGGACCGCGAGGACCCGACAGGCTGCCTCGATGCCCTCCGGGACGGGGTGGAGCTTCACGTCGACCTCGGCAAGATCAACGGCCGCACCTTCGTCAACAACGCATCCTTCGGGGTGTACGCCGAGGTGGTGCAGAGCCCTGCGTACCGGGACGACAAGGCCGGTACCGTGCTGGAGATGCTTCCGGACCTGATCAGGGGCGATAAGGGTGCGCGGCTGCGGGCGCAGGCTGACGGGGAGACGGTGGACGGCCCGCAGGCGGTGCTGGTGAGCAACGGTCCGTACGGCAGCAATGACCTCGCCGGCCTGGGCCGCCGAACCCGGCTGGACCGCGGCGTGCTCGGCGCGGTGGCGATTTCCGCCGCCAACACCCGGGAAGCGGTCGGCCTGCTGCGCCGTGCCACGAAGCGCGGCCTGATCCAACGCACCGCGGCGGAGGTGGTGGTCGACGCCGACGTGCCCGATATCCCCGTCGGAGTGGACGGTGAGGCTCTGCTGATGAGCACACCGGTACGGTGCACCATCGAACCCCGCGCACTGCGGGTACTGGTTCCGCGGAACCGTCCGGGCGTCCCGCCGGCCCAACCGGCGCTGGATCTGGTCCGGCTCCGCGAGCTGGCATGGGGCCGGCACGTGTCTGCGCCGTCTGCGCCGTCGTCCGCCGTTCCTCCGCACGCCGGCGGGGGATCGTAGCCTCGGCAGATCTGGCCTGAACCGTGTATGACGGCGACTAGTTGTGCCGTGCCCACAACTGCAGCCACACGAGCAGGCGCGTTTCGGCGTCGTCGAGGTCTATGCCGAAGAGCGGCTCCACCCGGGACAATCGGTACCGGACCGTGTTGACGTGCACATCCAGCGACTTGGCGGCGTCGATCGCGTTTCCGCCGCAGCTGAGGTAGGCGTAAATGGTCTCCTCGAAGGACTTCCTATGCTGTTCGTCGTACGCCGCGATGCTCAGCGCATGCGCCCCGGGCAGTTGGCCGGCGGCCGTCAGCGCCGAGACGAACTGACGCAGCAGCAGACGCGAGCCGAGGGAGTCGTCGTCGGCCACGATGTCATCCGAATCCGCGGCGATGCGCCCCTCCGCGACGTTGCGCACAAGTTCGGACAAGACCAGTTCCGCGTTGACCCTGGAGTCCTCCAGCCGGTCGATCGTCGCCGCGGCGCCGAGCGCGGCCAGGACCGGGCGTGCGAGCAGCCGCCGCGCATTCTGCACAATTTTCAGAAGCGCGGTGCGCTGGAAGTGGCGTGAGGTTTCGGTGGTTTGCGGCAGGACGATGTACACGATGTTGTCCGAGAGCCCGCAGACGGCCGAGGGCAGCCGGATGGCGCAGGCGGTCCGGATGGTGTCGAAGAGCCGGAGGCGGGACTGCAGCGTTTCGGCCGCGATGGCCTCGGACGGCCAGACGCCCAGGGCCGCAACCCGGATCGACGGCGCCGATATCCCGAGCCTGATGGCGGCCAGTTCGGCGCGTTTCGGATCGAACAGCAGCGGCTGGACCAGATCGATCTGGCGGGTCAGGTTCGAGACGTAGGTGGTCCGTTTGTGCAGGATGTGGAGCGCTGCCACGTTGGCGGCTTCGCGCAGGATCCGGTTGGCGTCCTCGTTGTGGTGGTCCGCCAGTTCAAGGAGCCAGAGCGAGCCCAGAACGGAGTCGCCGGCCCGGATCGCGATGGCCGTGCGCCGGAGCGAGGGATCCTGCGTGGCCACATCCAGCGCATCGGTGGCGGCATGGACACGGCGGTAATCGTTGTCCGTTTCCACCGAATGCGGCACCTGCAGGCTCAGGATGGAGCTCCGGCGCGTCTCGTCAATGGGCTGGTCCGGGAGGGTGGAATACGCCAGGATCGTCTGCTCGGGATCGGCGATCGCGATGGCACCGCCGGCCTGGGCCGCCACCGTGTTGGCGAGGTCGAACAGGTCTCCGGGCCGGATGTCCACGAGGGTCCGGCCCGATTGCCGGTGCGGGACCACTGCCGCGTCCATGATCTCCGCGAGCTGGTTCCAGGGCACCGAGTCGGAGGCCCGGAACAGCGCCATCCCGTTGTCCCGGGCGGCTGCCCGCAGGACTTCGTCCGAGGTGCCGTTGGATTTGTAGACGATCGCCACGTACCCGGCGTCGCTGAGTTCCCGCACTTTCGCGCCCAGACGCTTCCCGGAAAGTGACAAACCAATGGCCAGGGCAACGGCACCCGGGAACTTGGCGGGCCGCGCCGTCGAGTCGTAGAGAACCGAGCCGGCGACAATCTGCCGGTCATCTGACGGCATTTCCACGAGGCTGAGAATTTCCGAGCCCGCCGAGCGGGCGACGTCGGCCAGGGTAGGCAGCGCGTGCGTCTTCACCTCCGATGCCGTCACCGGGACACCCAAGAAGCTGTTTGGTATTCGCTACTAATGATTGGCCCTTCAATTTGTCGATAACTCCATGGTGATGCGGAGCTTCATTTCCTACGCTGAACCATAACGCAGCACAGTTCAACGGAAGGCCGTCATTGAAAATCAGCGAAGCCAGGCAACTCGTCCAGGTGAAGGCCCCCGTCCTGTCCCGCCAACGGCGCGTGCTGGCGGGCGCCTACAACGTCGAGGAATTCCGGAAAGCGGCACGCAAGGTCCTGCCGGCCGGGATTTTCGACTATCTCGACGGCGGATCCGAAGACGAAGTGACGCTCCGCCGCAACCGGGCCGTCTTCGACGCCTGGGCCCTCATGCCCAGCTGGGGCCCGGTGTCCGGACCCGACACGACGACGACCCTGCTCGGAGAAGAAAGCGCGCTGCCGCTGACCTTGACCCCCACCGGGGCGACCCGGCTGTTCCATCCCGAGGGCGAACTTGCCGTCGCGGCCGCCGCGGACCGGGCCCGCATCCCCTATGGGCTGGCCGGGCTGAGCACCGTGCCCATGGAAACCATCGCAGAGCACCACCCGTCCCTTGACCGCTGGTTCAACTTTGGCCTCACCTCCGACGCCCAGGCGATGAAGAACAAACTGGCCCGCTGCAAGGCAGCCGGATTCAACACCCTGATTGTCGGCGTCGACACGCGGGCACTGGGTTCCAGGGAACGGGACCTCCACAACGGATTCACCGCCCCTCCCGCGCTCACGCTGTCAACCATCGCGGACATCGCCCGGCGCCCTTCCTGGTGGGTCAACTTTTTGAAGTCGGACGGCATCAGCTTCCCGAACCTGGATCCGCAGAGCCCCGCCGCCTCCTCCGTGGTGACCCCGACCATGTGGCAGCACATCCTGGGCCACTCGGATGCCAGCAGCGGCTGGAAGGAACTTGAGGCCCTGCGGCAGGCCTGGCACGGCAAAATCGTACTCAAGGGCTGCGTCAACCCGGCCGACGTCGCGAAGGCCTCCCGGATTGGCCTGGACGCCGTCCAGTTGAGTAATCATGGCGGCCGCCAGCTCGATCACATGCTGAGCCCCATGGACGTCCTCCAGGAATCGCGGCAACGGGTGGGCGATTCGATCGAGATCTACGTGGACTCCGGCATCCGCCGGGGGAGCGACATCCTCAAGGCGCTGGCGCTGGGGGCCGATGCCTGTTCGATCGGCCGGGCCTACCTGTACGGATTGGTGGCGGCCGGCTCACCGGGCGTCGGACGCATCATCGACATCTTCGGGGATGAACTGCGGCGTACGATGACGTTAGTGGGCGTCTCCAGTATTTCCGAGTTGAAGGCCCGGGGCGGGGAAATTCTTCGGGATATTCGTCATTCCGGAGAACTTCTTGAGACAAGAGCGTCGGAAAACACAAATTCTTGAGTTTTGAATAAGCAGTCATGCAGTGCCCTCCCGCAGCGTTGCGGGAGCCTAGAGAATCCCTGAACAGCTAAGGAAGCCATGCGCACCCGATACCTTCTTCCCGTTCTGACCATAGCCACGGCGCTCTCGCTCTCGGGCTGTGTCAACAACAGCGAACCCGCCGCCACCGGCTCGGCATCCGGTACCGCTGACGCCATCGACGTGCAAAAGAATGACTCCATTGCCGCCTCGCTCCCGGAAAAAATGAAGAGCTCCGGCGTGCTCAACGTCGGCATGGCCAACAACTACCCGCCCAACGAGTTCAAGGACGATAACGGCGAACCGGCAGGCTGGTCCGTGGACCTCACCAACGCCTTGGGCAAGGTTATGGGGTTGAAGGTCAACTTCGACATCGGCACCTTCGATAACATTCTGCCGGCGGTGAAGGCAGGGAAGGATGACATGGGAATGTCGTCGTTCTCCGACACGCTGGAACGCGAAAAGCAGGTGGATTTCGTGAACTACTACTCAGCCGGCATCCAGTGGGCGTCGCCCAAGGGCAAGAATGTGGACCCGAACAACGCCTGCGGGCTTAAAGTCGCCGTCCAGGCCACCACCTATGAGGACACGCATGAGGTGCCGGCCAAGTCGAAGGCCTGCACGGATGCAGGCAAGCCGGCGATCACCATTTTCAAGTACGACGCGCAGGACCAGGCAACCAACGCCCTCGTGGTGGGGCAGGTCGATGCTATGAGCGCCGATTCGCCCGTGACTCTGTATGCGATCTCCAAGACCAAGGACAAGCTGCAGACCGCCGGCGACGCCTTTGAGGTGGCGCCGTACGGGATGCCCGTGGCCAAGGGCAGCGAATTTACCCCGGTCCTGCAGAAGGCGTTGCAGGCACTGATCGACGACGGTACGTACAACAAGATCCTGTCCAAGTGGGGCGTCGAGTCCGGTGGCGTCAAGACAGCAACTCTCAACGTGGCAGCCAAAGGGTGATAGCAAATGAGCGAGCCGGAATCCGACAGGATGATTGAGTCGGAGCCTGACAGGAAGCTGCGGGCCCGGGGTGGGCAGGACATGGACACCTCGCCGGCGGAGGCGATCGTGGCGATCCCGCTGCGGCACCCGTGGCGGATCGTGATTGCCGTGGTTCTGCTGCTGGGGTTGGCGGTATTTGTCCTGGACGCCGCCCAGCGCTCGGACTATGGCTGGCCGGATGTGGGGAAGTACATTTTTGACCGCCGGATCAGTCAGGCCGCGTGGGTGACGTTGTGGCTGACCATCTACTCGATGATCGGCGCGATCGTCATCGGCCTGCTGCTGGCCATCATGCGGCTCTCACCAAACCCGGTGCTCAAGAGCATTGCCTGGCTGTACATCTGGATCTTCCGCGGCACCCCGGTCTACGTGCAGTTGGTGTTCTGGGGCATCGTGGCCCTGATCTACCCGGTGTTCACGCTGGGGATTCCGTTCACGACGCCGTGGGTCACCGTCCCGAACGAGATCTTCACAAACCTGTTCATTACCGCCGTGATCGGTCTGGCCTTGAACGAGGCCGCCTACATGTCTGAAATCGTGCGTGCCGGCCTGCTGTCCGTGGACGAGGGCCAGGCGGAGGCTTCCACGGCCCTGGCCATGTCCTGGGGCCAGACCATGCGGTATGTCGTGGTTCCGCAGGCCATGAAAATCATCATTCCGCCGACCGGCAACGAAGTGATTTCAATGCTCAAGACTACCTCCCTGGTGGCCGCGATCCCATTGAGCATCGACCTCTACGGGGTGTCCCGTGGCATTTCAGCCGTGACGTTCACCCCCGTCCCGCTGCTGATTGTTGCTTCGCTCTGGTACCTGCTCTTCACCTCCGTACTCATGGTCGGGCAGCACTTCATCGAAAAGCGGTTCTCCCGCGGAACCGGACGGATCAAGACAGGCAAGGCACCCGCCGCGCCCGAACCGGCGCCGACGGCCGGACCTGGCGCGCCGGGTGCACCGCTCGGCACAGACTTTGGAGGTAAGGGATGACGGGCGTGCCAATGGTTCTTGCGGAGAAGGTTTCCAAGAATTTCGGATCCAACAGAGTCCTGCGTGGGATCAGCCTGGAGGTCGACCCCGGGGAAGTCCTCTGCATCGTGGGGCCCAGCGGTTCCGGTAAGTCGACCTTCCTGCGGTGTATCAACCACTTGGAAGTGGTTGACGGCGGCCGGCTTTCGGTCGACGGACAGCTGGTCGGCTACCGCCAAAAAGGCGAGAAGCTCTACGAACTCAAGCTCAAGGAAGCTGCTTTCCAGCGCCAGGAAATCGGAATGGTGTTCCAGCGGTTCAACCTGTTCCCGCACCTGACCGCGGTGGAGAACATCATTCTTGCTCCCATGCGGGTGAAGAAGATTTCCAAGGCCGCTGCCACGGCAAGGGCCATGGAATTGCTGGAGCGCGTGGGGCTGGGGGACAAGGGCGACGCCTATCCGGCGCACCTTTCGGGCGGCCAGCAGCAGCGGGTGGCCATTGCCCGTGCCTTGGCCATGGACCCCAAACTGATGCTCTTCGACGAACCGACCAGTGCCTTGGACCCGGAGCTGGTGGGAGAGGTCCTCGATGTCATGAAGGGACTGGCCAAGAGCGGCATGACCATGATTGTGGTGACCCACGAGATGGGGTTCGCCCGCGAGGTGGCCGACACCCTGGTCTTCATGGACGACGGCGTGGTGGTGGAGGCCGGGGCTCCCCGCCAGATCCTGAGCGATCCCCAGCACGACCGGACCAAGGCGTTCCTCTCCAAGGTGCTGTGACGCCGAGGGTTGACGGCGCGGCGGTGAGCCCTGGCCTCTCGGGGGCAGTGGCATCACCGCCGCGCCAGTGCAACACTGAATCCGTGGACAGCCCCGCGGACAGCAGGATCTGGGCGGACTACAACGCCGCCCAGGCAACCCGCGGGGTGCGCACGCTGTGCCTCGACGCCATGGCCTTCGCCGGCCCGGGGAACGGCCGCCGCGCCATAGATCTGGGCTGCGGCGCGGGCAAGGAAACACTGGCGATGCTCGACGGCGGCTGGCGGGTCCTCGCCGTCGATTCACAGCCGGACACCCGGGACAAGCTGCTCGCAACTGCGCCCGCGGCGCTCGCCGAACAGCTGGACGTCGAGCTAAGCCCGTTCGAGGACCTTCCGCCGCTCCCGGAGGCGGGGCTCATCCTGGCCAGCTATTCGCTGCCCTTCGTCCACCCCCAAAACTTCGCCCGCCTTTGGCGGATGCTGCTGGGGGCGCTGGGCCCTTCCGGCGTCATTGCCGTGAATCTGTTCGGCGAGCGGGACTCCTGGGCCGCCATTCCCGAATGAAACTTCCACACCGAAGCTGAGGCCAGGGCCTTGTTCGAGGGACTGGATATCCTCACGTTCGAGATCTACGATGCCGACGGCCAATCCTTCCGCGGTCCCAAGCACTGGCACATTTTCGACGTCATCGCCCGGAAACCCTGACGCCGGGCAAGACCCTTATCCGGCAGGACTTCCGCCCGACCTCATCGACCGAAGAGGTCTCCGAGAGGAGCAGTACGTTATGGGTGATGCCTTCAACGCCGTGGACGGCGTCCGAATTTCCTTTCAGGAGCAGGGCGCCGGCCCCACTATCGTTCTGGTGCACGGTTCGGGGCTGTCCCGTGCCATTTGGCGGGGACTGGGCTACACGAAGGCCTTGCAGGAGCGCTTTCACGTGGTGACTCTGGATCTGCGGGGACACGGCCGCAGTGACAAGCCGCAGCACGAAGACGCCTACGGCATGGACCTGCTCGTCGGGGATGTTGTGGCAGTCCTGGACGCCGCCGGCGCGCAGGCAGCGCATTACGTGGGGTATTCTGCCGGCTCGCGAGTCGGATTCTCACTGCTGGCCAGCAGTCCCGAGCGTGTCAAGACGTTTACGGCTGCGGGCGGCACGTACCGCTCCCCGGCCGGGCAAATCGAATCGATCTTTTTCCCCGGATATGACCAGGCCCTGGACCGGGGCGGCATGCCGGAATTTCTGCGTCAATGGAGTATCGCCACGGGCCGTGACCTTGATCCGCAGACGGCCGCCGCGCTGCTGGCCAACGACCCCGCGGCCTTGCGCGCCTACTTCCGGCGGAGTGAGGACGAACCCGGAATCCCGGAGGCGGTTCTTCGGAAAATGGACACCCCCACCTTGCTGCTCGCCGGCACGGACGACCCGCTTCGGTATGCGGACTCGGAACGGGCGGCCCAGCTCATGCCCAGGGCCCAATTCCAGGCCCTGCCTGGCCGCAACCACGGGCAGACCTTGGTTCCCGCCGGCCCGGTCATCAGCATGGTCACGTCATTCATCACATCGGCGGTCAGCGCGGGGAACAACGGCTAGGCAGGGAGTTGACGCCAGGGCGACGACGACGGCGGCACGCGTCGTCCGGTTCGATTTCGGCCGGCGTCGTAGGACAGACTGTTGCCGTGAGCAACTCTCCCCGTGCAGGCCTGGCCGTCGCCGGACTCAGCCTCGGCACGTCGCTGAACCCGTTGAATTCGTCGATGATCGCTGTCGCCCTGGTGGTGCTGCGCGAGGACTTCGGGCTCGACGTCGCCACGGTCACCTGGGTGATCACGGCGTTCTACCTCACCTCCGCGGCCGGCCAGCCGCTGATGGGCCGGCTGGCGGACCGCTTCGGCCCGCGGCGGCTGTTCCTGCTGGGCATGGCCCTGGTAGCCGTGACCTGCGCGCTCGCGCCCTTTGCGCCCAACTTCGCGCTGCTCTGCGTAGCGCGGGCGTTCATGGCCCTCGGCACCGCGACGGCGTACCCGAGCGCCGTCGTCATGGTCGCCGCGCTGGCGCGGGAGGCGAACGTGAAGTCCACCCGGCCGCTGGGCCGGATCCAGATGGCGAACACGTCGGCGGCCGCCGTCGGGCCCGTGGTGGGCGGCCTGCTGGTGAGCCTGGTGGGCTGGCAGGCGTTGTTCCTGATCAACGTCCCGCTCTCGCTGCTGGCGATCCTTGTGGTCCGGCGCTTTGCCCCGGCCGACGGTGCCCGGGAACGCGGCCGGGTGTCGGAACTGGTGCGCGACTCTGACCTGCCCGGGATTGGGGCCTTCATCGGTGCCCTGGTGCTGGTGATGATGGCGATGCTGAATGTGCTGCCCGACTACCGGTGGTGGCTGCTGGGCGGCGGGCTGGTCCTTGCGGCGCTGTTCGCGTGGCGGGAGCTGCGGTTCAGCCCGCCCTTCCTTGACCTGCGGCTGCTGGGCCGCAACCGGCCGCTGCTGCTGGTCTACCTGGGTTTTGCGCTGTTCAACGGCGTCTACTACTTCGCGTTCTTCGGGCTGCCGCAGCTGCTGCAGACCGCGGGCGGCTACAATCCCGGCGTCGTGGGCCTGCTGATGCTGCCGCTCGCCGCGATCTCCGTGGTCGGGACGCCGTTCGCGGTCCGCGCGATCGACCGGTTCGGCGTGCGGCGGGTGCTGATCGCCGGCGTCGTGCTGCTCCTCGTCGCGTCTGCGGCGATGTGGCTGCTGACGGTGTCCCTCGCAGCCCCGCTGGTGCTCGCGCTGACCGCCCTGCTGGGTGTGCCGTATTGCGTGGTCGCCATTTCCTCGAGCCAGGGCATGTACGTGTCCACCCGGCCGGAGGAGCGGGGGGTGGCCGCCGGGATCTTCCAGACCTGCCGCTACCTCGGCGCGATCACGGCGACCGTGCTGATCGGCATCTTCTATGGGAGCGGCGTGACGCAGGCGAACTGGGGGCTGATGGTGTTCGTGATGCTGGGGCTGGGCGCGGTGGTGCTTGTCGTGTCGCTGCAGTGGCGGGAGCGGCGGGCCTGAGGTCCGGCCGCGTTCGGCGCCAAGGTCTACTCCCCGCCGGATGGGCCCTGTCTGTCAATCCGATACTGCCGCAGGGCGTCGGACCGGGACGGGTGTCTGAGCTTCTCCATCGCGGTGACCTCGATCTGGCGGATGCTTTCTCGGGTCATGCCGTAGGTTTCCGCTACCGCGGCTAAGGTTTTCGCTCCGCCGCCCGTGATGCCGAAGCGCATCGCAATGACCTGGGCTTCCCGGACCTCGAGCGTGCTGAGTGCGGCATGTACTTGTGTATTCATCTGTTGATGGAAGAGCGCATCGGTTGCGTCGTGGTCGGAGGAAACCAACAGCTGTTCGGCGAGGGCTTCGGTCCCGCCCCGGCCGTCGGGCACCGACGAGTCCAAGGAACAGGCCGGCCGGTCCACGGAAAGCAGACACTCAACCTTTCCGGTTGGAATTCCGGTCAGTTGGCTGAGATCTTCCTTGTTGCAGACGGTCCCTGTCATGGCGGCCGTCCGTTGCGCTGACCGTATCTTCTGCAGCTGGTCGACGACGTTGCCCGGCAGCCGGATCAGGCGTGCCTGTTCAGCCAGCGCCTTGAGGATGCCGCCGCGGATGCAGAATGTGGCGTGGGTGGAGAATCTGAAACCCTTGGTGAAGTCGAACTTGCAGACAGCCGTATGGAGTCCCAGGTTTCCTTCCTGGATCAAGTCCTCAAAGTCGAGGCCCCGGTGGGTGTAGCGCTTGGCGATCGACACGACGAGCCGGAGGTTGGCGTGGAACAACGTGTCGGCGGCACGCTGGCCCCGAAGGACGATGGTCAGAAGGTCGGCTGTATCCTGGCCGGGCCGCGATGTGCCATCCGCCAAGAGCCGTTCCGCGAATAGCCCCGCCTCGATTTCTTGCGCCAGTTCCACTTCCTGCTCGGCGGTGAGCAAATCGTATTGGCCCAGGCGGCGCAGGTAGTCAGCGACGGCGTCATCGGTCAACCCGCCACCGGCTTGCGGATGTTGCGCCCGGCCAGCGTCATCCGAATCGAACGCTTCGGGGACCCAAGCACCTGCCGCGGGCAGGGACGGTGCCCTGCCGATTGCCTCGTGGATTGGGTCAGCCATGTCATCCCCTGCCGGACGGTTCATGCTCGTGAAGGCAGACTACGTGGCCGGTGTGACAATATTCGGCGGGGCTGGGGCGGGCACAACAAACGGGGGTAATCAGCGCATCTTGACACCCTTGAAGCCTCGGAATATCTTCTGCCTTAACGAGGCAATTCGCCCCGTTTCCCATCAATTTCAGCGCTCAGCCCGGGCGCATCTGCCGGGGCCCATGGATAGTGCCGGCGGACAGCCACAACGGTCTCTTGCACCTGAAGGAGCCCACAATGTCCAGCACGTTGATCAATCGCTTCTACTCGGAAGTTCTCGCCGGCGGCAACCTCGCCCTCGTCGATGAAATGATCACGGACGACTTCATCGACCATGAACCGGCGTTCCCCGGACAGCCGCCCGGCAAAGAGGGCGCACGGTTCTTCGCCAGTGCCATCCGAAACGCATTCCCCGACATCTCGGTCAAGGAAGCCGAACCGACTCTCTCCGATGGAAACCTTGAGGCTGCCCATGTTGTGATGACCGGCACCCACAAGGGCGACCTGATGGGTATTGCGGCGACCGGCAAAACGGTCGAATTCGGCGGGACCGACATCGTCCGCGTCCAGGACGGTAAGATCGCCGAGCACTGGGGTAGCACGGACACCATGAGCCTCATGCAGCAGATCGGAGCCCTGCCGGAATAACAGCCGGCGCCATGTTCTCGCTGGCCCGGGACGATTAGGCGCCGAGTATTTTCCGGGTGTGCGCATACTTGGCTGCGGTTAGCGGTGTGAAGCAGCTGGTTCTGATGCGGCGGGATCTCCAGCCTGGGTCCAGGCCCGGGCGAACCCGCCCGTTGCTGCTACCACCAGGGTGAGCGCGGCTGTCAGCAGGACACCAAGACCGGCATGCACGTGGAGCAGCGCGGCGCCAGCAGTGGCACCGGCCAAGATGAGGACGACGGCGCCCAGCCTCCTGCCCCAATGGGCCCCCGCGCCTCCACCCAGGCGTGAATCCGCGGCCAGGCCCGTGAGCGTGGACGTCACCACCACGGTGGTCACGTCCTTGACGCTCAGGTGACGCGCCGTGGCTGCCTGCATGCCCATCGCGATGGCCAGGGCTCCGGTAATGATCAAGGTGACAGGGTCGCCGGCGTGCGGGGCATGGGCAAACAGTACGACGGCGACGGCCGCCATGGTGATGCCGACGGCGGTGAGCAGGGCCGTGGTCCGCTTACTCCAGCCAGCGGCCTCGGGCTTGAGGACCCGCCCGGCAATGATGGCGCCGAGCACGAACCCGGCCAGGGCTATGGACGGGCCGATGACGGGCAGATTGTCCGCGCCGATCAGCGCCATGCCAAGGATCACGACGTTGCCGGTCATGTTGCCGGTGAAGACCCGGTCGAGGCCCAGGTAACCGACGGCGTCGATGACGCCGGTGGAGAACGTCAACACGAGCATGAGGACCAAGTGGAGCCGGGCGGGCTCGGCGGACTTGAGGCGGTTAAGCATTCGACCTCTTTCGGTGAGGGAGGAGCGACTCGCTGAGGCGGATCGCCACGGTGATGAGCTCGGCGTCGCGGTGGGCAGGACCAACGATACTCACGCCACAGGGCAGGCCGGCATCGGTGGATAGCGGCACGTTTACCGCAGGAAGCCCTGCGATCCCCGCGATGCACGTCAGCTGCATGGTGGACCGGCGCACCCGCTCGATGGCCTCGCCGCCGAGCGACGCCTCGGCCAGCAGCGGCGCCACGGACGACGCCGACGGCAGCACCAACAGCGCGCCGCCCACCACGGACCGGATGTGTTGCCGGGCCGCCCGAAGGACGTCCCGCGCGGCCTCGGCCTGGTGCCGCTCGACCTGGGAGGCGGTCCTGAACCGGGCGGCCACGTCGGCGCCGAGTGCGCTCCAGTGCCGCCTGATCCACGGACCGTGCTGCTGCCAGGCCTCGTACCCCTGCACGGTCTGGAACGCCGCGAGCCAGGCCGGGAGCTCGTCCGTCCGCAGGCCGGCCCAGTCCAAGGCAGGGAGGACCGCTGATCCGGCCCAGGCATCGATGGAATCCTCCACGGCGCGGACGACGTCAGGCTCCGCCAGGGCAAGGAGGCCCGGCGCAAACAGCGCCCCGGCAAACGGTCCATCGCTAAGCGGTACGGTGGGCTCTTGCGGCGGCAGCAGGACGCTTCCGACGGCGGCCAGCGTGGCGGCGTCGCGGGTCATCCAGCCAACGGCATCGAAGGACGGCGCCAGCGGAAGGAGACCCGCTGTCGACACCGCCCCGTGGGTGGTGCGGATGCCGAAGAGCCCCTGGTACGCGGACGGCACCCGGATGGACCCGCCGGTATCCGTTCCCAGACCAATGGTGGCCTGGCCCAAAGCGACGGCGCTCGCGGACCCGGACGAGGAGCCGCCGCTGATCCGATCCGGTGCCTTTGGGTTCGGCGGGGTGCCATAGTGCGCGTTCGTGCCGGCCAGGCTGTACGCGAACTCATCGGTGCGGGCGATGCCGGCGACTGCGGCGCCGGCCGCCATTAGTGCAGCGGCCGCGGGCGCCGTCGTGGTTTCCGGCGATCTCTGGGCGAGCCATTCCTCGTTGCCGGCGCCGACGGGATGTCCTTCCAGCGCGAACAGGTCCTTGACCGCGACGGACATGCCCGTCAGCGGCCCGGTTCCGGTGGCGGGCAGGAGGGGATCACCCACTTCACGCCACACGGTCGGGTCGGCCGGTTGCGGCGACGTCGGGCGCAGTGCCGGGCTCTGCGCCGTCACGGGCGGAAGTCCTCAACCCGGATGCGCGCGTGCGCGCCTTTGACGACGTCGACAACCTGGGAGATGTTGAAGTCCGTGGCGGCGCTGAGGTAGGCGTAGGCGAGGCTGGCGTCCATGCCGTAGCGGGCCTGGAGCAGGGCCACGGCGGCGCGGACACAGTTCTGCACCGCGGTGTCGAGGTCCTCGTCCATGCCAGTGGGAACCAGGAACTCCGGGGTCTGCGCCATCGGCCCGGCCAAGACGCCGAAGTTCCGGACAGCCTCGTCCTGCGGGACGACGTCGAACCGGAGCTTGACCCGGAGCGAGGCCTCCATCGCGGTCAGGGAGACCTCCCCGTCGCCTTGGGCGAAGTGGGGATCGCCCACATAGGCCAGGGCGTCGGCCACCTGGACCGGCAGGTAGAGGGAGCTGCCGGTGGTGAGGAGGTTGATGTCGATGTTGCCGCCATGGGCACCGGGCGGGACAGAGTGCGGCCGGCGCGCGCTGTCCACCGCGACCCCCATGATGCCCAGGAACGGCTTGAGCGGAAAATGTACGGTCGGTTCGCCGCCGGGACGCAGGGGCAGCCAGCCGGACGGCGTTCCATCGTCGGTGCCCCGGACGGTGGCGAAGGCGCTGTAGGTATCGGGGCCGAGCGGGAATTCGCCGCTCAGCGATCCCCTGCCGTGGCGGCTGGAGATCACTCCGTACGGCACCCGCGGGGTGGTTTCCAGCACCGTGATCTTCAGGAGGTCGCCCGGGCGGGCGCCCTTGACGGCGATGGGGCCGGTCACGACGTGCGGGCCCAGGCCGCCTGGAAGCCGCTGAATGCCCGAGGCGGCGAGGTCGACGGCGTCCGCCAGGACCTGATGCCTGCCGACCCCGAGCGAACCGAAGAAGGCGAGGGGGTCCCGGCCCTGGTCTTCGAGGATTCCTTCGTGGCTGATGGTGTCGATGGTGACCTCGGCGCCGGGGTCGATGCTGAGGACCGGGCGGTCGCCGGCGCAGGGGAGGGCTCCCCAGAGGACGTTCTCCTTGGCGGAGGGAAGGTAATGCGTCCCGTCCCGGATGCCGTCCCACGGCTGCAGGACCCCGGCGCCGGCGGACTGTGGGGAAGTGGACGGCGTGGCTGCGGGGACGGGCGGGATGAGGGATGTGGTCACAGTTGGTCTCCGGTCGGGTTCTTCGATGTCAAGGCTGGTGGCCGGGGTGTGGTCAGTGCTGGTGGCCGCGGATGAGGATGGCGACGTCCGCCAGGTGGTCGCGCATGGCGATGCCCGCGCCGGTGGCGTCCTTGGTCTGGATGGCCTCGAGGATGTGGCGGTGACCTTCGATGGAACTCCGCCGGCCCGCGGGGGTGGAGTGCGAGCGGAGCCGGACCTCGGTGGTCCACGAGGCGGTCAGCGTGAGGACCGTGGCCATGAGCTGGTTGCGGGCGGCTTGAGCCAGGAGGGTGTGGAACTGGATGTCCAGGCGCAGGGCCTCTTCGGGGGAGAGATGTTCGTTGGAGGCGTTGAGGACGTCCTGGAGCTGGATTAGGTCCGCGGCGCTGGAACGCAGGGCGGCAAGTTCGGCCACCAGCGGTTCCATTGAGCCGCGCAGTTCCGCCACGTCCTGCTGCGCCTGGTCGACGCCGGCGAGGCGGGCATAGAGCTCGCTGACAGGAGCAGGCGGAGCTGCCACACGGGTGCCCCGGCCGGGGGCCCGCTCCAGCAAATGCTTGCTTTCAAGATCCTGCAGGGCAGCACGCACCGTGCCCCGCGATACCGAGAGTTTGGCTGCCAGTTCGCGCTCAGTGGGAAGCTTGTCGCCCGGGAGCAGGCCCCGGGACGCAATTTCACGTTCGAGGTAGGCAGCCACTTCCGCGCCAATCGGGGCGCTCCGCCGAAGGGTGGGGCGGGGCTCGGTAGTCGGGGTCACGGTGCGGCCTTTCAGTGGGAAACGCTGTGGTTCGGACGACTCTTGGTGGGGAGACGGTGGTAGCGGTGGCGCGGGAAAACGCTCAGGTGGGGGCCGACGTCGGGCGCTACTTGCCGCCTTGAAGGGCCGGTTCGGGCTCGACGTCGGAGGTGACGGCGGGCTCAAGCACTGCCGCCGGCTTGGTGAAGCAGAAGGCGGCCGCACCGACCAGGAGCAGGACGGCGGAGAGGTAGAAACCGGCCTCCAGGGCCCCGGTCGCGTCGGCGAGGGCGCCAGTGATGTAGGGGGCGAAGATGGAGGACAGCATCCCGGCGAAGTTGAAGTAGCCGTAGGCGCGGGAGTACATGGAGCGCGGGGTGTTGTCGGCCAGGAAGGCGATCAGGATCGGGTCCAGGGCGAGTTTGCCGACCAGGCCGTACACCACCAGGCCCACGATCATGAGGGAGTATTCGCCGGTCAACGGGACCAGGATCTGGCACGCGCCGCCGAGGACGGCCAGCAGAACAATCAGCGGGCGCGTGTTGCTCAGGCGCCGGGCCAGCATGCTCAGCAGGATGGCGCCGGGGATGGAAGCCCAGGGGACCAGCGAGGCGATGATGCCGGTCTGGGAGGGAGCGACGTCACGGGCCTGCTGGAGGTAGGTGGGCAGCCAGGTCAGCATCGAGAAGAAGCCGTAGAGGGAGCAGAAGATCAGCACGTAGGTGAGGATGTGGTTGCGGGTGAAGAGCGCCTTGTTCGATTCCTTGGCGGCCGGGGCCGCTCCGTTCCGTTCTGATTCGGCGGTCCTGGCGGCCTGGGCCTTGTGCTCCGCGTCGATCGGGGCGAGGAAGTAGTTGATCAGGAAGGCGACAAGCAGGGTGGCGGCACCGAAGATGAGGAATGATGCGTGCCATGGCAGGCCGAGCGTGAAGGTGAAGTAGCTGGAACCGATGAAGCCGAGCGAGATGCCCACGGCCATGCCGCTGTTGATGAGCGCAGCGGATACCCCGCGCCATTTGTCGGAGATGTAGCTGGAGGAGATGCCGTAGACCGGGCTGTAGAACGTTCCTTCGCCGATCCCGGTGAAGGCGCGCATCAGCAGGAAGATCATGAAGCCGGGGGCGAAGCCGCTGAGGATGGTGCCGATGCCGAAGATCACGTAGCCGGCGACCACCACTTTGACGCGGCCGATCCTGTCCGCGAGGTAGCCGGTGGGGATCTGCATCAGGGCGTAGGTCAGGAAGAACACCGTGGACATCAGGCCGAGCTGGCCCTTGTTCAGACCCCACTGTTCCTGGATGACACTCATCACGGGGGAGAGGATATTGCGGTCCGCGTACATGAAGACCCAGCCCAGTGAAAACAGGACGGTGACGGCGACAGGGCCGGGGCGTTTACCGCTGACGGGCAGCAGCCGGCGGCCGGCGGCGGGCGGGGTGGCACCAGACCCCGCCGGCATGACGCCGGCGGTGGCCGGCTTTTCTGCGGTGGAAACGTTCAAGGGATGCTCCTGGAGGCTCTTGGCTGATTGGTTCATTGGTCGAACCAAGTACCAAGCTAGGGGGTCAGCAGGGGCAAGAACCCTTGATTTTCTAGGGGTTAGGAGCATTTAACGGGTGCGAAACGGGGTTTAACCTGCCGGTTACACGGATGATTTTTGGCGGACTCACTGGACCATTTATGAGTCGGTTCCGTTGCGTCAGGGACGTGTGTGAAGCACGCTGTGAGCGTCGCGAAAGGCTGACGTGCGGGGGCTGTTGTGGCGCGAGCGGCGGCAGCCCAGGCATCTTGACACCCTCGAAGCACCGGAATATGTTCTGCCTTAACGAGGCGTTTCGCCCGTTCCTCACTCGAATTTTCACACTGTTGCTCGGCGCTCTACGCAGATCGCTGATGCCTGCCTGCGGAGCCAGACCTGCCTGCTGAGTCAAAACGGGGGGTCCCTCCGGGGTGGTCTGCGCATGCTGCCGGGGCACTGCGCTGGGGGGATCAAAATTCGGTCTCGCGCCCACAAGGAGTCGGAAATGTCTGAAGGTGTTGGATTGATTGAGCGGTTTTACAGAGACGTCATTGAGAGCGGAAACCTCGCCCTCGTTGATGAGTTGGCCGCGGACAGCTATGTGGATCACGAAGAGGCCCTGCCCGGGCAACCGCCGGGCAAGGACGGCGTCAAGTTCTTCGTGAACACGATGCGGTCGGCTTTCCCGGACATCAAGGTCAAAGAGATCGAGCCCAAGGTGGTGGCCGGAAACCTGGAGGCATGCCATGTGATTCTCACGGGTACGCATCGCGGGGAACTGGCCGGCATCCCGGCAACGGGCAAGAGCGTCGAGTTCGATTGCACTGACATCATCCGTGTCGAGGACGGAAAAGTGGCCGAGCACTGGGGCACGACGGACAACCTGGGCCTCATGCAGCAGATTGGTGCCGTGGCCGTTGCCTGAACCAGGCGACAAACAACAGGGCCGGCGCGCAACAAGAGTGGCTGTCCACGTTCCCCACAGGGAAACGCGGACAGCCGTTCGACGTCGACGGCGGTTCGATCAGAGGGGCTGTCAGCGCCCGGCGATGTGCCCGGCAATGTACTCGGCATCGCGTCCCACACCGGCCACGACCGCCGAGCTGTGCCCGGTGAGCCACGGCAGGCCCACGGCGTAGAGGCCCGGGTAGTCCGTGACGCCGCGGCTGTGGCGCGGGTAGTTCCATTCGTCCAGTACGGGGATGTCGAGGAAGCCGAAGTCGAGCCGGTATCCGGTGGCCCACAGGACGGACGTAACGCCCTCCGCTGCCAGGTTCAGCCGCGCCGGCTCTGAGGGAACCCAGTCGTCGGTCGGCCGGAGTTCAGCCTCCGGCGCTTCGATCCCAGCAGCGGCAATGTACGCATCGAGCATCGGTCGGAGGCGCTGGCTGAAGCCGGCCTCAATGGTGGCGAGGCGTTCGGCGAGGTCATCGCTGAAGACGAGGTCGCCGTCGTCGGCTGCGTCCAGGTGGCCGTGCAGCCGGATTCCGCGGCGGCCCAAATCCCGTAGGTGGATGTCATGGCCGCCGTCGGCGCCGGACAACAGCGGGTTGCAGGCAAACCGAGCCGCGGGTGAGGGCAGCCGCTCCACGGAAAGTCCGTTCAGCCCGTGCTCGGGGCCGTGCAGTCCAAGCTGCATCATCCAGTAGAAGGTGTCCTTGCCGCGGTACCGGCGCGGCGCCTCCGGGCAGGTGGACACCGCCAGATGGACGTCGCGGCCGGCCGCCAGCAGCTCCTCGGCGATCTGGCCGCCCGACTGGCCGGTGCCCACAATCAGCACAGCGCCGTCCCGCAGTTGGCCCGGGTTGCAGTACTCGTCGGTGTGGAGTTGCACGATGTGCCCCGGCAACCGTGCGGACAACGCAGGGATTTTCGCTTTCTGGAAGCCGCCGGTGGCCAGCACCACGTTGCGCGCCCGCCAGCTGCCCTGGGTTGTTTCCACGTCGAAGGCACCGCTGTCCGCGGCGGCGATGCGTGTGACGTCCGTGCCGGTGCGGACCGGCGCGCCGATGGCCTCCGCGTAGTGCCGGAAATAGTCCACCACGGCATCGCGCGGCATAAAGACGTCCGGGTCCGGACCGGAGAAGGGCATGCCCGGCAGCGACAGCGAGAAATTCGGGGTGTTCAGGTAGAACCCATCCCACCGGTCCTGCCAGGCACCGCCCAGGGCGGCGCGCCGTTCCAGGACGTGATGCGCGACGCCGGCCAGGTCGAGCCAGTAGCTCATGGCCAGACCCGCTTGGCCTCCGCCCACAACGAGCGTGTCCACTTCAGCGTCCATCTCCGCCCACCACCTCGATCAGTGCACATGCGCGAGGAGCGCGATCCCGGGAAAATCCTGCCCCGCGGAGGTCTCCATGCGAGGAGCTTACGCCGGGTCTGGGACCAGGCGTAGGGGTTAAGACGACGGCGGGGCGGCCACTTCTGTGGCCGCCCCGCCTATCGAGGTGCTAGCTCATAGCCGGGTAGGCCTTGGGGAGCTTCAGCCCGCGCTGTTCCATGAGGGTGCGCAGGCGGGTGGGGTAATCGCTGATGATGCCGTCCACGCCGAGGTCCATCAGGCGCGTCATGTCCGCCGTGGTGTTGACGGTCCAGGGGATGACCGGCAGGCCGAGCTCGTGGGCTTCCTTGATCATGCCCGGGGTGACGGAGGCGAAGGTGGGGGAGATGACGTCGTAGCCCTGGGCTGCCGCTGCTTTGGCGAGCGAGCCGCCGTAGGTGTCGATGTCGATGCCGCCGAGGTTGGGGCTGGCGCCGGGCTTGCCGACCTCGAGCCAGGCGTCGCCGCTGGACAAGGCGACGAGCGGCAGTTGCGGGGCGATCTTCTTGGTCAGGTTCAGCGAGGACCAGTCGAACGACTGCACGGTGCTGCGCCCGGCCATCCCGGCGGTGTAGATCTCCGTGACCACGGCCTTGGTCAGGGCCACCATGCCCTCGCCGCCGGACTTCCCGTCCTCCACCTTGGTCTCGATGTTGAAGCGGACCTTCTTGGCGTCGGCGTCGCGGACCAGCTGGAAGACGTCCTTGA
Source organism: Arthrobacter sp. 10T425 (assembly GCF_056393985.1). NCBI lineage: Bacteria > Bacillati > Actinomycetota > Actinomycetes > Micrococcales > Micrococcaceae > Arthrobacter > Arthrobacter sp. 10T425. Next base: position 66,773 of record NZ_JBFTGZ010000015.1, on the reverse strand, counting down.
GCTCGGCGATCCGGTTGTCCTTCACCACGTCCTGCTCCGGGAACCCCTTGAGCTGGGTGAACCCGCAGTCCAGGGTCTTGATCTGCGCGAGCGACAGCTCGGCCACCCGGTCGCCGACATAGGGGTACTGTGCGTCGCCGGGAGTCGCCGGAGCGGAGTCGCGGCACTTGTCCGCCTGGATGGTGTCGTCATGCCAGACGATCACCTTGCCGTCGGTAGTCAGGTGGGTGTCCAGCTCCAGCGTGGACACGCCGAGCTTCAGCGAGTTGGCGAACGCGGCCAGGGATTCCTCGGTCCACTCGCCGCGGCCGCCGCGGTGCGCCTGCAGGTCAAAGGAGCCGTTGCTCTCGTTGGTCTTGATCGCCGTTGTTGCCTCTGCAGCCTTTGTTGTGGCGGCGTTCGACGACGGCGAGCCGGCTTCGGGGTTTGAAGCGGCGACGGCGGGGCTCGCGAGCGAGGCGATGAGCGCGGCGGTGGCCACGGCAGTCAGGGGTGTGCGCATGGTGATGGTTCCTCCCGGGTGACGTTACCGGCGTCGTGCCGGCGACCCGACCACCGTAGGGAGGTGAGATGGACTGTTGTGTGCGGGGAGCTGGACCGGGAGTGAACACGAGGAAACCGGGCAGGGTGACCGGACTGGAGACGCGAAAAACCGTTCGTTTTCCGGACGGATCATGACCCTGCAGGAACTCCGCGGCGGGTGAGGCTTCCCTAGGTGCCGCCACCCAGGACCGCCTGCAATTTCACGAACGACTCGGTCCATCCGTTGCGGTGCAGTTCGAGGCGTTCGTCCGTCAGGAACGGTCCCTGCGAGAGCACCAGGCGCGTGCCTGTGCCGGTACTCCCGAGTGAAAGGTCGACGACGGTCTCCCGGTCATCCGGCGCCGGTTCCTCCCAGCGGAAGGTGTACACCAGGCGCCAAGGGGGATCGATCTCCAGGAACTCGCCGGAGAGGTGGAACGGTTCGCCGTCCGGTGGTGTCATGGCGAAGCGGTAGCGGCCGCCTTCGGTGAGATTGAGTTCGGCTGCAGGGATGATGAAGCCGTGCGGACCCCACCACTTCACCAGTTCGGCCGATTCCGTCAGCATCCTGAAGACTTCTTCCGGAAGAGCAGCGAGCATGCACTCCAGGTTCAGGACCAGGCCGCCAGTTTCCTCATTCCCGGTTGCTTCATTAACGGACTCCGCATTCATCCTTCAACTCTGGCATCGTGCGGCCACCGGCGGAAGTGGACCGGCGGCCCCCGCCCGTCACGCCGCAGGCGCCAGCAGCTTGCCTTCCGTCACGCCCTGTTGGACCGGCGCCTTGTAGCTCCCTGTTCGAAGAGCGTCGCTTCAGCTCAATGCCAGTCACCCCTGTTTCCGCAAGACCAAATCGGTCCATAATGGCCACATAACTTCGGGGACCCCTCACGCTGGTGATGGGTGGCGCGGCGTTGAAGAGTCCCAGGTGGCTGCCCCCGGCTCGGCGCAGGGGCAGTCACGGGCTCCGGACAGGTATTCCGGGGACCGAAACCGGGGGGAGCATCGCCATCGCTGCGGTCATCAACGCACTGAAGGGAATCATCATGCTCAAGGATTCAAACATCATCGCTGTCCTCCCCGCGAAGGACATCAACAGGGCGAAGGAGTACTACCGGGACAAGCTGGGAATCGAACCCTCCGAATCCATGGAGGAGGGCAGCGTCATGTACAGCTGCGGGCAGGGAACCCGCTTCCTTGTCTACCAGACAGAGAATGCCGGGACCGCGAAGAACACCCAGATCGGCTGGGAAACGGACAATCTCGAACGCGAGATGGAAGAACTGCGGGGCCGCGGCGTCGTCTTTGAAGACTACGATTTTCCCGGCCTGAAGACGGAGAACGGCGTCGCCACCGCTGACTGGGGGAAGGCAGCCTGGTTCCTGGACAGCGAGGACAACATCTTCAACATCTCGCAGCGCGCATAGGCCGGAGTCTGGCACCCGACCAACGGCTCATTGCATCGCTGCCGCCGGCTACGAAGCCGGAGAGAACCGGCTCCCGCCACTAAAGCGGGAGCCGGGTTGACCGTGGTTACCAGCTCGGACAGGGCTCAGAGCGCGGTCAGCACGGCAGGGTACGCAGTAGCGGTTATCAGCACGCTATTTCGTATGCGGTTCCCCCGGCCGCCGGTGCCGGTGGTGCAGCTCGTAGCTGTCGAACACGTCGGAAGATGTGGCTCCGGAATGGCCGAATTTGCCTCGGAGGACGTCCGCGAGTCCCTCCAGCGCCGCGTGGAGCATCCGTCCAGCGAACTGTAGTTCAGGGTTGTCGCTGCGCTGGGCCTGGGATGCCAGCTCCTGGGCGTAAGCCACCGTGGCGGGGAGGGAGCCGCGCTGCTCAATTTCACGGAAGTAGTAGGTTTCGTGGAACGCAAGCAGGTCGATGCTCACCGTGGCCACGTTTCCGGCAATTGCCTCCAACAGCCCGGCAGCGTGACTGGGATCCATGGCCAAGACACCTGCCGGACCTGCAGCCTCCCGGAACAGGGTCAGTTGGTGGGCCAGGGCCCGGCGGCGGTTCAGGGCCGGGAAAGTCTGCAGGATCCAAGTGACCGTTGCTGTCAGCAAGCCGAATCCGGTGACGGCCTCGAGGGCGACAACCAGCCGGAGCAGTGGTTGCGTTGCCACGATATCGCCAAACCCCACGGTGGAAAGAGTGACCAGGGAGATGTAGAGGGCTTCGGCAAAGTCGGCCCGCACTGGAACTCCGGCTCCGTAAACAAAGCCGTCCGTCAGATGGGGCAGGTATAGCAGAGCCCAGCCGATGGCCGCCAAGCCGGCCCAGGCGCCAATGACAGCGGCCATCGCCAAGGGTGCCGCGATGAAGGAGCCCCGGCCTCGCAGTTTTCTCGATACAAGCCAGAATCCGCGCATGATCGCCCGGCCCAGGGGACCGGAGCCATGCGGATAAAGGAGTGTACGAAAGACGTCGACGAGCATCAGCAGAACCAGCCCGGCTCCCAGAACCGTCCAGAGCGTGTCCTCGAAGTCCATGCCTCATCTTAGAGGCGGCATTATTTGAGGAGCACCCACACGGTCGGGGCAACGGACCCGGAGGATTGCCCCCGACGGGAGGCCCGGCATCTGGCCGCTTCAATCTATACACGGAAACCCCGCCAGTACCTTTTGGCTGGCGGGGTTTCCTTGCGATCGCGGTGGTCGTAGTCGGGCGAATATGACCCGCTATTTAGCCACGGCGGCAGTCGGAACGGACGTTCGGGAGAACGTTGTGTAGCCCGGCTTGGACCCCGTCACCTTGACGGTGAGGGTCTTCGCTACGTCTGTTGTGGTGGGTTTGTAGGTACCGGCGTTGGCGCCGGTGATTGCAACGCCGGCTCGGTACCACTGGTAACGGAGCGTGACTGGTGCTGGTCCCCAAACGCCGGAGTTAGCGGTGAGGGTGGACCCCACCTTGGCGGTCCCGGTGACGGTGGGCGTGGCCCTGACCAGTGATCCCTTGACCACAGCAGCCGTGGCGGCGGAGGTTCGGGAGAACGTAGTAAAGCCCGCCTTGGACCCGGTGACCTTGACTGTGAGCATTGCTCCCAGGTCCTCCGGCACGGGGGTGTATGTGGCAGAGGTGGCGCCGGTGATCGCGACGCCGGATCGGTACCACTGATACCGGAGCGTAACCGGGGCGGGACCCCACGCTCCGGGGACGGCCGTGAGGGTGGTCCCGACGGCGGGAACGCCCGTGATCGTGGGGGTGGACCTTGTCAGCGAACCCTTGGCTACTGCCGCCGTCGGGGCGGACGTCTTCGAGACCGTGCTGTAGCCGGACAGGGACCCGATCACTTTGACGCTGAGGGTGGCCGCAACGTCAGCGGCGGTGGGGGTGTAAGTGACCGCACTTGCGCCCGGGATGAGCACCCCGGCGCGGTACCACTGGTAGCTGAACGATGCAGGCGACGGAGCCCAGATGCCCGCCTTCGCCGTGAGAGTCTGGCCGACCTGGGGCGTTCCGGCGATCGTCGGTGCCGGGGCTGCAAAGGAGCCCTTGGCAATCTGTGCCGTCGGTGCCGACTTCTTAGTCACGGGCAAGTAGCCGACTTTGGAACCGGTGACGCCTACGGTGACGGTACTCCCCGCGTCAGCTGGGATCACGGTGTAGGTGGCTGCGTTGGCGCCGGCGATGGCGGCACCCGAGCGGAACCACTGGTATCCGAGGGCGACCGGGGAAGGTCCCCAACTACCGGCGGTGGCCGAAAGCGTGGACCCGACTTGTCCGGTGCCGGAAATGGTCGGAGTCGATGCGGCCAGAAGACCCTTGAACGTCGTTGACCAGGAGGAGACGGCATCGGGGGCCAGCGCATAGCCTGCCCGTGCCTTGGCGGTTACTGTTACTGTGCCCGTTCCGGGGAACGTGCCGGCCGAAGCAACCTGGCCGTCTACGAGGTAATCGACGCCGGACGTGGCCGGGATCGTGTAGGTGTCGCCCGCGGTGCCGTCCTTCTCAGTGAAGGTCACGGCGGCTGGGGAAACTACCGTCGGAGGTGCTTCGTCGATGACCGTGACGGTTTTCAGTGTCTGGAAGAAGCTGGAGCCGTTGCCCCAAGTGTCACGCAGTGGGTAAAGCACCACCTCCCACTGTCCGGTTGCGGCGCCCTGCGGGATAGTAATGGTGTGCTTCCAGATGCCGTCCTGCATCGTTCCGGAGACCAGTGTCATGCCGCCAAAGCCCTGGCTTTGGCCACCCCCATTGACCCAGCCCCACGGGTCAGGGTCGACCCAGTTGGCAATCATGGTCGGTGATTGCACAGCTGTGGCGTCGACCAGGTGAATGGTGACGTTGATGGTCGCCGGACCCTTGTAAAGATTGAGGTTTGTCCACGTGACCGACTGGCTTGCGAGCACGGGACCTGACATGTCGGATGCCTGTGCCGGGGCGGCGACTGTGGCACCGATTGTTGTAAACATGGTCACTAGGACCATCAAAGTCATCAAAGGCCGAACGCGATTGAAGACGCGCATGAGAACCCCCATAGTGTTGCCTGTAAGAAGGCTGAGTGATGCCTGACAGAACCGCAGACACGTGAATCATACACATGAACCTTCAAGTGTCGAGCCTTGGTGCCGTCGCGGGTCCCAGCCGAGCTTCACGAACGCGAAGGCGAAGGCCTGGTACATCTCGTCGGCGAGGGTACGCACCGCCAGTGGGACGCTCGTTGCGGCAGAGGTCCATCATCTGGACTTGGTGCACCGAACGGCGGGTGCGGACGGCTGAGCGTGGCCATCAACACCCGCCGCACTCCCTACTTGGTTACGTGAACGACAACGGCTTTGCTAAGGGGCTGCTTAGCGCCCGGGTTATCGATTCCGGTGACTGTCCAGTTCCTTAGCAAGAGGACTGTTTTGCCTGTATCGGCGTTGTAGATGATGTTCTCGAATCCCAAGGCCGCCAAGTCGTCGTCGAGGGCCTGAGCATTCATGCCTTCAACTGCGGCCGGAATTACGGCTGTCTCGGCCGGAGCGGGAGCGGCAGGTACGGCAGCTGCGGCGGCTGGAGCCGCCGCAGCTGCTGTCACAGTCGCCGTTACAGTCGCCGTGGCAGTTTCCGTTACAGTCACGGTCTCGGTGACGGTCGGAGCAGCTTTAGGCGTATTTGCTCCCGCGCATCCTGATAGTGCAAGACACAGCAAGCCCGTCAGGGCCAGTTCTTTCTTCATTATTCCCATTTTCATTTGTTCTGGATTTAGTAGCCCATCGGCTGGGCTTGATCGATTCGGAGCGCTAGAGGCCCGTCTGGCCCACTCCGTACTCAGCTTGCGCCGGGCTGAAGCCCTCGAAGATCAGTTGGTCTTTCAGTCCGGCACGGGAGAAGGACTGGTACTCGAGGTAACTCTTGGCGGACTTGGCTGCCTGCTCGTTCCAGTCGACTGTCACGCGGTCAACGGCCCAGGTCGCATCCGGTGCCGAATACTTCTCGAACTCCAGCTGCTTGATCAGGCCCGTGCGCGAGAAGGCTTGGTAATCGAGGTAGTCACCAGCGGACCGCAGAGCGTTTTGCTGACTGGTCGTCCCAGCTTCAGCGGCGGCCTTAGCAGCAGCGTCAGCCTCTGCCTTCGCCGCCTTAGCAGCAGCGTCAGCGTCGGCCTTGGCTTTGGCAGCAGCGTCAGCGTCAGCCTTGGCTTTAGCGTCAGCCTCTGCCTTCGCCGCCTTAGCAGCAGCGTCAGCGTCAGCCTTGGCCTTAGCGTCAGCCTCAGCCTTGGCGACGGCGGGATCCTGCGTTGGGGTCGCTGTCGGGGTAGCAGTAGCAGCGGCAGTAGCGTCATTTACGGAGGAAGCGGGTGAGGCGGACGATGTGGCAGCTCCGGCGCGGCTGACATTGATGATGATGCTCAGGAGGATGAAGGCAGCGGTGACGATCAGGGCAATTTTCTTGTGCTTGTCGTAGCCCTCCAGCGGAAGACCTTGCTTATCGCGGGTTTTGTTCGCCAGTACGAGGATGAGATCAACCAGGGCCCAGATGCCCAGGCCACCGAAGGTGACCAGCTTGAGGATACCGGTTCCGACTTTGCCCAGATAGAAACGGTCCACGCCGAAAACGCCGAGGAGGAGGGAGAACAGCCATGTCACGAGGAAAGACTTATTGCTCTGTTTTGCCTGTCCATATCCGTAAGCCGGGGGATAGGGGGCGAGGTTCGGGGGTTGGCTCATGAGAGTCCTTTCATAGGACACCTGACCGACGTGCGATGCGAGCGTGCGGAGTGGGTGCGGTGATGGACGCAGATAGGGGGGAGGCCGGCCTGGAACGCGGGTCGCAGAGGTAGTGCATCACGCCAGCCAACAGTCACAAGCATGTTCGCTTCCCCCAATAGCGTCGCGGGCGTATACCCGCATAACGGATGTTACATTGCATCCACGAAATCGAATGCAAACACATTGGAAAATGTCATCTCGGGCATTTTCGAGAGTGCCGGCGGAGGCTTTTGGCAACATGATTACCCCCGGACAAAGGCACCCCGGTCACGCTCAGCGCCAGCGGGAAGGGCTTCCCCGTCACCGCGGGCGGCCGCGGCTTTCTGAAGGGCCGAGGTGATGACGGCCGATACGAGCCGGACACCTCGGGGTCCGGCTGCTTTACTGACCCGCAGCCCTCGACACGCAGTCCCTTTGCAAATCCGGGACACTCGATCAAAATTACGTCTCGTCTGCGAGATTCTGGATCTGGCAAGGTACATTCGAGGCAAATTCGATCTAGGGGACGCAACCACACGATGAATAAACGCTTCAACCCGCCGCCAAACTGGCCGACACCTCCTGCGGGTTGGGTCCCGCCATCTGGGTGGCTGCCCGATCCAGCCTGGGGCCCGCCGCCAGAAGGGTGGCAGCTCTGGGTGGATGAACCTGCGGTTGGAACTCACGGCGCCTATGGTTTCACCTCGCCCCTCTCCGCGACACCGTATCCACCGAGGAAAAAGAAGCGAAAGGTCTGGCTGGTTCTCTTGGCCGTCGTACTCGCTCTCTTTGCAGGATGCGCAATTATCGGGTCGAGCGTGCGTTCGTCGTCCACCGAATCACAGCTTGAGTCGAAGAACCGGTCTCCGGTTTCGCAGGCTCAAATCGACGCAGCGAAAGAGCTTAGTGAGCGTGATTTGGCGCTTCTAGTCAAAAGCCCTGACAGCCATTCCGGAAAAACCATGGTCATCTACGCCAGAATTACGCAGTTCGACGCTGCCACCGGGAAATGCATTTTCCGAGCCAACATCTCACACAAGAAGATGGAAAACTCTTGGGAATACGGTGAGAACTCGATTTTCCGCGGAGGCGATGGAGATTCAGACTGTCCTTCACTGGAGGGATTCGTGGCGGACGACGAGGTTCGCATTACGGCCACGTCACTGGGCTCGGTTAGCTACGAGACCCAGATGCGTGGGAACACCACAGTTCCGTCCTTCCAAGTAGAAAAGATAACCTCCGCGAAGTAGTCGGGCATTCGATCGTGGAAGGGAACAGAGGGCCTGCAGCCCGGGGCTCGTACGAATTCCTCCACGCGGACTCGAGAACACGTCAAGCTAACGCCCCGAGCTGCCCCGGTCGCGGCGCTTTCGTAGGCAGACCGATTCAGTCGCGCAGCACGCTCAGCCCTTCAGTACCCAGGCCGCGTTGTTCGGCTGAAGCCAACCGTCCTCGGCCAGGGGCGCGGCGCTGAGCAGCACAGTGCCAGCCGGCAACCGGACGGGCTCGGTGCCCATCGCGACGGCGACGAGGAAGTGCTCGGTGCGTTCGCAGACGAGGAGGTTTCCCGCCTCGACCCGCCACTTGCCGCCGTCGTCCGCGGTGAACACCTCGTTCGTCCACAGCTGTCGGCGCAGCTCCAATGCCGCCTTGGTCAAGTTCAGGGCGGACTCTGGGTGCTGTTGCTGGCGCTCGATGGCGTGGATTCCCCAGTCCCCGGGGATCGGCAGCCAGGGCTCGCCCGCAGCTTCAGCGAGCGAGAAACCGTGGTTCAGCGCCGCGGCGTCGGTCCACGGCAGCGGCACGCGGGCGCCGTCGCGGCAGACACCGCCGCGGGCCCACATCGGATCCACCCGGGCCTCCACCGGGACGTCGACCTCGGGCAGCGCGAGCTCCTGGCCCTGGTAGAGATACGCGGCGCCGGGCAGTCCGAGCAAAGCCACGACGGCCGCCCGCGCGCGAAGAGCACCCAGCTCGCCGCCGCCGAACCGCGTGACGGTGCGGACGATGTCGTGGTTTTCCAATGCCCAGGTGGGGGCGGCGCCGTGGAGCTGCCGGGCGGCCTCGAGATCGTTCCCGACGGCGGCCCATGCCTCTGCATCCCAGCCGAGTTTTACGAACGCGAACGCGAAGGCCTGTTGCATCTCGTCCGCGCGAGTGTAGCGGGCGGCGCGGGCGGGCTCCAGGTTGACCTCGCCCACCAGCAGCCGGTGCGGCTCGTACTTCTCAGCGAGGGTGCGCCAGCGGCGGTAGACCTCGTGGACGTCCTCCTGGTCCGAGACCTGCGGGTTGGACCGCAGCCCGTCCACCACCCCGCCCGTGGAGGGCGAGTCCGGCAGCCCGTCGGCCTTGAACAGCGCATGCGCGACGTCGATGCGCAGCCCGTCCACACCCTTGTCGAACCAGAAGCGCAGCACGCCGTCGAAGTAGTCGCCGACGGCGGGGTTGCGCCAGTTCCAGTCCGGCTGCCCGGCCGAGAAGAGGTGCAGGTACCAGTCGTGGTCCGTCTCGGAGTCGGGGTTGGCGCGGCTCCACGCCCGGCCGCCGAACACGCTCTGCCAGTTGTTCGGCGGGATGGCATCGGCTGAAATGCCCGAGGCGGCGTCGTCGTCGGACATGCCCAACGGACCCGGCACGAAGTGGAACATGTCCCGCTCCGGCGAGCCCGGGCCGGCCGCGAGGGCCGCCTGGAACAGCGGGTGCTCGGAGGAGCAGTGGTTGGGGACGACGTCGAGCAGGATCCGCAGGCCTAGCGCGTGGGCCTGCTCCAGGAGCCACTCGAACTGTTCCATGGTGCCGAACAACGGGTCCACGCCGCAGTAGTCAGTGACGTCGTAGCCCTGGTCCACCTGTGGGGAGGGCTGGAAGGGGGTCATCCAGATGCCGTCGACGCCGAGGGAAGCGATGTACGGCAGCCGAGCGATGAGCCCGGCGAGGTCGCCCACGCCGTCGCCGTCGCCGTCGGCGAAGGAGCGCGGGTAGACCTCGTAGATGACGGCGGACTGCCACCAGTCGGGGGCGGGCGCCATCGTGGTTTCCTCGACAGGGCCCACGTGCGAAACAGGGCTCATTTGCTTGCGCCCGCGGTGAGGCCTTCGACGATCCGTCGCTGGAAGATCAGCACCATAATGACCAACGGTACGGTGACGATCACGCCGGCGGCCATCTGCTCGCCGAAGGGCGCCTGGAATTCGGTGGCGCCGGTGAACTTGGAGATCGCCACCGTGGCGGTCTGGATCTTGGGGTCGTTGATCATGGACAGCGCGATGATGAATTCGTTCCAGCTGTGGATGAAGGTCAGGATCGCGGTGGTGAAGACGCCCGGCGCGGCCAGCGGCAGCAGGACCCGGCGGAACGCCTGCCACTTGGTGCAGCCGTCGATCATGGCGGCTTCCTCGAGGTCGAACGGCAGGGCCTTCATGAACGTGGTGAGGTTCCAGACGGCCAGCGGGATCGCGAAGGACAGGCTGGGCACGATCATCGCCTGGTAGGTGTTGATCCAGCCGAGGTCCGTGAAGAGGCGCAACAGCGGCACCACCACGGAGATGCCGGGGAACATCGACGTCGCGATGATGACGCCCAGGATCACCGACTTGAAGCGGAAGTTGAGCCGCGAGATGGCGTACGCGGCGAACACGCCGAGGAGCAGCGCGAACACCGTGGTGGTGCCGGCCACGATCAGGGAGTTCAGCAGGGCCTGGCCGAACATGGTGGAGCCGTCGAACACCTTGGCGTAGTTCTCCAGCGAGAACGGCGCCGGGAGCAGGGTGTTGTCGAAAATGTCGGCGGTGCGGCGGAGGCTGGAGACCAGCATCCAGTAGAACGGCGCCAGGCAGTAGGCGAAGATCAGCGCCAGGCCCAGGTAGACCGAGTAGGAGCGCCATGTGCGCGGCGCTTTGGGTTTGCCTGAGTTCGATTTGCCAGGGCGGCCGACGGCGGTGCTTGCGTCGGGCGTGCCGGCGCCGGTCGCGCCCGGTGCACCGGAGTCGGTGGCGGCGTTGCGGAGGTCGGAGATGGTCATCGGGTGGCCTCGGCCTTCTTCTGTTCGGAGATTGCCTGGTCAGTGTTCGCCTGGCTGCGGGTTGCCTTGGAGCGGTTCTTCTTCGAGATCAGCTTCAGCTCCTTGGCGCCGGTGACGTCGGCGCCGAGCACTTTGACGAACACGATCGCGACGACGGCGACGTACAGGAAGAGCATGATTGCGAACGCCGAGGCGGAGCCGTAGCGCAGCTGGTTGGATTCGTCCCACGCGAGCATGGAGAGGGTTTCCACGGATTCCTTGCCGGGACCGATCAACACGAAGGGCAGGTCGAACATGCGCAGCGCGTCGAGCATGCGGAACAGCACGGCCACCAGCAGGGTGGGCTTGACCAGCGGGAGGGTGATGGAGCCGAGCTGGCGCCACCAGCCGGCGCCGTCAATCTTGGCGGCCTCATAAACTTCGCCGGGGATGACCTGCATCCCGGCGAGGACCAGCAGACCGATGAATGGGGCGGTCTTCCAGACCTCGGCGATGATGATGGCCGCGCGTGAGGCGTTGCCCTCGGCGGTCCAGAGGATTTCGCTGCCGAGCAGGTTGTTGGCGATGCCGTCGGACTGGAAGATCCAGCGCCACAGCAGGCCGGAGACGGCGGTGGGGACGGCCCACGGGACCAGGATGCTGGCGCGCAGGAAGGACCGGCCGCGGAAGGCGCGGTTCATGGCCAGGGCCAGGCAGAGGCCCAGGACGGTCTCGAGGAACACGGTGGTGATGGTGAAGAAGGTGGTGTTGCCGAGCGCGTTGAGGAAACGCCGCCCGGTTTCACCGACGAAGAGGTCGGCGTAGTTGGCCAAGCCCACGAAGGATTCGACGTCGGCCACGAAGCCGTCCGCGTCCAGGCCGGATTCGGCGCGATAGAGGGACTGGTGCACCGCGGCGAGCAGCGGGTACACGATTACCAGGGCCAGGACCAGGATGGTGGGGGAGAGCAGCAGGGCGGCCATCCGGCCTTCGCCGGCGGTGCGGTTGCCGCGGTGGCCGCGTTTGCGCGGGCTGGCTGGTTGGGGCGTGCCGGTCTGCGCGCCGGCGGGCGGGGCGGTCGTCGTCGTCATTCTGGGAACCTCACTGGGGTTGCAGCTGCCGGGTCGGCCGGGGTGAACCGGCCGACCCGGCTGTTGCTATGGGGCGGAGTTACTTGGCGGAGAGCTCGGTGAGCTTGGCCTGCATGTCGTTCAGGGCCGTGTCCGTGTCCTTCTTGCCGGTGATGGCTGCGTACGCCTCTTCCTGGATCGCCTTGGTGGTGGCGCCGTACTGGACCACCTTGGGGCGGGGCTGGGCGTTGTTCAGCGAGGTCAGCAGGGTGGGGAAGAACGGGCGCTTGGCGACGACGGCGGCGTCCGCGTAAAGGGAGGCGTAGGCCGGGGCGCGGGAGGACAGGGCGAGGCGCTTCTTGGCCTGCTCCTCGCTGGTGAAGAACTTGATGAACTCCAGGGCGGTGGCCTTGTTGGCGGTGAAGGGCGAGATGGCCAGGCTGCGGCCGCCGAGGGTGGAGACGCCGGGGCCGTCGGTGCCGGGGATGGAGGTGATGCCGAACTTGCCGGCCACCTTGCTGGAGCCGTCCGTGGCGCTCAGGGATGCGTGCAGGAAGGGCCAGTTGCGCAGGAAGACGAGCTTGCCGTCCTGGAACGCGCGGCGGCCCTGCTCCTCGAGGTAGGTGATGGCGTCGGAGGGGAAGAGGCCTTCCTTGAAGCCGTCCACCAGCAGGTTCAGGCCCTTCTTGGCCTCGGGGGTGTTGACGGTGGGCTTGCCGTCGGCGTCCACCACGGTACCGCCGGCGGAGGCCACGGCCTCGGAGAAGTTGACCGTGAGGGCCTCGTTCTTGTCGAACTGGCCGGCGTAGCAGGACATCCCCGCGGCCTGGGGGAGGGCCAGGATGGCCTTGCAGGCGGTCTTCATTTCGTCCCAGGTCTTGGGCGGGGCGGCGATGCCGGCGGCCTTGAGCAGGTCCGAGCGGAAGTAGAACAGCGCGCCGTCGGTGTAATACGGGGCGCCCACCAGGGAGTCCCGGTACGTCGCGGCGTTGACGGTGGCGGGGATCATCTTGTCCGTCGGGGTCGCGTCCGCGGGCAGCGGCATGATCCACTTGTTCGCGGCGAACTCGGAGGTCCAGACGACATCGAGGTTCAGCACGCTGAAGGTATCCGACTTGATCTGGGCGTTCTGGATGAGCTGCTGGCGCTGCTGGTCCGCGGAGTCCGGCAGTTCGATGAACGTGACCTTCTCCTCCGGGTGGGCGGCATTCCATTCCTCGATGCTCTTGTTCGCGGCTCCGGAGGCGTCGCGGTTGGAGACGTAGTTGATGGGGCCCTTGCCCTCGAAGGACGCGGCGGCGGCTTTCGGGGCGCTCTTCGCGTCCGTGGCCGTTCCGCCGCAGCCGGTGAGGGCGACGGCGGCGACGGTCAGGGATGCGGTGGTGGCCAGAAGAGTCTGCCAGGTGCGGCGGCGCTGCCTCATGTGTTGCTCCTTGTTTTCTGTGTGGTGCGAATCGGGTGGTGCGGGTGGTTTGGTGCATGCGGAATCGCGGCGGCTGGCTGGTTTGTGGCACGGGGGAGTGCCGGCTGCCGCCGGGGGTGGTGGAGTTTGAGGGTGTTGGCTAGCTGACTGGGACTTGTTCGCCGGCTTGTTCGCCGGGCGCGGCCGAGTTCTGTGGAACCGGCTTGGGCGGCGCGGTGGAGCCGCGCTCGATCAGCCGGTGCGGCATGATCTTCGGCCCCAGGTCGCGGGAGCGGAGCAGCTTTTTCACGGCCATCCGTCCCATCTCCTCGAGCGGCTGCGCCATGGTGCTCAGCGGCGGGTTCACGTGCAGGGAGGTGGAAGTGTTGTCGAAGCCCAGGACGGAGACGTCCTCCGGCACCCGGAGGCCGCGCCGCTGCAGTTCATTGACGACGGCGGCGCCCATCTCATCGCTCATCGCGAAGATCGCGGTGAGGCCGGGTTCCTGCTGCAGCAGTTCGTCCGTTCCGGCGGCGCCGCTTTCGTAGAAGAAGCTGCCGGTGGCGGTGACCGGGGTGCAGCCGGCTTCGGTCATGGCGCGGAGGTAGCCGCGCTTCCGGGGCTGGGCGACGTAGACCGACGCCGGGTCGCCGGTCAGCAGACCGATGCGCCGGTGGCCGAGCCGGAGCAGGTGACGGGTGGCGTCGTAGGCTGCCTGCTCGTCGTCGATGGCCACGCTGGGCGAGCCCGACTTGTCACTGATGGCGACGGAGATGATGGGGACGTTGGGCCCCAGCAGCTGCCTGGTCTCCAGCGTGATCACCGCGGAGATGAGGATGACGCCGGCGGCCCGGTAGGTGCGCAGCGTCCTCAGGTAGCCGGCGATGTAGGCGGATTTGGCGCCGGTGCGGCCGAGCATCACGGCGTAGCCGCGTTCCTGCGCTTCCTCCTCCACGCCCTGCATGACCTGGGAGGCCAGGGCGTCGGAGACCATGGGGGCGAGGAGCCCGATCACGGACGTCTGCCGTGTTTTGAGGCCGCGGGCGAGGTAGTCCGTTTCGTAGCTGAGACTCTTGACCGCAGTCTCAACGCGCTCCCTTGTTTCATCGGAGTAGCCCACGAGTCCGTTGACAACCAGGGAAACGGTGGCCGGGGAGACGCCGGCGTGCTTGGCGACATCGCGGATGGTGACCACTGTTCTTCCTCCCTGAGGGTGTCTGCGGGTGCTGCGTGAACGGCTCGCGCTGAAGTTGCGCAAACGGTTTACGTAAACGGTTTCGTTAGATGCAGGATCAACCGTAAGGGGTGGTGGCGGGATAGCGTTGCGTTTCGTAAACGGGGGCGGGTGCCGGGCCCGAGAGCTTCGGTTCGACGCCCGATGCAGGGTTGAATCTCGTCTAAATGTTCAGCGCTCGACCGCGCCGCCCTCGGTGCGAACAGTCACAGATCCGTCGTCGCATCCATGGGGCCCCTTCCCTGGATCATTGGCTTCATCGGTGGGCGTTGCTTCCAAACGCGGAATGAGAACGTGGATTACTATCGTCCATAGTCTGAGGAGAAGTGTGCAATGATCCAACCGAGTAGCCATAAATCCGAAACAGCGGGTTTTGCCCTGACGTCTTTTCACACCGACGAAGTTGAGGTCGACATGCCTCAGCTCAGGAGTGGGAACCAAGGCGCGAAAGTCACCGTAGTTATCGGCCCAAACGGGTCGGGTAAGAGTCGTGCTCTGGCATCGATAGCCAACGAATTCGAAATTCTATGGCAGCTGCGGGAGGGGCGAGAGCCCGAAAAACATGTTAGGAATCTTCGTGCGTGGGCAAACCATGTGAGCAGTGCCGAGGTGGAGTTCACACAAAGCGGCTTGCATGTTCGGGTAGAACGTCGCCACGAGGAGGTGCTGGCGTGGGTTGATGGCGAGAGGAGGCCCCTCGAGGACATTCCTTTCCCTTCCCGGATGCTGGCCGTAGCTCACCTACCCTGGGACCGCTTTAGATTTGAGGCCGCAGATGGTGGCGATAACTTCTATCACTATCTAGGACTCAGGCAGGCAACGAACCTAACAACGACAGGTGCCCTCGAGACCCACGTCATAGGCAGTGTAATTCGGGCATATCGACAAGACTTTTTCCAATCAAGTATGCCGAACTGGCTATCCCTAATGACTCTTGATCGGAATATGTGGATATCTCTGAGGTTGAGAATTTCAGATTTTGCGTTGCTCGACGCCGAAAATTTCGATGATCTAATGGCCGAACTCCGGCATCGGGAAGCGAAGCGGCGAGGCAGCGTGCGTCCACCTAGTACGGAAGCAGAATTTGAGTCGGAATCCTTGGTTCTATACCCATTTTTTCAGTTCCTGAAGCAGCGCGCCGCCGCGACTCCCGTTGACAAGAAGCGGCTGATTAGGTTTTCGCCCGGGCTTGAAGACTGGAGCGGCTCCAACGAGGAGTTTCTCACTGCTCTAAATTTGGCGAAGAGAAAGCTCCTGATTAGTGAAGTTTCGCTCCAACTTTCCAGGGGAGAACAAATTCTGCCGTTCGCACAGTTGAGTTCAGGCGAACAACAGATTCTTGGAACCGTATCCCGAATTTTATCTGAACTTCGCCCGAATTCAGTAGTCATGATCGACGAACCGGAAGTCAGTCTGCACCCTAACTGGCAAATGCGCTTTATTCCTATGCTGTTGGAGAGTCTTCCGACTGACGTCCCATGCCACATAATATTGGCAACGCATTCTCATTTTATGGTTTCAGATGTTTCAGATGACGGCATGGCCTTAATGGTTTCGAATGTGGGGAGTAAAGTGCTCGAGGACTTTGACGGGGAGGTCTACGGAAGGTCCCCTGAAAATATTCTCTACCGCGCGTTCGGGATGGGAACTGTCGGCAACATATATGTCGAGACTGATCTTCTCAACGCCCTCCAAATGGTATCCGGCGTAAAAGAGACAGATATAGCGAGGCTTTCGAAAATATACAATCGATTGAAAGTTCTTGAGGCAGAGGATAACCAAGCCTTCAGCCTGATTCTCACAGGTATCCGTAAGAAGCTTCAGGCGGTGAGCTAAAATGCGGAAAATTACAGGCCATCCAAAGTACTCGGCAGCGGTCCTGCAGAGGACGCAGAGTCTGATGGATGAGCTCGGATCCAAGTCCTGGAAGTCACAAGTAAACGAAGTGAAGCAATTCAAGAAGCAGCTTAAGAAGGAGGGACTTCTCCTCCAAGAAGGCCGATGTGCTTGGTGCTCCCTGTTGCTTGGTAAAGAGGGGCGGCGTTCGGTCCATCGGGATCACATTGCCCCTAAGTCAATTTACGGTCAGTGGACGTATCATCCACTTAACCTGGTCCTTGTATGTGATTTCTGCAATACTGAGGTGAAGAAAGACCTGGATACCGTTCAGGTTGGCCGTGACCCATATGAGGCGTCCGAATTTTGGCTTGTCCACCCGTATCTAGAAGATGCTATTGAAGACCATATTGTTTTTGAAGACTTTGAAGATGGAATTGGCATCATAATCGTCGGTAAAAGTGACAAAGGGCGTTGGACTATCGACAAGTTGCAACTAGATTCGCCATCAATGACCGTTCGGCGGGCAGAAGAGGCAAACATTCAGCGCCTAACTCGTCTGTTAAGCGAGAAAGACCAGAAACTGGTCGCAGACGCAGTCTCGGGTCTAGGCGGACGCCACGCCTAGCCTTATGTAGTAAGCAGGAACGCGCGCGAATGCCGATCAACCGCAGGATGAGGGCCGGCTCCGCCGTTAAGTTACCGCGGATCTGGCGTTGCCGAGGGCAGGACTTCCGTCCCAGATGACACGGTAGTTGGGGAGCTTACAAAATGACGGTGACAGCACTCCGAGCGCGTAGTCGTGTGCTCCGCCGAGGTCCTGGGTGCCGCGCTGGCGGTTGAGCGCGATGGGCAGGAGCCAGTTGCGCTGTGGCCTCGGTTGGTGGCGATGACTGCCATCGGCAATGAGCGTCATCAGCCAATATCCGAGATATGCGCCACTTCTTCGGCTAGAACTCGGCGGACCTAGACAATCGCACCGTGAAGAACAGTCAAGCTGGATTCCATTGAGTCGTAACCTCCCCGGTTATTCGTCATTGTCGCCGGCACCGAATAGCCTGGCGCAGTGACTAACATAACTGGGGGAGGGGCGGCGGAGCAGCTGCACGAGGGCTTGTACGAGCTTCTCAACACGGATAGGCTCGGCAATCGCCTGAACGCTGATTCAGGGTTGCGCCCCATATTCGCGGAAGTCGAAGACGAAGACTCTCCAGACATCCTCTCTCGCCACGTCACTGACGCCGTGCGGCGGGCACTCGCCGCAGCCAAGCCAACGGAGCGCGTCGCCCTCGCAAACAAGCTCCTCCAAGAGCTGCAGCACAGCGACCGTATCGCCGCCGGTCCCACCCAGCTCCAGTCACTCCATCGACCGGACACGCTCAAGCGCCGCAACCTCCGCCGCCCCACCACAAAGCTGAGTGATTCCGCGCTCCTCACCAACAGCAAGGACGATCCGAACCTTGCCGCGGAGCTCCGGACCGAGATCGAGTCCGCCAACACCGTAGATCTCCTCTGCGCCTTCGTCCGCTGGACCGGCCTCCGTCTGCTCCACCCGGCGCTTGCGGAGCTTAAGGAACGCGGCGCCAAACTCCGCGTCATCACCACGACTTACATGGGCGCCACAGAACGCCGCGCCATCGACGAACTCGTGACCCGCTACGGCGCCGAGGTGAAGATCAGCTACGAAACCCAGGCCACGCGTCTGCACGCCAAGGCCTGGCTGTTCCGCCGGAACTCAGGATTCGACACCGCCTACGTCGGAAGCTCAAATCTCAGCCAAGCGGCCCTCCTCGATGGCCTCGAATGGAACGTCCGGCTCAGCTCCGTCGGCACGCCCGCGCTGCTGCAGAAGTTCGAGGTCACCTTCGACAGCTACTGGGCGCAGCGCGCCTTCCAAAGCTACGATCCGGAACGCGACGGCGAAAAGCTGGACGCCGCCCTGGAACGCAACGGCGGCCGGCGGACGGCGATCCCCGGGGCAGCCACCGGACTCGAGGTCCAGCCGTTCCTCCACCAGGAGGAGATGCTTGAAGACCTGGAGGCAGAGCGGCTCAAGGGTTTCGACCACAACCTCGTGGTCGCAGCGACAGGTACCGGAAAGACCGTCATCGCAGCCCTGGACTACAAACGCCTGTGTGAGGCGGCCGGCCGTGATCTGAAGTTGCTCTTTGTCGCCCACCGCCAGGAAATCCTGAAACAGGCCATGCGCACCTACCGTGACGTCATGCAGGACGGCGCCTTCGGCGAACTCTATGTCGGGGAACACAAACCCGGGCAGTGGAAGCACATCTTCGCCTCCGTCCAGTCGCTGTCATCCCTCGGCATTGAACAGCTGGCACCGGACTTCTTCGACGTCGTCGTTATCGATGAATTCCACCACGCCATGGCGCCCACCTACCGCCGGCTGCTGGACCACCTGCAGCCGCAGCAGCTCCTGGGACTGACCGCGACGCCGGAACGCGGCGACGGCGTCGACGTCGCCAAGCAGTTCTTTGACGGGCGGACTGCCAGTGAACTGCGCCTCTGGGACGCCTTGGACGCGGATCTGCTGGTGCCGTTCCACTACTTCGGCGTCTCGGACGACGTCGATCTCAGCAAGCTGGAGTGGAAACGCGGCAACTACGACGCTGAGCAGCTGAACAACCTCTACACCGGCAACGACGCCCGCGCCGCCAAGGTGATCCGCGAACTGCGCGACAAGGTCACCAGCACGGAGGAGATGCGGGCCATTGGCTTCTGCGTCTCGGTCCAGCACGCCCACTACATGGCGGAGGTCTTCAACCGCGCCGGGATCGCCTCCGTTGCGGTCAACGGGAGCACCGACGACGCCGACCGCGCGGCCGCGCTGGGGCGGCTCCGCTCACGGGAGATCAACTGCATCTTTGCCGTCGACCTCTTCAACGAAGGTCTGGATATGCCGCAGGTGGACACCATCCTGATGCTCCGGCCCACGCAAAGCGCCACGATCTTCCTCCAGCAGCTGGGGCGCGGGCTCCGCCGTGCCGACGGCAAGGCGGTGCTGACGGTCATGGACTTCATCGGCCAGCAGCGGCGTGAGTTCCGCTTCGATCTGCGCTACCGGGCACTGACCGGCTATGGGCGCAAGGAACTGGAGAAGGCTGTCGAAGACGAGTTCCCGTACTTGCCGTCGGGCTCGCAGATCGTGCTTGACCGGGTGGCGCAGCAGGTAGTGCTGGACAACATCAAGGCGCAGCTGCGGTTCAACCGAGCGCAGCTCGTCCGGGACATCGCCTCGTACGCGGAGACCGAGCTGGAGGCTTATCTGGAGCGGTCCGGGAACGACGTGAAGTCGATCTACCGTTCGACCAAGGATTCGTGGACCGGCTACCTTCGCCAGGCCGGGCTGATCGACGGATACTCGCCGCTGGAGACCGTCCTCAGCGACAGGATTCAGGACCTGTCGGACGCTGACGAGAAGAAGCTCCTCGGCCGCATGGCTGCGCTGATCCACGTGGACGACCCGGAACGCGCCGAGGCCTACACGATGCTCGTCGGCGCCGACGCACCCCGGTATCAGGAGCTCGGCATGCGGGAGCAGACTTTCGCCCGCATGCTGTTCTACACGCTCTGGGACGACGGCGGCGGGTTCCAGTCGTACGACGCCGGCCTGGACTACCTGCGCGGCTATCAGTTTGTCTGCAGCGAGATCCAACAGGTCGTGAAGCTCGGCGTGGCAGCGTCCAGGCATGCCGCCAAGGGGCTCGGCGCGGGGCTGCAGCACGTTCCGCTGCTCTCGCACGCTACCTACCGGCGCGAGGAGATCCTGGCCGCGCTGCAATACGGTTCGCTGGAGCTCGGCAAGAACGTGCAGCACCGCGAGGGCGTGGCCTGGTGCCCGGCGACGTCCACTGACGCTTTCTTCGTCACGCTGAACAAAGATGACAAGAAACACTCGGCGACCACGATGTACAAGGACTACGCGATCAGCCCGGAGCTGTTCCACTGGGAATCACAGAACGCGACGTCACCCGGAAGCCCGACCGGGAAGCGGTACCTGAACCGGATTGCGCATGGGTCTAAGATCTTGATCTTCACCCGCGATACTTCAGAAGATGAGACCGGCCTGACCGTTCCCTACACGTGCCTCGGCCAGGTGGACTACGTCCAGCACATAGGCGAGAAGCCGATTGCGATCACCTGGAAGCTGCACCGGCCGATGCCGGCGGATGTGTTTGCGATGGCTGCAGCGGTGGCACGGTAGCCGCACCAAGGTGCTGGGCTGAGTCAGGAGCCACAGCCGCAAAGCCTCATGCGTGCTCATCGACGGCGCCTTCAGAGACCTTGGCGAGCAGACGGTAACCGTAGTCGGGACACTCCATGGATTTGGTCAATCCGCGAGTCGCAGGACAAATCAAGGAACGCAAACACTGGCCGGCCATCATGGCCGCCGAAGTCGACAAGCTCCTGGACGACTTCCCTCTTCCCCAGGGTCCAGATGTCTATGCCGGGAGTCGGCATCAAGACCGCCGTGACGACACTCCTGACCATCCGCGATGCACGCAGCTTCCGCACCGCCGGCCACCTCGACATTACGCCGGCACTACGCCCGCGTCCCGGCGGTGCGAAACGTCCATCCGCAGGGAGTTCCCGGCCCGTTCCGGCAACGAACAACTCAATGACGCCCTGTTTCGAACCGTCAGGTGCGCCTTCTGGCACGACCCGTCTCCAAGACCTACAACGACCGAAAACGCGCCAAAGATATGAAGCACAACGCCGCCGTCATCTGGATGGCCCGCCGTCGTTGCGACTTCATCCATGCGATGCTCCGAAACGGGACACTCTACGGGGAAAAGCCCCCAGGGCGTTTGTCTAGACACCCCAGACGGTCGACTAGACCCCCCCTGGCAACAGCAGCGCCGTAAGTTGCTCTTTTCGTGAATCCTACAATTTTTGTTCAGCAACGAGCTCGCGATAGCGCGCATAGGCTTCGTTCACTTGTTGCGGGATTCGTACCATCGTCCCCTCCTCCATCCGGTAGGTCCGGTCAGAATCTCCTCTGAAAGACAACCAGTTGAAGCTGGTGCTCACCCACACGGCATCGGAAATTAGGATTTTGGCGTGGGTATTCCGCAGGCGTGCCAGCGTGAAGTGCTTTCGATAGCGGGCGGCAAGGTTCTCCAGCCGCTTCAGCGCGTACGCATCTGACCCGGAATCGTCGTTTCCATAGCCATGGGCAATTGTGACCTCGGTGCCGGCGCGAAGGCGGCGTTCCAATTTCGCGATGAAGTCCGTCGTAACGACGGCCGAACGCACCCAGGGGGAGATGATGAGAAGACGATTCTTGGCGCCGTCAAGGGCCTCGGCCAGGAGGGCTGCGTGTTCATAGACGCCGACACTACGAACCAGCGGCTCATCAGCGGTGGGATCTACGATGACGTCGGCCAGGTCATGCCCAGTCGAATGACGATCCGCCGTTAACTGGTCGACGCGTTGTTGTTCCAACTGCTCATCAAGAATTGGTCGCGCTTCTGGGGGGCCGAACGAGAGCCCCAGTCGCTTCACCGCGTCCATGCCGTCCAGCGCCAGGCCATGGTCGGTCCGCATCTCGCCATCGATGCAGATGGCCAATTCTAGTTCTGCGCGCGCCTCATCCCCATATATGAGCAGTTTGGCCGGCAGGTATCTATGCGTGTTGGGTGAGACCTTACGAACTCGCAGAATCTCGACGGATTTCTCCCGGCCATCCCTGGCAGTTAGGAGGGCGTTGAATTGTTCTGCCGTTACGTCGGACAGTCCGATGCGAGCTTTCTGGGCTGCGGGTAGGATCTGCAAACCCTGCTCCTGAGCATCCTTCTTGGTCATCAGGCCGTTTCTGGTGTAGTCGACGAGACGCCAAACGAGCCGGTCAAAAACTACGGGGAGCTGTTTAAGGACGGGCTGTGTTGCTGCGAGATCGCGGACCACCTCAGCACCCTGTACCGTGAGCGACAGATGACCGGGTCCTCCACGTCTGCTGAGGTTGTTTTCGCTCACCTGGATAGCAGCGGCTTCCAACACCTGGTCCAAAGCTATACCTAGCATGCTCGCCACGTCTGGACCGTTGTCAATGCCTGCCGCGACAAATCTGAGCACAAACTCTTCCATTATCGGGAGGGGTTTACGTTCTTGAGCCAGTACGTCCGCTTGGACAATCGTGACAGGTATTGCAGCGTCTTCAATAGCGAGCAACTGCAAGCCGGGCCGCGCATCCCCGAAGCGGCGGTGCAGAAGGCGAACATCGGTCATGGCTGGCAGCCCCTTACTTGGCAGTCGTCACCGTGATCTTTGACGTAGTCCAGTACCGACCGCAGCGCCCCGTTCGTTCCCCGGATGAAAGCCGCATCACCTACGATCGTCAAACCGAAGCGGGCACGCGAAAGGGCTACGTTGATCCTGCGCCAGTAGTCGGGCCCCAAAAAGCCCATCTTTCCTTCAGCGTTGCTGCGAGTAAGTGAAACGAAGACGATGTCTGCTTCTCGTCCCTGGACAGAGTCCACGGACATGACCGTAACATCAAGGTTATTGAAAGTTGTCCTGGCCAATCTTCGCGTTATTTCGTCAACCTGGCTTCTGTAAGGTGCGACTACGAGAACTTCGACCCGCTTTTCCTTCGTTTCCGGTCGAATAAGCTCGGAGTCGATAGCTCGCTGCAATATCTGTAGCTCAGTCACGATCAGCCCAGCTTCTGCCCGGTTCGCGTAGCTCGTCGTTGCCCCGCCCGGCGCGGATTCTCGGCGGCGTTCGCCCAGGGGACCCGTGTCCAGCCACGTGACACAACGGCCGAAAACTAGCTCATAGCCTGGAAGCCCTCCAGTTCGCGGGGACTTTAGCTGACCATCATAAAAACAGGTGGATATCAAGTCCCCAATGGGACGCACCATGCGGTATTGCTCCCTGAGCATTCTCTTCGAATGTTCGGGGAGGAGGTCCGCCATCCGTTGGAACAGCGTCTGCACGACGTCAGTTTCGCTAACGTCATGCTCCCGCAGGAGGTCTCCGGAACGCAATA
Organism: Arthrobacter sp. 10T425; assembly: GCF_056393985.1. Taxonomy (NCBI): domain Bacteria; kingdom Bacillati; phylum Actinomycetota; class Actinomycetes; order Micrococcales; family Micrococcaceae; genus Arthrobacter; species Arthrobacter sp. 10T425. The sequence continues at coordinate 43,521 of NZ_JBFTGZ010000015.1, read as the reverse complement.
GGTCTTCGTCCGTGGGCGGTAGCTGGTGCGTATCGCCAACAAGTATCCACTTCTTGGCGCGCGACATCGGCACGAGTGCCTCTGTCAAAGTTGCTTTAGACGCTTCGTCCACGATGCACAAGTCAAAGTCAAGTAGCTTCACGGCTGGATTGCGAAGGAAGCCTGTACAAGTCCCAGCCACAACGTTTGTCGTCTCTAGGTACACGGCGGCCAAGCTCTTGTCCGACGCTATACGCTGCAGCCACTCTGCCTGCACCTCGAGCCGTTTTAGCAGTACCTTGGCATCGGCGCTTTCGCCAAGTAGAACCTCAATGGCCGAGAGAGCCTCATTGGTTCCTATGTCCGTATGTATGGTGAGATCACCGGCGAGCATCGACTGAGCCTTGTTCGCTAGCTCAGTCCGGAAGTCCGTCAGACTATCTACCCGATCTTGCAAGCCAGCGGACGGAGTGGCGGCATCAAGCGCTGTAGATAGCTCCGAGGGCGTCGAGACCTGACTGGCGGCACTATCTATGTGTAGCCGAACGGCTTCTAGCTCTTGGCACACGGACGCTAATTGCTGCAATGTAAGAGCCGCTAGGAGGTGATCCGCTGACACCCCCAGCGACCGTGCCTGCGCTTCCACGCTGGCTTCTGCTTTTGCGCGAACACCGCGTGCCCATCGCTTAGTCTGTGCATCTAGGAGAAGATGCCTGACTGCCGGGTCCACGCGACTTTCGTCGAGCCCCGCCAAACGGACGAGTCCGGCGATTCCTAGGCGGTCTAGGCGTTCTAGCGCGTTGTCTACCGCTACGTGGGTTTGAGATGCAATTAGTATGCGAGCTTTCGGATTTGCGAGTAGGTGTTGTGCCACAGTCTCAGCGATGAAGCTTGTTTTCCCAGTTCCGGGAGGGCCTTGCACGAGGAGCACGTCTGTGGAGCCAAGCGCTAGTTCGACTGCCTCGCGCTTGCTGGTGTCGAGGTCCATTCCCCAATCAGTAACTACCGCCGGATTCGGCTCTGCGGATTTTGACGGATCCAGAAGTATGTCTCGTAAGTCAGCTCTCGGCGTGGTGCCCGCCTTCACAGCCGACACTGCATCACGCTGACGCGCAATCGAAATTTCGGATGGACCGATATGTGGGAATAGAGATGCGGTGGCTGGAAGACTGCGGAGGCGCTCTCCCAGAAGAGTCAGGGTCTCGCCGTTCTGGTCGATGACCTCTCCCCATCCGAACTTCCGCCCGGTACGTGGTTCCTGGACCTGCCACTCGCTACCGATCAAGTCGAGTTCGCAGGGGACTGACAACTTGAAAGTAGCCTGCTTTCCACTGGACTCCCATGAGAGGTATGCGAGGGGGTCCAGTTCTCCGCGAGCGAGGGCCTCGCGTGTATCCAGAATGCGCAGCCAAACATCAAAGAGCTCGTCCCCTTCGTGTTTCCCGCCGACGACTTCCGACTCACGTTTGGCTTCTATGTGGGCGTCTATCACGCCGAGGAGGGCACCCAGGCCAGCATGGGCAAGCTGACGACTCGTAGGTTCCCGGACTGTCCACATGAACGCAGGAGGAAGCGAGAACGATCGCCGGCGCAGGCCCTCTAGCGCCTCGAATTCCGGCTGGGATGCCGCCGAAACCACGCATCCGCTGCCGTCATCATCAATTTTAAGCGTGTACCGGAACTCATTTCCCAGGAGCATTATGACGTTTCGCGTGTATTCGCCGGACTCTTTGTCGTATAGGAACGAGCCAAAGACCTCGCCACTCAGATCAGCTTGGAGCTTGGCTCCGGCGGCGGCACGCTCAGAACTGCTTCCGACAAGCTGCTCTGCGGCCGCATTCGTCAGGCGCAGCCATACGGGATTGCGGTCGCGGTGATTCCTCGAAATTCGCGCGCGGTGGACGCTTGCCAGCGATGCTGCTAGCTCAGAGGCGTTACGGGGGCGCTCACGAGCGTCAGGGTTGATGCATGCCTCGAGAACTTTCCGCAGGTCTGGTGGCAAATCGATGGATTCGAGAGCCGGGGCGACGTCGGAGAAATCTCGAATCTTCTCCGCAAATAAGCACTGGACTAATAGGACTCCCAGCGAGTACACATCGCGAACGTATGGCGCTGGCGAATCCCGTTCGGGGGGAGCATACGGGCCCGACCTAAACCCGGCCACCGTCAGTTCACTCTTCTGCTCTTCTCCGCGTATCTTGGCGATGCCAAAGTCCGCCAGAAGTGGGGAACCAGTTTCGGACATGAGAATGTTTTGCGGTTTGATGTCTCTATGCTCGATCTGCTTCAGATGAGCGTGTGCCATTGCGCTGAGCAGGGGCCGGGCTAGTTGTTTGTAAAGGGCGTCCCATGATTCCCAGGGTCCTTGGTCCAAAACATCTTTCAGGTTCCTGTCCACCCAGTCGAGGACCACATAATAGACACCAGATTCGTCGATTCCAGCTTCGCGGAATCCGACGATGTTCGTGTGAGTGAGAGTGCGAAGCACTCTTACTTCTCGATCGAAGACCTTGCGCGAGAGCTCGTCGGTCGGCCCAGACACGAATTTGACCGCAACGGCCGAGCCATCCCGAGAATCGAAGGCACGTCGTACAGTGGACAGCCCGCCTGATCGCGCGTCCCCCTGAATTAACACGTAGTGCTTGCCTACCACATCTGGCACGTGCTCTCCCCCCACTTAGTCCAAACAACTTAGCAGAAGCCTAAAGGTATTCATTCGATTTAGGTTTCCATTCGCCTGATCGTAGGAATCCAAATCGCAAAGCGGTAGCACTACGGTTTCGCCCGAGTGCGGCCACACAGTCGAAGCCTGTTTGCTTACGGACGTAAATCCAGAGGCTTGATCTCGGTCCGATCCTTGATTAGTCCCAGCAAGTCATCCTGTCGGGCCTGCCCCAGCGTCAGCCGATACTTCGCGAGGCCGACCAGCATCTGCTTGGTCCTGGGCACGTCGCGACTCAAGGGGTGGTCTAGGAGCCTTCGCTGGATCTTGTGAATTCCAGGATGGATCCAGTGCGGGGCGAACTCCGTGTTGGAATCTTCTGGGTGTGCCGCGACGTCTGCTGCGGCAACGGCGAACAGAGTCTCCCACGGGTCCGTCACCCCGGGCTTCAGCACCTCTGCGCCGTGGGCGTCGGCAACATTCTTGCGCACCGCATGCCCCAGATACCGGTGTACCCGCCCCTCGCGCTGTTCGAAGTCAACGGGGTTGCCGGGCACGTTCCAGTGGATGACCGAGTGCGCCCACCAGTGGAAGTCGATGCCTTCCTGACCCACCGACGTGGACGCCAGCACGAACGGCCAGAAGGGGCTGTTGAAGGCCCGGCGGACGTCGGGCATACGGTTGCTGTCGCCGTCGTCCGTCTTTGCGTTGCTGTAACGCACGGCGAAGCGGACGCCCATGCGGAGGTCGTCGTGTGATTTGTCGGGATACTTGGCGAGCATCTGGGCCGGCTTGAGGGACAAGGAGCGCCGGATGTCATCGGCCAGCGCCCACAGCTGTTCGGTGGTGATCTCTCCAGGAGCCTGCTGGCTGCGAAGCTGGAAGACGTACTCGTCCAGCACAGCCTGGAGGTTTCCGGCTTCACAGTAGCGCAAGACCTTCTGCCAGTAGTCGCCTTCGGGATAGAGCTTGTCAAGCAGCTCTGTGGCGTCGAGCCGGTTAAAGAGCGTGCGCAGGCCGCTTGCGGCAAACACGGCGGACTTCCACAGCTCAGGGCCGTCGAAGTCGTCGGGCACCACGCGCCTCAGGGCACGGTAGAGGCAGTTGGCGGGGGAGTTGACGGCCAGGTCCTCAAGCCCGTCCTCCCAGCCCGCCGGCTCACCGGCCACGGCGCCCAGCATCCGATCAACGTGTGCCAGATAGAGCCCGGCCTCGGAGCCACCTTCCTGCTCGGTGTCGCCGCCGTCCGAGGCTTTGCCCTGCTGCTGGGTGTACTCGTCCAACTGACGCAGCTCCCGCGTGGCCAGTTTGGCATTGTTCTTCCACTTTGCCGGCAGGGCGCCCGGCACCGCGAAGTAGGACGCCCAGGCACCGAGTCGGCTGGCCGGGTCGACCACGGCGCCGCCCACCATCGCGGTGCCAGCCGCTGCGGCGGCAGCCCGAACAACATCGCCGGGCACCACGGAACCACTCAATGAGGCACTCTCAAGCGGATCACCTGCAACGGCCAGAGCAGAATGGGGGATGAACAGAGCCAGCGTGGACATGGCCTGAGGCTCACCGTCGCGGACGCGGAACCGCAGTCGGCCGCGAAAGCGCTTGCGGGCCTCGGCGGAGTTTTCACCGTGCAGCGGCGACCCCTCAAGGATCTGCCGTTCGGCTTCGTAGGAGAGCATTGTGGTGATCGCCGTCGGGGCGGCGTTCCACGCGGAGAAGACCAGCTGCTTCGTGAGATCCGAACCCACCTCAGCGAAAGCGCCGGAAGGCTCTACGTAGGGGAGAGACGGCGGCATCCACAGCAGTTTCCACCAGCCCCGGCCGACGGTGTGTTCCCGCACGGCCCGGAACTTGGCATTGTCGGTCTCCACTGCCCCGTATCGGCGGTAGGCCTTGGGGTCGATGGTCGCGAGGGCCGGCAGCACCGGGTCAACGGCTTTGCGGTCGCAGTGGATCCTGCCGTCCAGCATCCTGCCAACCTTGTAGTCGGTGAGGAAGTGCGCGAACATCGGCACGGATTTCCAGTATTCCATCGGGTTGCCGGTGCGCGTGGCCCGGAACAGGGCGGTGAGGGACTTGTAGCTGGTGAGGTCCCCGGCCCGGACATCCGTTGGTGCCATCTCGATCACGGACAGCATGTCGTCTTTGCCGAGCTGTGGCCGCTCCGTGCGGCTCATGAACAGTTTCAGGCTGTCCTCGATGCGGAAGGTCAGCGCATCGTCAGAGACCTGCTTCAGCAGCTGCGTCCGCCGGTCATCCAGATCGGCTTCGAGGCCTTCCATGTACCCCGGCCGCTCACTGCTCAGGAAACGCAGCAGCTGCCGGAAGTCTGCGGCGTGGTCGTCGCCGTCTGCTTCGTTCGCACCGGTGTGCGCCTTGTATGGCGTGGCGGAGAGCAAGATTAGTTTGGCGCCCTTGTAGTTCAGGAACTGGCGCGCAAGCTCGGCTGCAGGATCCTCGTCGTCGGGCGCGGTGCCGGGAGAGTAAAGCAGATCGCGGAAGCGCTGGAACTCGTCCAGAATGATCAAATCAGGCTCCAGACAGTCCAATCCGGCCTGGGCGAGGTCTCCACGGAGCCCTCCGATGATGGCGCTCATGCGGAGCCGGACATTGTCAGTTCCGGCGGTCAAGGCGTCGCTCATCGCCGTTTCAAAAGCGGCGAAATTTCCGCTCTTCGTGGCGAGCTGTCTGAATTTGTCACACACCGAGGTGACGAACCCTTCGGGATGCAGTTCGGTGAGGCGTTTGATTTCCCAGCTGAATCCGGGAACGCCAGCGCCCGCCCTCAACAGCTCAACCGCGTCATCCCGGCGTTCGGTAGTGATCACTCCGAGCTGTTCGAGGATCCGAAACAGCACAGCCCGTTCTCGCGCCTGGCCGGTTGCCCCGCCGACGTTGAACGACGTGCCCGGCGTCAGCGAGATGAAGTTGACCCGCTTCCGTGTTCCTGGCGCCGCCGGAGCATTGAGCTTGGCCAGCTCGGCAGGCAGCAGCGTCAGCCGGCCCGACTCGATGATGTCCTTCTGCCCGGTGACGTTCAGCCGCCCGATGTTCTGCTTGGCCAGGTCAGCATTGGAACAGACGTAGACGACGTCGATGCGGTCCACGCCGGAATCCGGCCGGTCGAGCCGCTCGATCGCCTTCGCGACGACGCCGCGGGCCACCATGCTCTTGCCCAGCCCGGTTTCGTCCGCGACGAGGAAGCGGTCCGCCGGCTGGTCATCCAGATAGAGGCGCTTGAAGACGTGTTCCACGGTCCGGCGCTGAAAGCCCCTCAGGCCGTCCAGCGCGGGCGTTGCATCAAACCCCATGAAGTCCCCCCATGTCCAATGCTTCGGTGGCTGCCGTCCAGAGCGCGTGCAGCTGCTGGATCTCCGGGTCATCGCCTCGAAGGGCGAGCAGCCGGTCCATCACTACCTTCAAATCAGGGAAGACCGAGCCAGCGTCCGGACCTGCCATCGCGCCCACCATCGCCTCGAAGAGTCCCGCAGTGGAGCCGTCTCCGAACCCGGATCCGGCGAACCATCCAGTGCCAGTCCCGGAACCCGGAAGGGCATCCTCCGGCGTAAGGAACAACAGCAGGAACTGCCGGAGCTTCTGGGGGTCGTCCAGCTGGCGGGCGATAATCTCATCCAGCCGTCCCGCAGGATCGGTGCGCAGACTGCCCTGGATCACGGTGCTCTTGGACAACCCGGCCGCCGGGTCCTCCAGCGTGAGCACCAGATACGGGGTCACGTCAGCCAGCGGTATGGCGTGGAAAACGTGTTCGTGCTGGCCGCCGGAGGACTCGACGACGGCGCTTGGCTGGGGGAGCGAAAGGAGCCGAAGCTTCGCGTGGAACTCGGGATTGGGCGACCAGTCATGCGTGACGGTCACCGTGAACGTGTTCGCGTCGCCGTCGGGGACGGCATCGAGGAGAAACTTCTGCGCTGCCGCGTCCCGCAGCGCATTCTCCAGCCGGAAGGCGGCCACGTCCTCCTCCGAGCGGGCTTCACCGCCAGTGCCCAAGTAGTCGGCGAAGGGCACGTCCTTGAGGCTTTCCCTGATGCGCTGCACCCCCAGGCGTTTCTTGGCTCCCCGCATTTCCAGCAGGAACTCCACATTCCTGGTGAAGCCCGCTTCGGTGGCGTTGGCCGAGCCAAGGAGCGCGTAGGTGAAGTGGTCGTAGTCGCAGAAGTAGGCCTTCGCGTGCAGGCCGGTGAGACCGTCGGCGACGCGCTGGATCCCCGACTCGTCCACATCGCTCTGCCCTGACTGCGACGATTCGGGAATGCCCAGCTCATCGAAGGCCTTGAACGACGTGCGGGTATCGGCAACCGTCTGTTCCTGGAGAAGGCTCAGCTGATCGTCGCGCGAATAGACATAGAGGTTCCGCGTCCACGTGTCCTGCAGCCGGCCGATGAGTTTGTCATCGACGAAGGGCGAGATGACCAGTTTGTCGTAGCCCAGGAATGCGGCCTTCCCGGTTTTGTTATTGAGAGCGATGAAGTTCTCCGGATCGCGGAGGTGCGCCACGATCGAACCCTGTTCGAAGTCTTCGCCCATACCCATAGGCCGGAATGCCAGCCGATGGATGTCCTCAGGTAGGTCCCAGCGGACGTTCGCAAGGCGCGATGCGAGTCCGCGCACCCTAGCCAGCCGCCCGGCGTCGGGCGTCACGGTGCAGAGGGCGGGGAGTCCGGCGATGAAGCGTGCCAGGGGTCCACTGTCCGGGCCGGCGCCCTCGGCATCGTGAACGGGTTCGCCGTCCAGCCGGACGAGGAGGTCCCAGCTGGCGTCGGTGGTGAGGTTGCGGCTGCTGCACAGGAATCGGTAGCGGCGCTCGGTGTCGTTTTCGAATTCAAGGAGCCAGATCTTGGGGTGGAACAGCCCGCGCCGGACGCTGACCTGATGGACCATCGGCTCCAGCAGTGCGAGCAGGTCCGAGGCGTCCGAGGGCGCCTTGATGTGGCCCGCCTGGCAGAAGATGTCTACGCGGTCGGAGACTTTGCGCAGGGCGCTGAGCACCGCCACCGGATTGGTGAATTCTTCCCCGGAGCCCGCGATGAAGCTCAGCGGTACCGACAGGGCGCTGGTCATGTCCAGGGTGAAGGTGGTGCCCACGGCGTGGGAGAGCCGGAATCCTGCCGGCGGGCGCAGCTGCTGGGTGAGTGCCTGCCTGTTTGCTGCCTCAAGCATTCGACTGCCCTTCCAGCGCGAGCCCGGCGTGGATATCCAGGACGTTTCGCCGCACTTGTGCCCAGCGGAAGGACAGAGACGCGACCTGCGCCGGCGGCTGCCAGGCGCGGAGCCGGCGTTCGTTGCGGAACCGCGAGTTGGACTTTTTCATGAGCTTCTCTCGGATTTCGACGGTGGCCCGAAATTCTGCGTTGTCGATCAGTTTGCTGGGGCTCAGGGCTGCCTCGGCCATCTGCCGGGCGAAATCGGCGGTGTTGCCGTTGATACCGGGGTTCAGCGCCTTGGCACGGTCGAGGTAACCGTTCACGTCCCATCCTGCGAGGAGCTCGCGCTTGCTGCCCCGCTGGTCCTCCCACGATTCAAGGAGTTCCTGCGTGGACTCCAGCGTGTCCTCACCGGCGTTGAAAACGGACGCCGAGCGCTCGGCGAGCAGGTGCTGGTAGAGGATCGTGGCGCCGTTGTGGATGAAGGAGAACGACTCTGCGTCGTTGAGCCACTGGGCGGGTTCACCCTCCGCGCTGCGGCAGGACGGGTCCAGCCAGGGAGCCCAGAGTCCAGGGGTGGGGCTGACTTCAGACCCGACGACGTGGGCCAGCATGGTGCCGGGGCAGGTGGTCAGGATGCGTTCCTGGAGCCAGCGGGCCTCGTCGTGGGACAGCATCAGCCCGCGGTCCTCCGCCTGCGGGAAGCCGGCAGGAGGCTTGGGGAGAGTCTGGTTCCAGACGGAGTAGTTGTTTTCGCCGTCTTCAGGCGAGGGGGCGTCTGCGCACATGAGCTGGGCAACGGCGGAGCGGTCTGTTTCGGGATTCACGATCCCGTAGCGGCGCAGCGCGGTCCAGTAGGCGGCGGAGGGCAGCTGCTGGACGTTCCGGCCAGCGTCGCGGCCGATGTAGCTTTCTTCGCCGAGCTCCTTGAGGCGGCCGATCAGCTGTCGCTCGGATTCCTCGGCCCGATTGCGCAAGTCGTCGGGGTTGCGAGTGCTTTTGTGGGCAGTGAGGTAGGCCCACGGGACATGGAGCATGTAGCGGGCACCGAGATGCAGAACGGACGTTCCCGGGAAGAGACTGTTGCTGATGGCGTCTCGGAGCTGGCCCATGCCGAGGTCATCGGTGGTTTCCGGCGTGCCGAAGAGCTTCACGAGCTCGCGCATCTTCGAGTTTTCCTCGGTGGACGCGTCGAGCCAAGAGATGAGGGATGTCATGTGGGTGAGGGGCTCGCTTCTGCTGCATCTGGCCGACGGGTACTGCTGTGCACGATAGCGCAACAGCGCAATTGTGCCCCCAGCCTGCGACATAATTGGGCAGGCAGCCAAGTCCATGGGCGCGGGCACAAGTATCAATGTCCGGCGTTCCTGCAACACTATGTAAAACTGGCATCCGAACAGCGAGAAAACTACACGGGGGATTTGCATGAGCGTTGCTGCCGTCACGACCGGGCAGGCACAGCCCACTGGGGTTCCTACAGAAGGGCAGCTGGTTGAGGTCCGGGGATCCCGCTGGGTCGTCACAGATGTCCAGCGTCAGGGACTGACTCGCAGCCCGGCAGACGAAGGTATCCAATCCAGCCAGCATGCCGTGGCACTCCAATCGGTCGAAGACGACCGGTTGGGGCATGAGCTCAAAGTGGTGTGGGAACTCGAGCCCGGACGCATGCTCGTCCCCAACAAAGACTTGCCGGACAAGATCGATGGCGATCGTTTCGACGATCCGGAGACGCTCGCCGCCTTCATCGATGCGCTCCGCTGGGGTGCAGTTACCTCTGCGGACGCCAAGCAGTTCCAAGCTCCCTTCAGGAGCGCAGCGAACGTTGAGGCCTATCAATTGGATCCCTTGCGCCGCGCTCTCGAGGCGTCACGGGCCAATCTCCTGCTGGCCGACGACGTCGGACTCGGCAAGACGATCGAAGCCGGTCTCGTAGTTCAGGAACTTCTCCTCCGCCACCGTGCCCGCACTGTCCTCGTTGTCTGCCCTCCGAGCCTCTGTCTGAAATGGCAGGACGAAATGGAAGATAAATTCGGTCTCCGGTTCGAAATCATCAACAGTGAATCTATCGTTGCTGTGCAGAAGACGTACGGACCCCAGGCCAACCCTTTCCTCTTGTACCCCCGGGCGATCGTGTCGATGGCCTGGCTCTCCCAGCCCCGCGCGCAGCGGATGCTCCGCAACATCTACTCGGAGGTCAAGAACCCAACCAACGCCAGGCAGTTCGCCTTCGACATTCTCGTGGTCGATGAGGCACATCACGTGGCACCGTCATCGCCGTCCGGCAAGGGGGGCGGCGGCTACGCCGTCGACAGCCTGCGGACCATTGCGGTGCGCGAGCTCGCTGAAGCCTGCGAGAACCGGCTCTTCCTCAGCGCCACTCCGCACAATGGCTATGCAGAGTCGTTTACAGCGTTGCTGGAGATGATTGACCCGCGCCGCTTTGCACGCGGCGCGGCGCTGGACCAGGAAGCACTCAAGGCCGTCGCGATCCGCCGACGGAAGGACGATCTTCCAGAAAAGGGATTCAAGCCCCGCGAAGTCAAAGCTCTTCCCTACACGCCGACCGAGGACGAGGCAGACGCTTATGAGCGGCTGCTCGAGTTCACCACCAGGCGGGACAAGGCTGCGAAGCAGCGGACCGGTTCAAGCGACCTCGTGACGTTGCTGCTGAAGAAGCGGTTTTTCTCATCCCCTCCAGCCTTCGCCATGACCGCGGAAGCCTTCGTCTCCACCAACGACTGGAAGTTCGCCAACCAGTCCGCCGGCTACGACGAAACCCTCGGGTCAGAGGCCGCTGACGAAGAAGAAGGCCTTCTGGAACACCCGGAGATGCAGGCTCTGGAAGCCGCACGCTCCGGACAAAAACTGTCAGCCGAGGACCGGGACCTCCTGCAGGAGCTCGCCGCATGGGGCCGCGAGTACGAAGGGAATGCGAACTCCCGCCTGGACACCGTTGTGAAATGGCTCGACGGCGTCTGCCGCACCGCCGGCCCCAACGGCACCAGGCTGTGGACCGATGAACGCGTGGTGATTTTCACCGAGTACGTGGACACCCTGAACTGGGTCCGGGACGTGCTGCAGAGCCACGGGTACACGGATGGCAGGCTCGAGGTGATCGAAGGCGCGACGGACAAAGAAGAGCGGGAGCTGATCCGGGCACGGTTTAATGCGCCGCCTTCAGAGCAGCCGGTGCGGATTCTGCTGGCGACCGACGCCGCGGGTGAAGGCATCGACTTACAGGAGCATTGCCACCGCCTGATCAACTTCGACATTCCTTTCAACCCCACCCGGCTGGAGCAGCGGATCGGCCGAATCGACCGGTACGGCCAGACTCACAATCCCCAGATCTTTCACTTCACGCCGGTCGGTGAGTCAAAGGCACTTCTGAGCGGGGATGCAGCGTTCCTCGCCCGCATCGCCGACAAGATCGCCCGGGTCCGCAACGACTTGGGCTCCGCCAACGAGGTAGTCGCCCCGGACATCCAGCGGCAGCTCGGCGGCTGGGACATCCCCAAAGCAACGCCGAAGAAGAATACGGCCGAAGAAACCATCAACAAGATGCTCGCCGGCGGTCAGGAACTGAACCGCAAACTGACCCACTTGGAAGAAGGGCTGGAAAAAGACCGCAGCGAACTGCACCTGACTCCGGCGAATCTCCAGCGGGTTGTGGCAACCGCGCTCGACATGGATCGCCAGCCGCCATTGAAGGACGCTGGCAGTGAAGATACCGATGCGCCCGTCTTCGAGGTACCGGTCCTGGAACCACGCTGGTCACGAACCGTCGATGCGCTCGCCACTCGCCTCAATCCCGGTCTCCAGCGCAGGATTACCTTCGACGCCGAGGGAGCCAAGGGAGACAGGGACCTCGTCCACGTCCATCTGGGGCATCCCCTGGTCCAACGGTCCTCCCGGATTCTCCGCTCCGAGATGTGGAACCCCGACGCGCGCATCAGCCGGGTCACTGCAGTCGTGGTGGAGGGGCTTCAGGAGTCCTTCGTCTCGGCTGCTAGCCGCCTCGTGCTGGTGGGCAAAGGCGGTCTCAGGCTCCACGAGGAAGTCTTCTTTGCAGCAACACGGCTCAACCGCCGCCAAGCGATCGCGCAAGGCAGCGTCGAGAAACTCCTTGCCGACGCGCTCGATGCCGGACGTTTGGTGGAGGCTCCGGAACCGCACCGGATCGCCTTGGCAGAAATCTGGAACAGCGAGGCGGAATCGGTCTCGATGAAGCAGCGCGTCCAGCAGATTGTGGATGAGACTGCGGCGAAACGCGCCGACAAGGTCCGTGGGGCTTTGGAGTCCCGGCGTATGGAGGACCGTAAGAGAGTCGATGAAATTTTCAGCCGCTTCAAGAACACCCTGCAGGGGACGCTGACCGGTCTGAAGGAAGCCGAACAGGACATGAACATCCCGCTTTGGGACGACGCCGAGAAGAGGCAAAGGGAACAGGACGTTCTCCGTATCAGGGTCAGACTCGATGCATTGGAGAGCGAAAAAGAAAAGGAACTTGCCACAGTGGAGCGTCGTTACCAGGATGTGAGTCCGCAAACGCTGGCGGCCGCCGTTGTATTTGCTCTGACCCCAGAAGACGCTCGGCTTTCGGTTGAAGAAGCACGGAACAGGTGGGCCAAGTAGTGATGAACTTCGCAACACGCAGCGCCCTGCAGAAGAGGGCCCAGGAATCACATGCCACCTGGATCCAGGCCTTTGACACTGAGGGTCCGTTCATTTCGATCCCGGTCGCCAAGAAGACTTGGGGCGACGTGGTTCCCCGGCTCTCTGCCGAGGCCCACGAGGCATTTCGGCTCCGTTTTGCCGACTTTGTGAAAGCTTACGACGCTCTGGATGCGGCCCGGCTGAACGCGCTCAGCGGACTGTCCGCAGCCACGGATCGGCTCGAGGCCCAAGAGGGACTTTTCCGCGAGATTCAGGGGGAGTGGGTCTCCTTTGTCTTGCGGGACCTGGCGAAGTGGGGAGAACGATTCGAGACGTTCACAACCCCGAATCCCGTATTTGCTGCCCATAGCCCCAATGGCACCGTCACAACGTCAGCGAGCGGCCGCTTGCTGAGGGACGGCAAGCCATACGCTTTGCTGCTGACCGTCGACCCCGTGGACAGTCTCCGCCAGGACGGAAAGGATGGCTGGTCCGCGAATCTCATCGATCGGATGGGGGAGATGCTGCGAACCGCCGAGGTAGCCTCCGGCATCGTCACAGACGGCCGGTGGTGGTCAGTCGTCTGGGCCGACACCCGCAAGGACACAACAAGGGTCTCAACCATCGGCAGCGGTATCACTGATGGCTTGAACTGGGCCAGCGACCTTCTCGCCCGGGACGCCTACATCAACCTCGTCAGCCTTAAATCGCTTTCCGGGGCCGACGAAAGCCACCGGCTCGACGCCCTCATCGGCGACAGCCTGCTCGACGCCGAACAGATCACTGAGTCTTTGGGAACCCAGGTCCGCGGCGCCGTCGAACTGCTGATCCAGGCCTTCTCCGAAAGCTCGCTGAACGCACGCAAGCTCGGACTGCCCGAGCCGCTGCCGGCCGAGACACACCACGCTTATGAAGCTGCCGTAACGGTCATGATGCGTGTCGTGTTTCTGCTCTTCGCCGAGGAGAGAGGCCTCATGCCGAACGGAGAAATGTACCGCACGGCGTACTCGATGGCCGGCCAGCTGGACGAACTGGATGAACGCAGACGTCACGACGGCGACGAGTCACTTGACCGGACCGAGGTGTGGCACCGGCTGCTGGCGGCAAGTGCAGCTCTTTATGAGGGAGCGTCCTTCGACGACGTCCGTATGCCGGCATACGGCGGATCGCTTTTCGACCCCGAGCGTTTTCCCTGGATGGAGGGGACAGGCTCCACCGGGCTGGCTATCCGTGTCAATGACAGGGTCATGCTGGAAGTTCTGCGGTCCGTTCAGTACGCCGAAAGCGGAAGCGGCCGGACAGCAACGCGACAGAAGCTTTCGTTCCGCGACATCGATGTGGAACAAATCGGCTACATCTACGAAGGTTTGCTGGGCTACACCTGTAAGCGAGTGCCCGAAGGACAGATCGTCCTGGGCATTGTGGGTAAGCCGGGATCAGAGCCGGAAATCTCCATCGACAAGCTGGAAGAGCTCTACCGGGAGGTCGACGGCGACGATGCCGCCTTGGCGAAGAAACTCATCGAATTCTGGAAAACTGACCAGCCCAGTGCCGTAGCGAAATCGCCCGCGCAGCTGACGAAGATCCTCGCCGCCATTGAAAACTCTCAGACCGAGGCAGTCGACCTCAAAATCCGGCATCTCATTGAAGAGGACGAGCGGCGCAGCCAGATCGCCAGCTGGGGCAACCTCATCCGGCGCGACCTCCGCGGCATCCCTTTCGTGGTGTCCGAAGGCGGGCTCATCGTCCAGGAAACCAAGTCCCGCGCCAACGCGGGCGCACATTACACCCCTCGATCCTTGGCCGAGGAAGTAGTGCTTCACGCCCTGCAGCCGCTCTGCTATGAGCCGGGACCTTTGCAGACTGCGGATTCGACGGCCTGGAAACTCAAGAGCTCGACGGAGATCCTGAACCTTCGTATTGCGGACATCGCAGCCGGCTCAGGAGCCTTCCTCGTAGCCGCAGCACGATACCTGGGTGAACGGCTGCTGGAAGCATGGCAGCAGGAATCCGCAGCTAGCGGGGACACCACCGGCCGCGACCTCAACCTAGCGATTCGCGAAGTGGTGTCCCAATGCCTGTACGGCGCGGATATCAACGAGATGGCCGTCGAGATGTGCAAACTCTCGCTCTGGCTAGTGTCGCTCGACCCCAAGAAACCGTTCAGTTTCGTTGATGACAAAGTCCTGCACGGAAATTCCCTATTGGGACTGACCGACGTCAAACAGCTGCGGGGGCTGCACATCAATCCGTCAGCTCGACGAATGGCTAACCCCGGCTTCACCGTGGACGTAGACACTCCCCTGCGCAAGGCCGCAGATATCCGCGCGAAACTGGCGACGCCTATCGCTGACCAACCCGAGCTTGATCCGCAGAGGAGCGCGAAACACAAGAAGGCGCTACTTGCGGAGTCGAAATCGGTTACCGATCAGCTCCGCACGATCGCCGATGGGATAGTTGCTGCAGGCCTGAAGGTGGGAGGAAAGCCCGGAAACGCGCATGACGCTGCTTACGAGAATCTCTCTCTTGCTCTGTTAAAGGCCTATCCAAATTCTGTTGCTGACGCCGAACCGGGGATGCTCGAAGCTATCAACAAGTCGGGCCTCACTCCGACGGTTGAGACAGACTACGAGCGTTGGAAACCCCTCCACTGGGTGATCGAGGTTCCCGATGTCATGATCGGACATGGTGGATTCGACGCCGTTATCGGGAATCCGCCCTTCTTGGTTGATAAACGAATCTCTTCCTCAATGGGAGACAACTGTCGAAACTATTTGATCGAATCCATCGCCAGAGGGGTCCGAGGGAAGACGGACCTCGTTGCGTTCTTCTTCGGAAGAACTTTTGATTTGGTCAGGAGAGGTGCCCTCTTGGGCCTGGTCACGTCGAAGGTTATAGCCGAAGGCGACACTCGAAAACTCGCAATGGATTTGCATATTCCGGCCGAGGGAACCATCGTACGGTCCCGAAAATCCACTAAATGGCCCAGCATTTCGGCGAGTGTATATATAAGTCAGTTGTGGGTGGCATGCCTGCCTGCCGACGAAGTCACTGGCTTGAGATTTGCCGATGATACCCCGTGCCCAGAGATATCGAACATGCTGGAACCGGCCGAAGAGGTTTTCGAGCGACCATTGAAGCTCAAATCGAATAGTGACCTTGCTCAGAAGGGCTCAGATTTTTTGGGCCGTGGATTTCTAGTTTCCCCCCAAGCTGCTAAAGACATGATCACTGCAGATCCTAGGAATGCTGAGGTCTTGAAGCCGTGTCTAAATGGATCTGAGCTTTACGACAGCCCGACTCAGACTGGAACCAGATGGATCATCGATTTTGGAAACTTGGCCGAGAGCAAGGCCTCGACTTACGAACTGCCTTGGCGCCATGTTCTTGAGTGGGTTCGCCCCGAACGGATGAAGAAGGACCCCCAGAAATATCCCCGAATGGTGTTCGAATGGTGGAAGTTTTGGAATGATAGGTCCGCGCTCTACAAGCGAATAGAGTCTGCTGAGTTTGTGTATGCAATCACTATTACGAGTAGAACGATGGTTCCCGTCGAAGTCGACAAAAAGACTGTATTCACGACTGCATTGGCCATCTATACCGCCCATTCTGCGGCCTGCATGACGCAACTCTTCTCGTCTTTTCATTGGCTGTGGGCGGTTACCCACGGTTCAACGATGAGCCAAGATCCCAGATACACTCTTGGGGATGTGGTACAGACATATCCATTTTCTACGAGCTCGCCAGACATGGAAAATCTCGGTAAAAAGATTGCCGCATTTATTCCTGAGGCTACTAAGAGGCGAAATATTGGCGTCACGGAGCTAGCTAACTTGGCTCACAGCAGTCGTCATCAAAATGACGAAGATGCCGAAAGGCTCAGGCGTTTGATTGAAGCTGCCGACGCACAAGTTGTCCAACAGTACGGGTGGGACGATCTCAATTTGGAATACGAGGTCACTGAGTACCGAGCCATCCAAAGGTGGTCATTTCCGGCAGAGCTGCGAGGGGAGATCTTGAAACGACTGCTTGCTGAGAACCATCGCCGCTCGGCGTTGGAAGCGGAGGCTGAGGTCGGCAAACCCAAGCGAATAACGGGACCCAGGAAAGAATCACAGCTCGTCGATGCTCAGGAGAGGATGTTCTGATGTCAACTTCATTTGAAGCACGTGAGGACTTCGTGGACCTGCTTCGACTCAATCTTCTTGGGCCGCGCCTAGGGGAAGGTGAGACTCTGACCCAGAGCCCGCGAGATGCCTACCTCGTGGGTGCGTTGGCGCCGTCTTCCTTGGAACCTGACGTGGTCAACGGCGACGTGCCCCTTTCGCCGGAAGACGCGGGCGACGAAGCTGCCCAGCGCCTTGCAATGGCTGACCCAAAAGCCCAGCGCGGCGTCGCGGTTGAAGCGGAAGAAGACAACGAGGACGAAACCGAGGACGCTGATGACTCGGGGGTAAAGACCGTGAAGAAGGGCTTGATGGCGCCCTCATCCATGGGCATCCGCTTCCAACTTCCTGCCGAGGTGACAGCGGTGCGTGTGATTGCTTCGTGGGGCCGCTACAACACGAGCACGGTAGTTTCGGAAGCGCCCGCGGAAACGTCAGTCGGCGTGCAGACCAAAAAACCCCGGAGCGCCTATCAGCGCGAACCTTTCAAGATAGAAGCGACGCTTACGCTGGATGAAATGGCGCCCGGGGTGACCCAGCGCGTTGATCTGTCCAAACCAGTGATCCTCCAAGTGGATCGGTATCTCCAGGACGACGGGACCCAGCTGATCGAGCTGGCCCTCTGCAATGACCTGCCAACTTCGGCCAAGATCCCTCTGTACGACTGGCTGTTCCAGACCCACGTCGTAGTAACCGCCGTTGACGGCTCGCCCGTCTTCTTGCCGAGCCATGACTACCTTAGCGATGACATCGAGCCGCATCTGGACGACGAAGAAAAAGCCCTGGCCTTGCAGTACCGCAACCGTCTGGAGTTCGCTGTCGGCCGCACATGCTCGGTGACGTGGACTGCGGACGAGGGTGCGCGGAAGGCGAGGTCCGTGGAGACCTCCTGGCTTCCCGTCGCCGAAATTCCGCAGACCCAGGCGCCCTCCATGAAGGATGTCGAGCTGGACATGGATATCCTCGCCAACATCAGCTCGGACGATGTTGCTGCTGCTCTCATGCCCATGGTTGATGGATATGCCATCTGGCTCGCTGACCAGGAGGCAAAGACCAAGGCTCTTCCTGACAACCTGCGCGAAACGGCTACGGATCTCATTGAAACCGCCGACTACGCCAAGAACCGGCTAGCCGAGGGCATCCAGTACCTCGCAGACAACGAAGTGGCCTTGGACTGTTTCCGCTTCATGAATGCTGCCATGCGCGATCAACGCTTCCAATCCCAGGTCGCACAGGCTCGGGCCGCGGGGGAAGCCAATTCCCTCGAAAGCTCGAAGCAGCATGTGCGGGCCGAGACCGGCTACAGACCGCCGGCTTGGCGCGCATTCCAGCTCGCCTTCATCCTGATGCAAATCCCCTCCATGGTGGAACCGCACCACCCCCGTCGATCAAGCGCTGCGGCGAACGTCGAGCTGCTGTTCTTCCCCACCGGTGGTGGCAAGACTGAGGCGTATCTGGGCCTGGCCGCCTTCACCTTCGCCATCCGGCGACTGCAGGGATCCCTTAAAACCGGAGATGAATCCGCACAGTTGGAGGGCGAGTCCGGCGTCGCCGTCCTCATGCGCTACACCCTCCGCCTTCTCACTGCGCAGCAGTTCCAACGCGCAACGGCGCTGGTGTGCGCTGCCGAAATGATCCGCCAGGGCGACACCGAAAAATGGGGCAGCAAGCCATTCACCATCGGGCTCTGGGTGGGCATGAACGTCAGCCCCAAGCGCTTCGACGACGCCAAAGAGCAGATCGACAAAGTCCGGGCCAACAACAGCGCCAAGGCGCACGGTCTCACCGTTCTCCAAGTGAGCCGCTGCCCGTGGTGCGGAACCGCGATCGACGGCCGCAGCCATGTCGAGGCAGATGCCGACCGTCAGCGCATCTACGTGTACTGCGGCGATGATGAGGAAGACTGCCCCTTCACCAAGGGAAGAAGCAGCAAATGGGAGAACCCGGGTCTGCCGATTCTGACGGTGGACGAGGAGATCTACCGACACCCGCCAACCTTCCTGCTCGGCACCGTGGACAAGTTCGCCCGGCTCTCCCGGGAAGGCGAAGCCGCAAGCCTCTTCGGCTACGTACGGAAATACTGTGAACGCCACGGCTACGTCCACGCGGACACCAGATCTTGCGGCGGGGCGGAGCGGCACAATGCCAAGGGATCGATGCCCGTCGCCAACGTTGTTGACTGCGACCGCCTGCGGCCCCCGGACCTCATCATCCAGGACGAACTCCACCTCATCGCCGGAGCATTGGGAACCGCCGTCGGACTCTTCGAATCCGTGATCGACGTTGTCAGTTCCTGGACGGATGCCGAGGGGCGCGAAGTGCGCCCGCTCATCATCGCGTCGACCGCGACCGTGCGAAACGCGCACGAGCAGGTTCGGGCGCTCTACGGGCGGACGCCGAGCGTGTTTCCGCCGCAGGTGCTGGATGTCGAGGACACCTTCTTCTCGAAGGAACTCGCCGTCTCGGAACAGAACCCGGGCCGTCGCTACATCGGCGTCTGTGCACAAGGCGTGCGTCTCACCACCGCGGAAATAACGCTGGCATCATTGCTGCTCCTGTCCGGTCAGAAAGTCCTGGATGATTTCGGCGAAGCCGCTGATCCCTACATGACGCTGGTTGGCTACTTCAGCGCAACCCGGGAATTGGCCGGCATGAGCCGCTACGTGGCCGACGACGTAGCAACGGCCGTCGGCCGGCCGCGTGAAGACTCAGGCTTTTCACAGCGGATCCTGGGCTATCAGCTGCAGTATGGCGAGCTGACGTCGCGCATTTCGTCCGACGATATTAAGTCGACCCTGGACAAGCTGGCCGTTGAGTTCGATCCGGCTGTCCAGTCGACATCAGCCCGCAAGGCTTGGCGTGAGGCCAGGGACGCGGGCAAGAGCCCTGATGCACGGAAGGGACCGTATCCATACGACGTGGTACTGGCGACGTCCATGCTTCAGGTGGGCGTCGACGTCGGCCGGCTGGGACTGATGCTGGTCGTCGGACAACCCAAAAACACGGCCGAGTACATTCAGGCGTCGTCCCGCGTGGGACGTGTCGCGAGCAAACCGGGAATCGTGGTGTCGCTTGGAAACTGGACACGGCCCCGCGACCTGGCCCACTTTGAACAGTTCCAGCACTATCACGACACCTTTTACTCACAGGTGGAGCCGCTATCCGTGACCCCTTATTCCGAAACATCGATGGATCGTGGGGTGGCGGGCCTACTGGTCGCGGCAGTGCGGGTGATCGAGGGAGCTTCGGGCGGTGATTCACTCAACCCGGAACAAAAAGCTGGACTTGTTGCTGGCCGATACTCTGCGGTTGAAAACATCATCGCGAGGCTTGTCTCCCGTGTGGAGTCGGCCTCCGATGAACACCAATCCGAACGCTTCAAGGATCTGATTCAAATGAGGCTCAACCATTGGGACTCCAGGGCGAAGCAGACTGCCCATGACTTGGGATTCACTAAGCCGACGAGCGCCAACGCCAACGCCAGTGCGTTCCTGCTGAAGAGCCCCGAGGAACTTGACTCCAAGAACATGGACGACTTGTTCCGCGTGGCAAACTCCATGCGTGAAGTCCAACCCGAGATCAATCTTCTCGTCAGCCCCGTAAAAGAGAACCTTGTGGCGAATGAAGCCAGGCTTGGGGCGGTTGAATGGGTTTTCCCTGTTGAGGATGGTGCCAAATGACTGAACAACTAGTGTCCGACACGTCTGTAAACATTAATCCCGGTGTGAACCTTGATCCGCTGGGCGATGCCGAGGTTTCGAGCAGCAAGAACCGCGCGAAGGTCAGCGGGCAGAGACCGAACGCGCTGCTGTACTCCTCCGGTGTGGGGGCCGTCGTCGATCTGCCCAACATGACGGTGATGCCGGCCGGACTCGATGCCTGGGATACGATCTACGCCCGTCGGGAGCACCAGACGACCATCAGCGAGCCGAGGCTTCTTGACGTGGTGCGTGGGCACTTGGGACCCCAGGTCGAACAGCTTCGCCCGTTCCCTTGGCAGCCCACCGCAAACAGCCACAGAGATGAAGGCAAGGACCTGGGTGTACCTGCGCGGGTGTTCCCGCAGTGGTTGCGCTGCACCGGATGTGACCGGTTGGCCCGGGTGTCCAGCTCGGTTTTTACTTACAAGAACACAAACCCTTTTAGGCCCGATCAGGCCGGGTTCACGCATGAAGGCTGCCCGGGGCGGTCGAAGGCTGTTGCCGCTGTTGACGGGGCTCCGAAGCCGGACAAGAAGGGAGCTGCGCGCCCTGCCGTGCCGGCCCGCTTTCTGCTGGTGTGCACCAACGGCCACGTGGACGAATTCCCCTACCAAGAATGGGTACACCGGGGCGGGAAGTGCATCAAAGCCTCAGGTGCCCCCTCACTCAGGCTCCAGGACCTGGGAAGCTCAACCCTGACGAAGATCACATGCTTGTCTTGCCGCGAATCCCGGTTCATGAACGAGGCCTACGGACCCGCCGCTCACGACAAGCTGCCACGGTGTAGGGCCAGGCACCCTCACCTCGACTGGTTCGACCCGAAGGGATGTACAGAGGAAGTCAAGACCCTCATGATCGGTGCCGCAAACCTGTGGTTTTCATCGCTGGTATCGACCCTAGTGTTGCCCCGGAAAATCGACCGCTCCGCAACTGAAGTGGCGAGAGAGTTGAAGGGAGCGCTATATGCGGGTGACCTCGCTCAGGTTCAGTCAATTGTGCCGACAGGCCTTATGGGGGTGCTCAGGGACCTGATTAAAGCCAAGTGTCAGGTCCCTGTTGAAGATCTGGCCGACGAGCTTCTGCTCGAAGCCGTAGGGCTAGCCGCCGGCGGAGAGGACTTGACCAATGTCCCCGACGTGGACTCGGCAGCATTCGATCAGGTCAAACTCTTGGACCCGGAGTGGCGTGTCCTCAGTGATCCCAGTCAATTCCCCCAGATCGCGGCTACATCGGATTTTCAAATCTCCGATGTTCTGCCACCCGCAGGCGTTGGGGGACTGGTTGCCGGTGTAGGAGCAGTCAACAAGCTCAAGAAGGTCAACGCCATAGTCGGCTTCACACGGATTGATGCCTTGGATCGGATCTCGGATCACAAGGGCCGCGTCGTGCCACTGCGCCGAACCAAACCAGAATGGGTGCCGGCGACTGAAGACCGCGGAGAAGGTATCTTCATACGGTTCGACGAGGACACTGTTGCTGCCTGGGAGAAGCAGGTGGAGGGGTCCGTCGTGTGGGAGCGTCACCGCCAGGCGCACACCCGAAACTGGGCCAATAGGCTCTCTGACACGGCGGGGGCCGGGACAGCGGATGAGAGATTTCCGCCACCGCGTTTCTGGGCGGTCCACACCTTTTCGCATGTTTTGATTCGCCAGATGACGCTTCGGAGCGGCTACAGCTCCGCAAGCATCGGAGAACGGCTGTACGCATGGAAGGGTGATGGGGTGCTGCAGCCTGCTGCCGGTGTCCTGATTTCTACTACCGCGCCGGACTCTGAGGGAACCCTTGGCGGCTTGGTAGCTCTTAGTGATCCCACAAAGCTGGGTAGGTTGATTCGGGATGCACTCCTCCGGGCTTCACGGTGCTCTTCCGACCCCGTCTGCGCCCAGCGTGTGCCTCATGATCCAGAGGACTTCCTGCATGGCGCTGCGTGCCACTGCTGCCTGTTCAACTCCGAGACGTCTTGCCAGAACTCCAACAGGTTCCTTGACCGACGATTTATGGTGGACCTTCCGGCGTCGAGCGAAGCCGGTGGCGAAAAGATCCCGAGCCTGTTCCAGGCACTCTTGGAGGAATGACTTGGCCGCTGCGGGTGGGGGCGCATTTGCCGAGCTTGGCAAGATTCTGACGACAGCCGAACTGAAGAAGCTGATTGCTGCCTTCGACATGGGGCAAAGCTGCACTATGGCTGCAAAGCAACTGTCGGGAAGCAAAGTTCAGGCCGTTAGCGCGTTGCTTAGCCAAGCGGGAATGAGCGAGGTCGGGTCAAAGCTTCGGTCCGGGATGTGCAGTGCCGTTCTTGCTGCACGGGAACACTCCCAGGCCGAGATCGAAACCGTTTGGACGATGCCGGCCGGGGCCCAAGTCGCCGGGCTCAGCACTTCTGCGATGTTCCACGAGATCGGCAAGGCCAAGGAGTCCATTGTCGCGTCTACTTTCAATATTCAGCTGACGAGTGCAATGGTTCGAGCGCTACGCGCTGCTGCCGTGCGCGGAGTGGCAGTGACTCTGATGGCGACCCCAGGAGGCCAGCACGGCCCGGCCAATGGCATGATGCATCTCGGTATTCAGCTCAGCCACGAGATTCCTGGCTGCAAGCTGCTAACCCTTGCGGACGCCGCTGACGGTTCCTACCAGGTGCTTCATTCAAAGTTCGTCGTAGTCGACTCCAAGTGGGCCTTCGTCGGAAGTGCCAACTTCAGCGACGCAGCGTCATCCAAGAATGTTGAACTGGGTCTGCAGGTCCAATCGGCAATTCTGGCGCGGAAGATACTCAGGGATGTTCATGCATTCGAAACGCAGGGCGTACTGATCACGGTTTAGCTGAAGTCGGCCTCGCATTAACTCTGGACACGAGACCGGCGCAGCGAGAGATTTCCTCGAAGCGGGCCGTCGATTTGACCGGACCACAGGTTCTTGGCTATATTCCGCATTGAGGGCCGTCAACATCTAGTGCGGGTGAGCTGGTCAGTCTCTACTGGTTGGTGAACCCTATTAGCGTCTCGCGAATCGCTGGGTCACTCAATTGAGTCGACTTTGTTCAATGTTGATTGTCGGAATGAATAGAAACTGGGTAGATGTTGGCGGTCCTCAAATTAATGCCGGCGCCCAAGCGCTTCGTATCGCGCCCCTGGGAGAGCCACGGTGAATAGTAGGCCAGTATTCAAAGGACTTGAGCACCTCGCTTGGTCAGCCGGTGTCCATCCTGACTTTCTGCAGGTCGTTGAGGAGCGCCGTCAAGATCCTTACTACGAGTTCCGATTGCCAAAAAACCGCGGGGGATCCTATCGAACCATTGCGGCTCCTCTCCCCGAACTCGCGAGGGCGCAGAAATGGATCTTGGACAACGTATTGTCAGGTCCTCGAGCGCAGAACTCGAGTTTTGCTTATACAAAAGGCGTTTCTGTCCGGAATTGCGCAAGCGTCCACGCCGGGGCTCGCTGGCTCGTCAAGCTCGACCTTCGAGATTTCTTTCATTCAGTCGACGAAGCCCGAGTGGCACGCATCTTCCTGCGGCACGGCCTTGAAGAGACCGTAGCCGGACAACTCGCAAGACTCTGTACCCGCCGACCGCCGAGTTTTGGCGGACGCGGGCCGCAGATCGCAACTTCCAGGGGTTACTTGCCCCAAGGGGCGCCTACCAGCGGGATGCTTGCCAATCTGGCCGCCGGTGACTTGGACTGCGCAATGTCTCGCTTGGCATGGCGCTACGGGCTTAGATACACAAGATACTCCGACGACTTGACGTTTTCCTCTCGAGGGGAATTCTCACGCTCGGAGGTCTTGGACATCATTAGACGTGCGAGGAGTAAAATTACCGCCGCAGGTTTTCTTATGAACGAAGGGAAGATCAAAGTTAGCCCGCCCGGCTCAAGGCTGGTAGTGCTCGGACTTCTCGTTGATTCTGACAAAGTGCGATTGCAGGGGGACTTCAAGAAGGCCCTCCGATGGCATCACTATGGGGTCTCGCGATTTGGCTTGGAACAGTATTCAGCGTCGAAAGGCTTCGAATCAGGGGCCGACTATATGCTCCACGTCAATGGCCTTTTCTCACACGCTATTGCCATTGAGCCGGAATGGGCGCGGCCGCTTCGCGATTCTTGGACGGCTGCCGCAGTCAGTTATTCACTTCCGCGCTGACGCACTCGAACCAGAATCGACCATGCAAGACACGCGCCGTGCCCGGCCCCAGGCCGGCCCGGGACCAAGTCGTTGAGGCAGTCCATCCGGTCTGGTCATGCGGTCTCCGAGACGGCTGTGGGCCCGTTAGCTGCCTTGAGATATGACGCACGACCCCTTGAACAATCCGGGATGTGAAAGGCCAAGTGGCTGAATACCAGCTGGTCATTCGCCGATTACAGTCCCTCCTGGAGCCGCTCTCAGGAGGCATCGGGTGGGATTTCGCCCCAGAATAGCTCCTGGTCAGGTTCATTTAGGAACCATGCATAGGTACCGGAGGCCAGCTCAGGAAGGTATTTCTTGGCGATGGCATTGTGGCGCGAGAAAAAGACGGAGAGGAAATTGAGCTGCGCCCGGTCGATATCTTGAGTCTCTGCCCATTCCAAGAACTTGAGCTTCCTTCGTTCGTTAACTGGTCCGCTAGTGGCAACTGCCTCGACCACCCAGAACTGAAGTGGCTCGGTTGCCATCTCGACCAAGAGCGCGTCGGGTAGAAGCTTCGAGACGTCGATGCTAATGCCGGCCGATTCTAAGAGAGCTCCGTCAGCCACGAAGACCTTGTCGCCCGGCTCGCTGATGGTCAGTACTGCGGGTTCGCGGAGGCGGAGCGCCGCCCATCCCTCTATGGCGCCCTGCAGTAGCACGGAGGACTTGCCCGGAGCGAGGTGTCGCGTCGTTCCATCGGGCAAGGAAACGCTGATGCTCAGAGCAGCCTTCTCCTGCTTCCGGGCCAGAGCAGCCCGCACTCGGGCTGACCTGCTTAGATGCCGCTCCGACCACCTGACGATAGCTTCGACGAGATCATCCCCTTCAATATGAGGATTAAAGAGCTCCGCAAAACTACGGACGAGCACCCACCGTGCTCCGCTGGAGTTCGTGTCGATTTCCGATAGTGCGGCTATGGCACCATTATCTAGGAGTTGCTGATAGCCGTGCTTTCTAATGCCTTCCCGGTCGCCATACCACTGTTCGATGGAAATGCCCCATTGGGCCATCAGCTTCTGAGTTGCCACTTTCGTCGTTCGCGAGACGCGGAACCATTCGGCACGCTGAGTCGGATCGCCAACTGTGATTAGTTCCTCATTCATCCAAAGAATCGTGGATGGCCGTGCGTAGGACAACGTGCCATCCAGTGCCGCTTCGTCGTCAGGCAGGACGCATCCCGCCCAGATGAGTCCAGCCACAACGGATCCAGCGACGTCGTTCGACATAGATATGCCGAATGCCTCCGGTGGAAAGATTATTTTAAGTCTTTCCCGGCAAAGCTCACGACCAACAACAGGCAAGTAGGGGGACAACATTTTCTCCGGGGTTATGGCGCCGTGACGGCTTTCTTTTGCTAATGACCAGCGAAGCCTTGCCAGGAAGTCCAGACTTTGGCATTCCGGAGGGGCAAGGAACCGATCTCGTACGAACTTACAGCCACAGACCCGACTTGCAGCGCATCACACGAACCGATGTTCCTGTTTGCGGTAACGATTCATCGCCGCACGGAAACAAACGCACGGAAAGCAAGCACGTCACAACACTAGTTCGCAGCACGCTGACCCGATTCTTGACACCCGCGGGACCCACAAACCGGCGTGCGCTTGGGTCCGCACCGAGGACGCGTCTCGACATTTCCAGGGCGTGCTGCCTCCGGCCGCAGACCCTGACGCGGCATCCCCGCCTCGCCGGGGAGCAACAAGAGGCGGCGCCCTTGGCTCGGAATGTCCCCAGTCTCCATTCGAAGAGTGGGTCCAGTTTCTCCTGCTTTTTGGGAGACTTGCACTGCGGGGTCCATGGACCCTCTGTTCGCCGCACTGACATGCGCAGAACTATGCCACCAGCAAAGCGCTGTTTCACCAGCATTCACGGTGAGCGACTTGGCGGTGCGCGACTTGGCCAGAATCCCGACCTGTGTAGCACCTGGTTCTCATCCCCGTGCACGTGCCGTGCGAAGAGACGCGCCCGATTGCCCTAGAAGCGCGTGTTGCCGCCTACATTTGACCAGTCATAGGGGCCAAGGAAACGACTGCCGTTCAGGTGGATCATATGCGTGGGTTCGTCAGCGTTCCAAGCCTCTGTCTCCCAGGCCAGGTCGCTGAGGAACTTCCGCATGGTGGCTCGGTCGGGGAAACACGAGACATAAACGAGTCCGGCGCTGCTGCCGCCGAACAGCGATTTCAACTCGGCATAACGTTTGGCATCAACCGGGCCGTGAGAACTTGCTGCTTCCATGAGGAACAGCCAGTTCCTCTCCGGCATGTACACGACCAGATCGGGGAGCTTGCCGTGATAATCCACAGTCACGCCAAGCTGGGCAAGGGCAGCTTCGTCGAAGATTGCCATTTTGGCGTCTGCGTCACCCACATAGATCACATGGCCGCCGGGCGTGAACATCGGGCAGAACTCCTCGATCATCTGTTTGATCAGGATGTTCTGTCCCCCGGCGCTCAGTGTGAACTCTTCCCCACTTGGCAGGGTAATGGGGATTCGGGCCATGGTCCGGGCAGCGGCGTACTTAACAACGAGGCCAGGTGACTCTGTGACGTAGTCAACAACATGCGCATCGAAATTTTCGGAGCCGAACGCCTGCACAAGCTTCAACGCCTCGGCACCCACACGGTAGTTGTTCAGAGAGGAGTTGACGGGACGCCCTGGATCGTCGGCGTTGTACTCGACCATCCCGCCCTCGATAAACTGGTGGAGGGTGAACCGTCGAAACGTTTCACGAGAATTCGGGGCGTAATCGACATCATAGTTTTCTCGAATCCATCCCATGATGGCGTGCGTACCCAGCATCGGATTCTGCGCCTCGGCCCACGGCGTTGTCGGCTTCAGCTGGAGAAGAGCGAGCAAAGTCAGGGCCGACCTCTTGTTCGTTCGTTGCTTATCGAAGCCCAACGCACCCAATATAGCTTGTGCCTCTTCGATCCGCGCCCCATTGTTCATGCTGCTGCCACCATTCCCATCATGTCGTTGACCATTTTGTCTATTTCGTCCTGCTCCGGAAGTGCGGCGCAGCGTCCTTCTCCGAGCATGATAAGTGACTCTCGAGAGGGGAATCGCATCGACCGTAGGTCCGTTGCGTTGACCTGAGTGTGTCCCGAGAATGTCCGGAAGTAGTTGTCCACGACTGACGAGTTGAGCCAAAGCGACAAGCCGACGGCAAGAGCTGGATCCAACCCCTCACCCGCTGAGTGGATGTAGTTAGTTTTGTTGTCTATCGCGACAGGACTTGTACCGTTCTGGCCTGGTGTCCACACGGCGGCCACTATTCTGCGTCTCTCTTCCTTGGCAGAGAATCGCTTGATAATTACGTACGTGCCGCTGGGGAGGAGTAGCTTTGAGTCCTTGTCATCAACACACGTGAACCACTGGGCCTTCGCCGCCGCCTTCGGGTGCTCGATTACTCCGCGTTGGAAATTGGCGGGGTAGACCATTGGGTAGCTGGCTTCTTTTCTGCCCGTCGTGAGCTGGTCACGGGAGCGAAAATCCACCACCTTACCTGTGCTCACCGCTACGTGTAGATCGGCAAGTGTCGCCGGCAATCCCAGCATCGAGCCAACTGTCCCGGCATCATTTTCCTCGATTGGTATGCGGATGAATTGGTTGGCATCCTCGGGATGAACGATGTCGGACGTTGGCACGATCCGTTGGCGAATTTCATGCTTGTGACCAGTGGACGCGGAAAGGACAGTTGTCTCGTTATGGCCCCCGCGGGTTGCTGCGAAGATGATGTTTTCCTGTAGGACACCGGTATCGCTAAAGACAGTCGAACGGGAGTCGAAGACGTGGATTCGGTCTAGCGCCAGTCGTTGTAGGAAGAAATTCCGGAACCGACCAAAGTAAGTGCCATTGGTGAAGCTCCGAGGGGTGATCGCGACTAG
This sequence comes from Arthrobacter sp. 10T425, assembly GCF_056393985.1. Taxonomy (NCBI): domain Bacteria; kingdom Bacillati; phylum Actinomycetota; class Actinomycetes; order Micrococcales; family Micrococcaceae; genus Arthrobacter; species Arthrobacter sp. 10T425. The sequence continues at coordinate 15,153 of NZ_JBFTGZ010000015.1, read as the reverse complement.
CTGACCGTCCGCGGCCAGGGACAAGGCCCCCATTCCCAGAAAGGCTGCATAGAGGTTTGGAGCTTCTACACCCTGAGCGGAGAGGAGTTTTCGGTACCGCGACCGGGCTTCCAGCTTCAGGTATGGAGGATTCATCACAACAATGTCGTATAGGGCTCTTCCAGGGTGCTCTAAGTAGTCGTCGATGACGATCGTGTAATCGACGTGTATCCCCGCCACTTTCGCCGTTTCTACGCAGTCGCGCAGAGTCTCTTGGAGCCCCGGCGCCATCGTCTCATCCAGCTCTATGCAGGTTATGTCGAGGCTAACTGCCGAGCCTTCGTCAATAACGCGCTGCACTAGAGCTGCCGCAAGAGATCCGACGCCAGCGCCTGGGTCAAGAACACGAACGTGCCCCTGGGAGGGCAGGCGAGGAAACGATGCAATCAGTTCAGCGGCCAGCTTTGGAGTAAAGAATTGGCCGAGCCGGCTTTGTTGCTCTGTACCTTGAAGGGGGGACAGTGCGACCGTGCGCCTCAGTTCGGTGCGGCCCATCAGACTCGTTTCGTTCATGGCTTCAGTTTTTCATACGGGTATGACAACGGCGGACTGACAGCCGCGTGCGCATGCCATTGTGGTGGGGAATACAGGCTGCGTTCTCGTAGTCAGCCAGCAGGGAAGGGTTAGGGTGAGCCTCGCAGCCAGGGTGCGCAAACTGGCTAGAAAGTCCGGGCAATGCTGTCATCGTCTAGAACCCATTGGGAGGGTCCCAAGGAGACAGACAAATGCACCACGCGGCCGGCGGCCAGCAGGTCCTCCGTGATCTGGCCGCCGGACTGCCCGGTGCCCACCACCAGCACGGCACCGTCAGGCAGCTGCTGCGGGTTGCGGGATTTCGTGGCTGTGGAGCTGGGGCACATGCCCCGGGAGACCGGCGGACGCCGCAGGGATCCTCGGGCGCTGGAAGGCACCGTTCGCCAGGACCAAGTTCTCTGCCGTGAAACGCCCGCCGGCGGTCTCCACGCTGAAATGGCCGCCCGCCCTGGCGATCCGGGTGGCTTCCGTGTCCAGCTGCGCCGGCGCGGCGATCCGCTGCGCATAATCGCGGAACAGGTCAATGACGGCGTCGCGGGGGAGGAAGGCATCCGGCTAGGGATCGTCGTGGGTCAACCCGGGCAGCATGAACGAGAAGTTGGGCGTGTTCAGGTAGAACGAGTCCCATCGGTCCTGCCGGCCCCACCCAGGGCATCCCGCCGCTCCAGCACCGGGTGCTCCACGCCGTGCCGGGTGAGCCAGTAACTGGTCGCCAGCCCCGCCTGGCCGGCCCCGATGACCAGAGTGTTGATACCTTGCGGAGTCTGACTTCCGGCGTTTGGGTCGGAGATTGCGGGTATGGCCCCGCACCGAAAGCGGCGCGGGCTGGCCGGCTCTTTAAGCCCCAAGGTCCGGTTCCCCCAAAGTGGGGGACAATGGAAGTCCCGACCATGAAAGCGGGCCACCTTGATTAGTCCCCAGCAGGATGCCGACGGCTTCAGCCGGCTAACTCCATGGAACTGAGCGGCGCTGGCCATCTCGATCCGCTGCTGTATCCGTGGGACCCGCCCGTGGCCTCGGGTGTCATGGACGGCAATGAATTCCGGCCCCTTGAGCCTTCAGCTGGACTGGATGAAGCCCTCGCGCAAGCTAGCGCGGCACCGCTGGAAGCCCGTTCCCTGGTGGTCGCCATCGGCTCGAATTCAAGCGCCGACGTGATGCGGCGGAAATTCGCCAACTACCACCAGCCTGTCAGCGGGGTCCTCCCGCTGGTCCGGGGGCAGCTCTACAACATCGCCGTTGGCCACTCCGCCCATGTGAGCAAGGCCGGCTACATCGCCGCCGCCCCGTATCCAATGCTGGGAGAGTGCACAGCGGTCTGGCTTTCGTGGCTGGACGATGCCCAACTGATGGCCCTCGACGAAACGGAGCCCAACTACCGGCGGATCCAGCTCGACGCCGAAGCCTGCGCGCTCGTGGCGGACCACGGGGAACGTCCGGAGGAGTTTTCGCTGTTCACCTCGCGCTGGGGCGTGCTGACCGACGGCGACGGCGGGAAGCTTCCCTTCCTCGACCAGCCTGCCCTGTTCGGGCTCCTCGCCGGCAGCGGCACCGGGGACCTCCTGGAGGAGGGGAAGTCCGTGTTCGACGGGCCGCCGGAGCTTGTGGCCGAGCAACTCGCGGTGCCCTCGGTCCAGGCATGGGCCAGGGACTGGTTCAGCTCGGCCGGCCTCGCCGCACCGGTGGACTTCGACGGGCTTTGCACAGGGTAGCTACCCCTCTGGAACTCCGCCCTCACCGGGCGGCGAAGTTCCCGGCGATGTGCTGCGCAATGTATTCGGCATCGCGGCCCACGCCCGCCACGATGGACGAGCCGTGCCCGGTCAGCCATGGCAGCCCGACGGCGTACAAGCCCGGGTGTTCGGTGACGCCGCGGCGGTGCCGGGGGTAGTTCCATTCGTCCAGCACCGGGATGTCCAAGATGCTGAAGTCCAGCCGGTAGCCCGTGGCCCAGAGGACCGACGTGACGTGGGCGGCTTCGAGGTTCAGCCGCGCCGGCTCCGAAGGAAGCCAGTCGTCCTTGCGCGGCGGTTCCGGCTCCGGTGCCGACATGCCGGCGGCGGCAATAAAGCTGTCGAACATCGGCTTCATCCGCTGGTAGAACGCCGCCTCCACCGGGCCCAGGCGTTCCGGAAGGTCATCACTGAAGACGAGGTGGCCGTCGTGGGCTGCTTCCAAATGGCCGTGCAGCCGGACGCCGCGCCGGCCGAGGTCCCGCAGGTGGATGTCGTGGCCGCCGTCGGCGCCGGACACCAGCGGGTTACAGGCGAACCTCGCCGCGGGGGAGGACAGATGCCCCACGGTGAGGCCGTTCAGTCCGTAGTCGGGGCCGAATTGTGCAAGCTGCATCATCCAAAAGAGGAGGTCCTGGCCGCGGTACCGGCGCGGTGCTTCCGGGCACGTGGATACCGCTAGGTGGATTTCGCGGTCGGCGGCGAGGAGTTCCTCGGCGATCTGGCCGCCGGACTGGCCGGTGCCAACGATCAGCACGGCGCCGTCGGGCAGTTGGCCCGGGTTGCGGTAGCTGTCGGTGTGAAGTTGCAGGATGTGGCTCGGCAGTTGCGCCGACACTGCGGGGATTTTCGGTTCCTGGTAACCGCCGATAGCGAGCACGACGTTCCGGGCCCGCCAGCTTCCCTGGGTTGTGGCCACGTTGAAGCCGCCGCCCTCCGCGGGCGCGATCCGCGTGACCTCCGCACCCGTCCTGACCGGAGCGCCGATGCTCGCCGCATAGTGCAGGAAATGGCCGATGAGCTCATCTCGCAGCATGAATGCCTCCGGGGCGGGGGCCGTCATACGGCATGCAGGGTAGCGCGAGCGAGAAGTTCGGCGTGTTCAGGCAAAACGCGTCCCACCGGTCCTGCACGCCCCGCCCAGCGTTTCGCGCCGTTCCAGCAACTGATGTTCGACGCCGGCCCGGCTTAGCCAGTAGCTCGTGGCCACGCCAGCCTGCCCGGCCTCGATGATAAGGGTGTTGACGCTTTGCGGAGCCGCAGGTCGGGCGGCTGCTTCGGGGAACGGCACGTCGGTCGCCGTCGGGGTCTCCATGGTTCTTCTCCCGTAGCCAAGGTGCAGGGCTGGCTTTGTTGGCAGGATATATCCGCAGGGCCACCGCCTACAGCAGATTCTGGGCAGTCCTTTCCTGCACCTGCAGCCGGAATCCCTAGAGAAGTACGGCCTGAACGCGGAAACGGTCAGAGGACACGAATTGCGCGTCCTCTTACCGTTGCCGGGTCGCAGGGGTTGGACTGCGTCGGGGGTGCCGAATTTCTAGTGGAAGAAGATCCGCGTTAGTGCTGGATGCCGAGGACTGAATGCGCGATCAGCATGTCTAGGCGGCGCACATCAACCTTCTTACCCGTCTTAATTTTGATATGCCCGGCGCGGGTCCAAAGCTCCAGCTCTGCATCGAGATCAAATCTCCCGGCGTTCTCTGATGACCACATGTTGATGTGGGAATAGGGCAGCGAGTACACCTCCACCTTCTTGCCAGTCAGACCCTGGGCGTCGCGGACGATCATGCGCTTGGTTGTAAAGATGGCGCTATCCCGGAACGTCTTGTACGCGGCCACCGGCTGCTCGCCCGGCACCATTAGTTCCGCGACGTCGTTGGGAATCGGACATTCGTCGACGAACATCCACGTGGTCACTGCTGCTGCTTCCAAGGGGGTGGCTCCTTTTCGTGTGGTCAAGCCTCGGAGTTCAGTGTTACAAAGGCATGCCGGGCCGTCGTGACCTGCAATCGGCGTGTCGCGATGGCGCCCTTCATATTCAGGAAGGGTTCGCGAAATTTTCGGTGAGGTCCCCGTTGTCAGCGGATCCGGGACATCTGGGACAGGCAGGGCGACAACACATACCGATGCTCGACGTATCGCCTACAACTTAGGCAAACGGCTGCCGTTCGCCGACGGCGACCGCATCCTCAAGGGTTACGTACGTCCGCCGTCGTCGTTCCAGTCTTTCCCGCTGGCCTGGCGACGGGATGTGGGCGCCTTTCGCGCGGTTGCACCTGCTGCACGCGGCGACGAAGTTCCGCAGGCTGGTGGATCCGCCCTTGGACCACGGGTAGAAATGGTCACCGTGTTCCGCAGGGCGGGAACAACGGCGGCGGAAGCCGGCCTCCATCTCGCACTGGCCTTCTGCCCGCGACATGCCTTCGCGGCGCTGCTGGCGGGTGAAGCGCCGGACCGGGTCGCGGCGCTTCACGTCCCTCGCCCGGATGACCGACGCGCTAATGGTCAGGACGACGGCGAGTACGCCAGGAAGAGCGACGGCCGCCAGCACGCCGTCGAACATCCCTGTAAAGATGGCTGTGACGGTCGTGGGTGGTCGTACCTCAGTTGCGTTCCCGGAACGCGCCACGATCGACAGGATGGCTTCGGCGAAGATCCACACCGTCAACGCGGCCATGGCCAACCGGAGTAATTGGCGCGTCCAGTAGATGCGTTTCAATTCAAGCATTTGGTCTCCCCCATAAGGACTCCGGCAACGTGAAGACGGGCGGCGTCCCGCTCGCTGTGACAGATCGTACCTTCGCTGGCGCTACGGGGAGGCGGTGCCTCTCCAAGCGGGGCGTTTCGCAGAGGGTGTTCTGGTTCAGTGCGGACTGCGCTAGCTTTTTTCTATGGCCATGGGCCAGCAACGGTGCTCTGACCCCCTACAGGAATTTCTACTCAGAAGGAGGGGGAACGGTCATGAATCGACGAACCAAAATCTTCTTTGGTGTGATCGTCCTGTTGCTCGTTGTTGGCGCGGTGACATTATTTGCCGTCGACAACACAAAAAGGAACGGGGCCGCGGAGTACAACCCGCAGATCAACCCAGCAGACTTCACCACCGAAATCACCAACAAATACTTCGCCCTCCCTGTCGGCAAGAAACTGACGTACGAGACCACTGAGCAAGGAAGAGTCACCGAGAGGATCGAGATCGAAATCCTGCCGGATACGAGGAACATAGAGGGTGTGGAGACGGTGGTCTATCTCGACAAGGAGTACAAGGACGGGCAGCTCGTAGAGGAAACCCGGGATTATCTGGCGCAACACAAAAACGGCGACGTCTGGTACTTCGGCGAGGACGTGGACAACTACTCGAATGCCATCTTGTTGAACCACTCCGGCAGCTTTCTCCATGGAAAAGACGGCGCAAAAGCCGGCATCTGGATGAAGGCCGAGCAACGCGTCGGCGATTCCTACAGGCAGGAATCTTACGTTGGTCACGCGGAAGACATGCGGGACACCGTAGCTACCGGCGAGACCGTCTCCACCAAGTCAGGCACGTACACCGACTGCGTCAAGGTCTACGACTGGACACCGCTTGAAAAGAGCTCCCGGGAGTATAAGTTTCACTGCCCCCAGATCGGTGCGCTGGCCCTTACCGAGGACCTGGAAACCGGCAGCCGATCAGAACTCGTGAATGTTGTCCTGCCCTAGTCGTCCTACTTTTTGGGCCGGGACTTAGAAGCCTTCGGCTCCTTCGGCGGCAGCCCGGCCACGTGCTCGAATGCTTTCTCCACCCAGGCTTTGGCCCGCGCTTCGTCGCCGTCGCCCTCGGCGTTCCAGACCTCCGGTAATCCGGTATAGCCGCCCATAGGGCGCTCCGGCGGCCCGAACGGAACGGTCCGCTCGGTGCCTTCCAGCATCTCCTTGTCCGCATCGGCCAGCTTCACGCCGATGGTGGGGCCGAACAGGCCGGCGAACATGTTGCCGTGCACGAACGCCCCCAGGTTTCCGAACATCGGCTTGATGACCACCTCGGGATGATCAGGCAGCACCGAGCGGAAGTGTTCCTTGTCGGCGTCGGACGCTTTGGGCATTTCCATGGGTCTACCTCCGGTAACTGACGGTCACGGACTGGTCTTCCTGCAGGATATGCCCGCGGCCGGGCGCGGGACAGGCGGGCGCGCAGAGGGCTGGCGCGGTGCCGCTACGGGCCCCGCGCATGTCGGCTCGCCGGGGCCGTGGTAATTGGTGTCCGGAATCTCCTGTATGGTTGATCCTGTTGTTGTGTTTATGCAGTTCGTAGTTCAGGCAGTACGCATGGTCGAAAGCCCATGTTCTTCTGAAGCAGCGGTTTTGAGCACCCCAAACAGGAGGACCCGAAAGTCGGGACAGTTCCTCCACCTTCACGAAGGACAAAAATAATGGCTACTGGTACCGTCAAATGGTTTAACGCTGAAAAGGGCTTCGGCTTCATTTCCCCCGATGACTCCTCACAGGACGTTTTCGCACACTACTCTGCGATCAACTCCTCCGGCTTCCGCTCCCTCGAAGAGAACCAGAAGGTCTCCTTCGAAACCGAGCAGGGCCCCAAGGGTCCCCAGGCCACCAACATCCAGGCTATCTAATTTCCTTTTAGATACCCGGGACCGTTAGGTTTCGAGCAGGGCCCGTCTTCGGACGGGCCCTGCTTTTGTTTAACCCACCTGTGCCTCCAAGACGAGGACGACGACGGCGGCGCGGCACCGCCGTCGTCCGCCCGCCGCGCCGTCGCGGTCCTCATGCGGGCCAGGGCACCCCGTGCACGGTCCCGCGCCACGTCTGCGGCTAGTCGTCCCGGGGGATGAGGATCCACAACGCGACATAGACGAACTCACCCACACCGAACAAGCCGAAGAACATGAACCCGAGCCGGACAAAAGCCCGGGGGACTTCGAAGCGGTCGGCCAAGGCAGCGCACACACCTGCGAAGATTTTGCCGCGTCTGGGGCGAACCAAGGTTGCTGACATTTCGCTACCGTAGCACCAGGCGCCCGCCTAGTCAGCAGTGTCTTTCGCCCCTGCCGCCCAGTGCCGCAGCACGCGCCACAGCACGCGCCGCGGCCCGGCGTCAGAGCTGGCCGCGGCGCGCCAGGTACGTGTTCAGCGCCGGGTTGTCGATATCCTTGGCCAGCCACGGGATGGTCTCCGCCGCGGCGGCGTCGCCCAGGACCGCCCGGTGCGAGTGCGCCCGGACCACCAGTTCGCGCAAGGCGCCGCGGCTGGCCATGGTGCCCAGCCGGTCGGCGTAGTCCCGGGCGGCGGGGGAGCCGGCGTCGATCGCGACCTCGGCGGCCGTGTCCAGCAGCCGCGCCCGGTACCAGAGATACCAGGGGGTGGTGTCGAGCCCCCGCTTCAGCCAGGATTCGGCCGCGGCCTGATCGTCCAGCGCCATACTGAGCCGGGCCTTGGCCCCGGCGGCGAGGGTCAGGTAGCAGTGGTCGCCGGCGACGTCGGCCATCACCCACGAGCGGTCGATCAGGGGAGCGGCGTCCTGCAGCCGGCCTGCGGCGAGGTACGTCTCGCCGCGGAGCCCGGCGACGAACGGCTCAAACGCCGTCCAGTGCTCGGCCGCGATAAGTTCCTGCGCCCGGTCCAGACATTCGGCCGCCGGCTCCAAATTCCCGCGCAGCAGATGCACCCGGCCGGCCAGAGCCGTACTGAACGCTAGTAGGCGGCGGCCGCCCGCGGCGGTTGCAAGCCGGCTCGATTCGGCCAGTGCCGCCAGCGCCTCACCGTAGTGCGCGGTGTCCGAGGCCGCCATGCCCTGGATGGCCAGGATCCTGGAGCGTTCGTCGTCGAACCCGTCCGCAGCCCGGGCCGCCTGCTCCAGCCAGCTGGCCGCCCGGTCCGGAATGCCCCGCTGCACCGACAGGTACCCCAGCTCCCGGTACGCGGCCGCCGCCACCCGCGACGCCGGCCGCCCTGAACTCCGTCCCGCCGACGCCAGCGACTCGGGATCCAACCCTTCCGACTTCAAAGCCCTGTGCAGGAGGTCGGCCACCTCGGCGCCGCGGCCGCCAGCCTGATGGATCAGGGCCCCGGACAAGGTGACCAGGGATTCGGCGAGCAGATGATGGTCGCCGGTCCGTTGCGCGATCTCGGCTGCGAGGCGTAACTGCTCCAGCCCGCGGTCCACGGAGCCTGCCGAGAGCGAGGCCTCGGCGGCGTCGAGGTAGGACCGCACGGCGGCCGAACTGGCCGGCAGCCCGGGCTCGGCTGGGGGCGCCGCGTCGGACAGTGCCCGGCGCACCTCCGCGGGCACGCCGAGCCCGAGCTCCCGGCGGTAGAGCTCGCGGCACTTGTCGGCCTGCTCCCGCGCCCGCCGGTAGTCGCCCAGGGCGAGCATGGCCTTGATCAGCACGGCGTGGCAGTCGGCGTTGAAGGGGTCAAGGTGCAGCGCGCGGGTGGCGAGGTCGACGGCGTCGTCCGCCCTTCCGGCCGCCAGCGCGGCGAGCGATGCCTCGTAGAGCAGCGTCAGGACGGCGTTCTCGAGCCGGTGCCGCTGGTCCTCCAGCCAGGACTCGAACGCCGGGCATTCTTCGAAGGCGAGTCCCTCCAGGAGGTCGCCATCGAAGGTGCGGGGGTCGGCGCCGCCGGCTGGCTGCAGGGCGGCAAGCACATCGCAGTTCCAGCCGGCCGGCAACACGAGCCGCAGCGGGTCGCCGCCGACCGAATCCGCGCCGAGGGTCCGGCGCAGCTCGGAGAGATTCCAGCGCAGGGCGCCGAGGGGGTCCTCGGCGTCGGGGAACAGGAGGGCCGCCGTCCGGGCCCGGCCGGTGCCGCCCGGTTGCAGCGCGAGGTAGGCCAGCACAGCCCACGCCTTGCGGCCCCGGGGCTGCCGGGGTGCGGTGCCAACGGACTCGATCCTGGGCGGACCGAGGAGCCGAATCCAAGTCTCGGCCATATGAGTCATGCTACGCCGCTGGTGGGGGAGCGGGAGGGGCAGACGGTGAGCGTGCGGCGGGAGAGCGACGGCGCCTGGCCGGCGCATGATCGGAGCCGAAGGGAGCCGGAAGCGGGCGGAAACCAAAGCAGAAAATGCTCACACGGTGGCTCACACGGTGGGTGCGGAAACTGGACATGTCCCCACAAAAGGACCGGAAACCTGAACCCCAGCCGCAAACTAAACCCGCACCGACCGCCCGGGATTCCGGCCCAACAAACCTGATCCATCATCAGCCCCAACAACCAGCTCCATCACTCGCCCGAGGTGCTCTTCACATGGAATTTGCCGCTTTCCTGCTCGCCGGACTCCTGGTCTTCGCAGCCGTCGCCACCATCGTCGCGGTCGTCCGCGACGGCCGGGGCCACACCCCTCCCATCCGGTCCACCCGCCCCTGGATGGCAGGCAACCTGCCCAGCGAACCGTACGCATCCCTGCGGTCTCTCCAGGGCTGACCGAATCTCAACGGCCGCACGCCAGTAACCGCACGGGCCTGACCCCCACCTCAAGCATGGGAGGCGGGGGCCAGGCCCGACGTCGTGCGGTGTCTTTGCGGAGTTCAGCGCTTCGTGGCGTCCTGTGATCGCCGGGTGTCGCTCTAGTGGGCTTGAGGTTGGCTTGCATCGCAGGGGTTCCAAGGACGTAGTTGGCGCTCTTGAATCTGAAGAGTGCCGGATGTCAGATGGTCTCAGACAACCACCCCGGAGGAGGTCGCCATGACGGTCGCTTTCAACCACACCATCGTCTACGCAACGGATAAGCGGCGGTCGGCGAAGTTCCTGGCCAACGTGCTCGGACTGCCGGAACCCCAAGCCATGTGGTCCTTCATGACCGTTCCCCTTGACCACGGGGTGGCCCTCGATTTCGCCACGGCGGACCGGCCCATCGCCCCGCAGCACTACGCCTTCCTGGTCAGCGAGGAGGACTTCGACGGTATCTTCGCAAGGATCCAGGCCGAGGGCATCCCCTATTGGGCGGACCCGGGACGGTCCCGCCCACAGCAGATCAACCACAACGACGGCGGACGCGGCGTCTACTTCGCGGATCCTGACGGGCATTTCCTTGAGGCAATCACGCGCCCGTACGGATCGGGTGCTGCATGACGTCCCAGGTTCGCCGTCACGGCCACCGGGACCGCCGAGATCCTTGCGCGGCACGATGGCATCGGCGAGGATGAACGCGATTCACCGTGCGGCAAACCGTGCTGCAAACAAGGAGTCGACGCGAATGACCAAGTATTTGATCTCGTTTCCGAGTGCCGCCATGGTCTTTCCTGACGAAGAGCTGCAGGCTGTTTCGGATGCGTCGCACGCGGTCGTTCAGGAGGCGAAGGACGCCGGCGTCTGGGTGTTTGGCGGCGGCATTGATGAGGGCATCCCGCCCGTCATGGTCGATGGCGACGGGACCGTGAGCGAGGGCACTTACCCGCAGACGACGCAGCTCGAAGGCGGCTACTCGGTGCTGGAGCTGCCCTCCTACGATGCGGCCTTGGAGTGGGCCGCGAAGATCGCGGCCGCCTGCCGTTGCGCGCAGGAGGTGCGCGCTTTCCAGTACGACCCCGCCAGCTAGGTGCACTGCGCGGCGGAGGAGGCTTACACTGACCTCTGGTGGGCGCCGGGGGAGGGCACGTGTCAAGACGACATCTTTGTGGGGCGGTAGTGGTGGCTTTCGGGCTGGCCTTGGCCGGATGCTCTGGATCCACCCAGCCCGGTCTAACCTTCACTTCGCCCACCGTGCGTGCGGCACCCTCAACCCCGAGTCCTCAGCCGAGGCCGTCCATCGCCCACGACGGCAACGTGAAGGGAAACAGCGCGGTGAGCGTAACCGTGGCACCTGACATCTTCGACCAGCAGGGCGAGAGGTACGAGGAAGGACTGGGTGACGGGTGGGAAACGTCACCCGGGTTCCTTGTCGAGACCGACGACCAGGACAAGGCCGCCGCGGCGTTGTATGCCGCGGGAGGGCGCTTTATGTCGGTGGACCAGAACGGCAAGGAACTGAGCCCCGCCGAAATGACTGGCGACTACCCCCAGTACACGCCAAACTACGTCTCCGATGTCTATCTGACCGAACTTGGCCCCATGATTTGGACTGACACTAAAGGCGAACTCTCGATAGGCATGGCGGAGAGGATGCTGCTCATACTGGAGGCCGAACTCCGGTCCCAGGGGATCACGGCCCATGTGACTGCTCCACCGGCTGACCTCTCACTCGACGGCACGCCCATCTGGCGGCCTCCCACCGAGACCGCCGTGCACGCGGGAGCTGACGTGAAGGCGCCGACGAACGAATAGCGGCGGCGGGAGAACCTCGGGGCACCGTTCCCCGCCCGGACCGGCGGGGAACGCCGACGTCGTCGGTCAAGTGTCTAGACACCCGCAGTGGCGCGGGAGCATCCTAAACGTGTGCGCGTTTCGGGAGGAGAGCGGCCACGGGGCGGGGAGATCCCGTCCCGGCCGGGGAATCCTGGGGAGCCGGTGGACCGCTGGCAGTCCCACTTTCCAGGCGTGCGGACACGATCGGCGAGGGAACCGGGGACCAGATCATGGACGAAACATCCGATACGCGGCAAAGGCTGTCCAACCGCATCGATCAGAAGCAACGGGACCTTCAGTCCTACCTCGGCAGGGAACGACCCCGGCGCTCCCGGCTGGCCGGCATCAGCATCGTGGGCAGTGCGCTGGCCGCCGCGTTCACGGTCGGCCCCGCCGCCGGTGGCACGGGGTTCACCGAAGCGGTGGCGAACATCTTCAACCTGGCGGACGACTCGATTGTGTGGCGGGGACTGTGTCTGCTGGCGGTGATCTGCTCCGTTGCCGCGGCGCTGGCCACGAACTTTGCCACGTCCCGTTCCGTGGCGGACCGTGTGAGCGCAGCCGAGACCGCCAGTGCCCAGCTGGAGGGGCTGCAGGTCGCGCTGAACTTCGGCCACATCGAGATCGACGAGGCCGTCAAGCTGTACCAGCAATACGCCACGCAGGTGGCGTTCGTGGAGGCCTCTCCGGCGGGGTGAACTGTTCCTTCAAGCAGCGGCTCAACAGAGAGCACAAGCGCTCGGGTCGCCCTGCAGCTACCCCTGCAATCCAGTCCCTGTTGTCAGCCCTCAAGAATCAGTTCGACTTCCACGTCCACCTCATCGCCGGCGTGGATGCCGGCTGCGGTTCTGATGGCCTTCTTGACGGGGAGGAGGTACGAGTTGGTCCTGCTGTCCGGGAAGAGCGACGTCGACCACCGCTGCCCGGCGATGCAGGCCCTCACCTTCACCGAACCGAAGCCCTTCCGGAATGGGGCGGCCTGGTCCTTGAGCTGCTCCGCCAGGTCCGGCGGCAAGGTGATGAAGTGCCAGCCTGCCTGCTCGGGGTAGTGCCACAGCTCGGCTCGGAACGTGTACGACGTCGTCACGCTCTGAGTATGGCACCGGGAGCGGAGCCTCGTGCTGTGCGCGTGTGACCCACTCCATAGAAGCCCGACGCCGGCCGGCCGGCCTTTGGGGGCGGCCAGGGGTGCCGAAATCCGCGCGGTTCCGGGAATGTGACGCCATGGAACCCCTTCAGGGGGCCGATTTGTGCAGGGTCCTCCCGGCGTGTAAAGTAATTCGAGTCGCCGCCGCTGATGCGGAAAGAAAGCGACCGACCCCCTTCTAAACAGCCTGAAAATGGTTCGCGAATTTGCGTGCTAAACAACGGCGGGGACCTTCTTGGATGAATGTAAATCGCAGAAATGCGAATTTGCAAAGACCTCCGAGATCGGGTAAGTTTGAAAAGTTGCTCCGGAGCGATCCTTGACTGATTGTTGGTTGTGGTGGTGCCGGGTGTGTCTGTTGTTTGAGAACTCAATAGTGTGCCAAGTTTGTTGATACCAATTTATTGTATTGAATTGGTTGAATTTGCCGGGCCCGCCACCCCGTGGTGTGSATCCCGTTTTCCCGGGGGCGCATGTTGTGTCTGTTTTACTTCAACGGAGAGTTTGATCCTGGCTCAGGATGAACGCTGGCGGCGTGCTTAACACATGCAAGTCGAACGATGATCCGGTGCTTGCACCGGGGATTAGTGGCGAACGGGTGAGTAACACGTGAGTAACCTGCCCTTAACTCTGGGATAAGCCTGGGAAACTGGGTCTAATACCGGATATGACTCCTCATCGCATGGTGGGGGGTGGAAAGCTTTATTGTGGTTTTGGATGGACTCGCGGCCTATCAGCTTGTTGGTGAGGTAATGGCTCACCAAGGCGACGACGGGTAGCCGGCCTGAGAGGGTGACCGGCCACACTGGGACTGAGACACGGCCCAGACTCCTACGGGAGGCAGCAGTGGGGAATATTGCACAATGGGCGCAAGCCTGATGCAGCGACGCCGCGTGAGGGATGACGGCCTTCGGGTTGTAAACCTCTTTCAGTAGGGAAGAAGCGAAAGTGACGGTACCTGCAGAAGAAGCGCCGGCTAACTACGTGCCAGCAGCCGCGGTAATACGTAGGGCGCAAGCGTTATCCGGAATTATTGGGCGTAAAGAGCTCGTAGGCGGTTTGTCGCGTCTGCCGTGAAAGTCCGGGGCTCAACTCCGGATCTGCGGTGGGTACGGGCAGACTAGAGTGATGTAGGGGAGACTGGAATTCCTGGTGTAGCGGTGAAATGCGCAGATATCAGGAGGAACACCGATGGCGAAGGCAGGTCTCTGGGCATTAACTGACGCTGAGGAGCGAAAGCATGGGGAGCGAACAGGATTAGATACCCTGGTAGTCCATGCCGTAAACGTTGGGCACTAGGTGTGGGGGACATTCCACGTTTTCCGCGCCGTAGCTAACGCATTAAGTGCCCCGCCTGGGGAGTACGGCCGCAAGGCTAAAACTCAAAGGAATTGACGGGGGCCCGCACAAGCGGCGGAGCATGCGGATTAATTCGATGCAACGCGAAGAACCTTACCAAGGCTTGACATGGGCCGGACCGGGCTGGAAACAGTCCTTCCCCTTTGGGGCCGGTTCACAGGTGGTGCATGGTTGTCGTCAGCTCGTGTCGTGAGATGTTGGGTTAAGTCCCGCAACGAGCGCAACCCTCGTTCCATGTTGCCAGCGCGTAATGGCGGGGACTCATGGGAGACTGCCGGGGTCAACTCGGAGGAAGGTGGGGACGAGGATTGGGGTCTGCAACTCGACCCCATGAAGTCGGAGTCGCTAGTAATCGCAGATCAGCAACGCTGCGGTGAATACGTTCCCGGGCCTTGTACACACCGCCCGTCAAGTCACGAAAGTTGGTAACACCCGAAGCCGGTGGCCTAACCCCCTTGTGGGAGGGAGCTGTCGAAGGTGGGACTGGCGATTGGGACTAAGTCGTAACAAGGTAGCCGTACCGGAAGGTGCGGCTGGATCACCTCCTTTCTAAGGAGCACCTACAACTTTCCCTGCCGGGCGTTATGTCCGTGTGGTGGGGTTGTCAGGAGTACGCCCGTTGCGCAGACGCTAGTTCTGCGGCGGGTGCTCACGGGTGGAATATCAACAAATAGGTGCCTGGCGGCACAGGCCGGCAGTTAGTACGGATGCTCTCTTGAGGGGGTCCTGGAACGCACGCCGGAATGAGCTGTTGGGTAGTGTTTGGCACACTGTTGGGTCCTGAGGCAACAGGACCATGGCGCGGCCGCGTTGTCCTTCCCTTTGGGGGAGGGTGCGTGGTGGTGGTGTGGGACTTGTGTTTCTGGTTTCCTGGCTGCACCGATCACACGGTTGTTCTGCTCCCTTGGGGGTGGGGTGTGTGTGGGGTGTGTGGTACGGGGTTGTTGTTTGAGAACTACATAGTGGACGCGAGCATCTTTTATAAGAAGCAATTTCCAAGAATATGAACCTGGATCTGATCCGTGATTGTGCTGCCGCCTTTGGGTGGTGGTTGGT
>NZ_JBFTGZ010000014.1:0-126686 GCF_056393985.1 Arthrobacter sp. 10T425 | reverse complement strand
AAGCCGCAGGAATTCGTCGACCTGCAAAATGAGGCGGACGAGATCGGCTTCCTCGGCGTCATGTCCGGGCCCCTGGTGCGTTCCTCCTACCGCGCCGGCCGGCTCTGGGCCACCGCGATGCGCAAGAAGGGCTGGGAAATCCCGGCCGAACTCGCGCACATCGAAAGCTCCGGAAGCACCCGCCAGGAAGCCAGCTCGCTGCTCGCGGCACATTCCTGAACCCTGCTCTGACACCCTTCCACTTAAGGGCCGGCACCGGATGACTCCGGTGCCGGCCCTTGGCCGTCCATCACGTAGAATTAAGGAACTATGGCGAATTCCCCTGATCCCAGCAACTCCAGCCCGGCTTCCGAAGCTCCGAAGCGCGGCCTTTTCTCCCGTAAGCCCAAGGAAGCAAAGGCCAAGAAGCCGAGCCGGCTGAAGCAGATCGGCGAGGTCTTCCAGATGACCCGCCGCCACGATCCCATGGTTCCGTGGCTCATGTTGCTGGCGTTCCTGGGTGTTGTTGCCCTCAGCCTGCTGGTCGGTTTCCTGCTCGACAACTGGATCACCGGCCTGATCATCGGCATCGCCCTGGGCGCCCTTGCGGCCACGCTGATCCTGTCCCGCCGTGCCGAGCGCGCCGCGTTCGCGCAGATCGAGAACCAGCCCGGCGCGTCAGGTGCCGCGCTGGGCACGCTCAAGCGCGGCTGGATCACCGAGGACCAGCCCGTCGCCGTGAACCCCCGCACGCAGGATGCCGTCTTCCGCGCCATCGGCCGTCCCGGCGTCGTGCTCGTCAGCGAAGGCCCCAGCAACCGGGTCAAGCCGCTGGTCGACGCCGAGCGCAAGCGCCTTGCGCGTATCCTCCCCAACGTCACCATCCACGTGATCGAAAGCGGCCGCGGCGAGGGCCAGGTGCCGCTCAGCCAGATCGCCAGGAAGATGAACAAGCTCAAGGGCGAACTGACCAAGACCGAGGTCAGCGCCGTGTCGAAGCGCATTTCCTCGCTTGGCGGCCGCCTGCCCATCCCGAAGGGCATCGATCCCTACAAGGCCCGTCCCACCCGCGGACGCTAGTCGGGCGGCAGTAACGCACCGCATGATGGAATTGCCCGCAGTATAGAATCGCCCCGGTTCACGGCCGCCTCAGGCCGCCAGCCGGGGCGTTTCTCTTACTGCCCGACGTCGGCCCGCCCGGCGCCGGGCCAGCGGACCCGGGACAACGGACGCGGGACAACGGACGCGGGGTGCAGGACAAAGCGACACCGGACACCGCGAAAACGGACGCAAGAACTCAGGAGATACGCATGAAACTTCCCTCGACCGCCACGATGATCCGCATCTTCCGGGGGCTGGCGATCGCCGAAGCGTTCAGCTGGGCCGCGCTGTTGCTCGGCATGGTGCTCAAATGGATCACCCGGACGACGGAACTCGGCGTGGAGATTGCCGGTCCGATCCACGGGGCCTTCTTCATCGGCTACGCGATTGCGGCACTGAGCCTGTGGGCAATGCTGCGCTGGCCGTTCCGGATTGCCTTGCTCTCAGGGCTCTCCGCCGTCTTCCCCTTCGCGACGGTGTGGTTTGAGCGCTGGGCCGGCCGCCACGGATACCTGACGGAACGGTCGGGAGAGGCTGCGCCGACGCCGGCCCAGGAGACGGCGGGGGTCTAGTCCGCCGAGGACCTCGGGTTTCTGTGCGCCCCGGCACCATCGCTGTGCCCATCTGACGCACATGGCCGCTATGCGGGGCGGGTAGCGGCCATTCGTGGCAAACGGACGAGGGCCCGCCGCGCAACGGGGAGGTCAGCGGCCGTTCGTGGCCAACGGACGAGGGCCCGCCGCGCCCTGACACCATCGCTGTGCCCAACTGACGCACATGGCCGCAATGCGGGGGAGGTCAGCGGCCATTTGTGGCAAACGGACGAGGGCCCGGCGAGCCCTGACACCATCGCTATGCCCAACTGACGCATATGGCCGCTATGCGGGGCGGTTAGCGGCCATTTGTGGCAAACGGACGAGGGCCCGCCGCGCCCTGACACCATCGCTGTGCCCATCTGACGCACATGGCCGCTATGCGGGGAGGTCAGCGGCCATTCGTGGCAAGCGGACGAGGGCCCGCCGCGCCTGGTTGCCTGGCACCGCCGTCGCGCATCCGGCCGCGGGTTGCTACATCCGGACGAGCACCGTATTCATGGCCTTGTCGTGGAGGCCGCGCTGGTCCGGGTCGAAGATGACGGCAGGGATAACGAGGCACAGCAGCAGAGTGCGCACCAGGGCCGCGAGCGGACCCGCCGGGCCGCCGCCCAGCCGGACCACGTGGATTCCCACGATCCGGTGGCCGATGCCGTAGCCGAGGGTGCCGATCAGCAGGATCTGCTCGATGGCAAACACGGCAAGCGTGGCCCAGGAGTCGCCGCCGAAGGCGAAATTGCTGATCAACAGCGCGATGCCCCAGTCAATGCAGATCGCCAGGATGCGCCGGCCGGCACGGGCGATCGACCCTGCCCCGGACTCGGGCAGCCCGAGCCGCTCCCCCGGGTACCTGGAGATGCCGGATGTGTCCGGCCCGGTGAGCCATGAACCGATGTCTTTGCGATCAACCACCCTCCAAGCTTATCGGCTCTGGCCTGTCCATAGTGTGGGAGGTAGGGTGTCACATTGTGGACCAGATAGGCCACAGTGTGGACTGGCGACTAGCGTTTACGTGTCAGGACATTCTGTAACCTCCCCGAAACAATGCGGACACTGCGGGGAAATCCCTTGTCCTTAGGGTGGTAACAGTTGCTAGCGACTGCGAAGCGGGGAAGCTTTTTGCCTTCTCCGCTGTTGGACTGCGCTGGACAAATGTGCCTGACGGCCAGATCTTTCATATGCGTAAGGAGCATAGATGTTCAAGACTGCGGACGAAGTCCTCAAGTTCATCAAGGACGAAGACATCAAATTCGTCGATATCCGCTTCACCGATCTCCCGGGCGTTCAGCAGCACTTCAACGTGCCTGCCAAGAGCGTTGACGCCGACTTCTTCGTCAACGGCCAGCTTTTCGACGGATCTTCAATCCGCGGCTTCCAGGGCATCGCCGAGTCTGACATGCAGCTCATCCCGGACGTCACGACGGCGTTCATCGACACGTTCCGCATGGAGAAGACCCTTGCACTGAACTTCTCGATCGTGAACCCGCGTACCGGTGACCCGTACCACCGCGATCCCCGCGGCGTGGCCGAGAAGGCGGAGGCCTACCTGGCTTCGACCGGCATTGCCGACACCGCTTTCTTCGCTCCCGAGGCCGAGTTCTTCGTCTTCGACAACGTCCAGTACCAGTCCTCCCCGCAGGGCAGCTTCTACAAGATCGACTCCGAGGAAGCACACTGGAACTCGGGCCGTGAGGAAGAGGGCGGAAACCTCGGCTACAAGACCCCGGTCAAGGGCGGATACTTCCCGGTCTCCCCCACCGACAAGCAGGCCGACCTGCGCGACGCCATGTGCGTTGCCCTGGACGAGGCCGGCCTTGAGGTCGAGCGCAGCCACCACGAAGTCGGCTCCGCCGGACAGGCTGAAATCAACTACAAGTTCACCACCCTGACCCACGCGGCTGATGACCTGCAGAAGTTCAAGTACGTCATCAAGAACACCGCCGATGCCTGGGGCAAGTCCGTGACCTTCATGCCGAAGCCTGTCTTCGGTGACAACGGCTCGGGCATGCACTGCCACCAGTCGCTGTGGACCGGCGGCGAGCCGCTGTTCTACGACGAGAAGGGCTACGCCGGCCTGTCCGACACCGCCCGCTGGTACATCGGTGGCCTGCTGAAGCACTCCTCCGCTGTCCTGGCCTTCACCAACCCGACGGTGAACTCCTACCGCCGCCTGGTCAAGGGTTTCGAAGCCCCGGTCAACATGGTTTACTCGCAGGGCAACCGCTCCGCCGGTATCCGTATCCCGATCACGGGGTCCAACCCGAAGGCCAAGCGCATCGAGTTCCGCGCGCCGGACCCCTCCTCCAACCCGTACCTGGCGTTCGCTGCCCAGCTGATGGCCGGCATCGACGGCATCCGTAACCGGATCGAACCCCCGGCTCCGATCGACAAGGACCTCTACGAGCTCCCGGCCGAAGAAGCCAAGGACATCCCCAAGGCTCCGGGCACCCTCGAGGAGGCCCTGGATGCACTGGCCGAGGACAACGAGTTCCTGCAGGCCGGCGGCGTCTTCACCCAGGACCTGATCGACACCTGGATCGAGTACAAGTACGAGAACGAGATCCGTCCGCTTTCGCTGCGCCCGAACCCGTACGAGTTCGAGCTCTACTACGGCGTCTAGTCCCAAGGGGCCTCGCACCGCACAGTGCCAGGAGAGTCCGTCCGGTCTGCCACACGCGGCAGCCCGGACGGGCTCTTTTGCTTGGCCGGAAATATCCGTCATAAGTCGGTCTTGATTCATCGGTAGAGCGCTATCTTTCTTGTAGCATTTCCCTTTGTCCCTTCCCGGTCACGGCGAAGGGCACTATATTGGGGGAAAATTTGAAAAGCACTCTGTCGCGTGCGGCTTCAGCCGTCGGCGCCGCCATTATCTTGTCCACTATCGGCTTCGCCGGCCCGGCCCAGGCGGCCGTCGCCTGCTGGGACTCCGCAGCCGGGCATAGGTGCCGGGACTTCGGCGAGGGTGCCACGGGCCGCACCATGGTCCGGGCGTTGGAGCACCCGACCTTCACTGGCATCCTCAAGGCAGGACAGACACTCACGTCGTATCCCGGCGAATGGGAACGGGCGCAAACGCTGAAGTATCAGTGGCTGCGCGACGGGGTCAACATCCCCGGCGCCCAGGGCGAAACTTACGAGATCACGGCGCCCGACGACGGCCGGTCCCTAACGCTGCGCGTGACTGGGTCCGCCCCTGGGCTCAAGGATGGGGTGGAGACTACCCTGCCGTCCCCGAAGGTCAGTGCAACCAACACCGCAGCGTATACGGCCCGGCCAGCCATCATCAGTACCGGCGAGGCTCCATCTGTGTCGGGTTCGACGAGGGTCGGATTCTCGTTGGACGTCGACGATTTGGGCACCTGGTCCACAGACGTTGTGGCGTTACAGTGGCAAGCCGATGGGGTGGACATCGAGGGAGCCACCACCGACAGCTACAAGATCAGGACTGCCGACCTGGGCAAAGTGGTTACCCTCAAGGTGACCGGCGGCGGCCCAAGCCAAGGCAGCGTATCGAAGTCAAACACGTCCACGGTCGTTACCCGCGGGTACATCGAGCCCACAGATGAAATGTGGCTTTCTGGGGGCTCCACTGTCGGCGATACTCTCAGTGTGGAGGGCAGCGGCGGCTGGTACGCCGACGGTGAGCCGATTTCCCTCCTCTATCAGTGGGAGCGGGACGGCCAGCCGATCACCGGGGCCACCGCACCCACCTACACTGTCGTGGCCGCGGACCAGGGCCATCGGATCCGGGCCCAGGTTACCGCAACGGCTCAGGGACACGGGCCGAATACCCAATCGTCGCTATACGTCGACATCGTTGAGGGCGGCGAGATCGACGGCGACACGGGCGGAAACGGCGAGATCGACGGCGACACGGGAGGAAACGGCGAGATCGACGGCGACACGGGCGGAAACGGCGAGATCGACGGCGACACGGGCGGAAACGGCGAGGTCGGCGGCGATCAGCCCGCTCCCGGCCCGGCCCCCGCAGAACAGGCCCCCGCAGAACACGCCCCCGCCCCAGCCGGACAAGCTCCCGCCGGACAAGCTCCCGCTCCGGCGCGGCCCGGGAAACAGACCATCCGTCAGGTCAAGGCAGTCCAGCCAACAACCCGGATTGCCCCCGCAAACACCGTCGTTCCTGCGCGTGCCAGCGTTGGTTTCGTCCAGCCGCAGGCAGCCTTGCAAACTGAGTCGCACGTCGCCGATGCTGCCGGCCCGGTCAAGGCAGCGGCCCCGGCCGACGACGCGTCCGCGAAGCCGGCACCGGTTGCCACGGCCAGCCCGGCAGCGCCATCCACGCCCCGACCTCCCGTTGCCACGGCGCAAGTGGCCGGTACCGATCGCTCAAACCCGCTGCCGCTATTTTTCTCGATCGCCGGTGTGCTGATCATTGCGGGCCTGGTCTGGGTGATCCGACCGCTGCGTGCCTCGGTGATCCGATTCGTGGGCCGAAAGGGAAGTTAGGACCCGCGAGTTACCTCGGGCATCCGGCCGCGGCCTGGGGCCGGCCTTCTGGTTCAGCGCTTTCCAGCACCTCAGCGCTTTCCGTACTTCTTGTGCACGGCCTGCTTGCTGACGCCAAGGCACACCGCAATGGCCTCCCACGACAGTCCGGCCTGCCGGGCACGCAGCACCACTTCGGTTTCCGTGCGCGCCAGTTCTTTGTGGAGTTCCGCCACGGCGTAGAGCGCCTCGGCCGGCCCTTTGCCGTCCATGGAACCTATCAATATCTGCATGAAGCACCTCCGGCGTCAACGTTAGTTGACACCGGGAGAGGCGTCAACCCTCGTTGACGGCGAGAAGCCAGCGCAATTCCCCTACGGGATCGGGGATCTCCGGTCCGTGGGAAAAGAGCATCCTGTCCGGCTCCAGCAAACTCAGTTTTAGAAGCGACTCTTCGGCCCGCGCAGAGTCCGCTGTAAACTGCTCCGGCGCCCGTCTCATCACACCTCCGGCTGTCCCCACAGCGTCCCCTACGAACAGCATTCCGTCGTCATGCAGCAAGCTGATATGTCCTGCGGTATGGCCAGGCGTCTGCACGATCTGGACATCGCGGACCCTGTCACGTTCCACGAGCGGGCGCAGCGGCACCGCGGAAGGAATCTGGGAAACGTCCGCCGCGCCCGCCCAGATCGCTGCCAACGGGCTCCGTTCCACTACTTCGCCGAGGCCGCCGACATGGTCCGGATGCCAATGGGTGAGGACGACGTCGGTGATGTCACTCCATGCTGCTCCGACACGGTCCAAGGCCGCCGCGATCGCATGCTCGCTGCCCTTGAGGCCCGTATCGATTAACAGCAATCCCCCGGTGTGCGGCACAAGGAAACAGCGTACGTCCATCGTCAACTCAACGGGCCCTGCCAGCCCGGCGGGGATGTGGAGCTCCTGGATGACCGGTTCTACCTGCATCTGTGAGTGACCCATCATGCACCTTTCCAGCGGCTGGTCTTGGTTCAATACTGCGGCACGCATCGTCCCAGTCAAGATGCGCTTTCGGTCAGAATGCCCGGTACATGATGCGTTGCGGGCCGGCGTCGCCGCCTTCGTAGCGGCCGCGGTCCTCGAATCCGGCCTTGCGGTATGCGGCTTGGCCGCCGGGGTTCAGTTCGTTGACGGAGAGTACGACGCCGGCCTGGCCGCTGCCGAGGTCCGCCGTCAGTTTGGCGGCCTCCCGCACGGCGGCCTCCGCGGCGAGGGTGCCGAGGCCCTTGCCCTGCTGCCGCCGGTCGATCAGGAAGCCGCGCAGGAGCCAGGCCGTGTGGTCCTCTGGCCAGCCCGCGAGGGTCGCCGCCCCAGCCTGGAGCGTCAAGACTCCCACGGCGGCCCCGTTCTCATCCACGGCGAACGGGTGCCGGGACTCTTCCTCGAGCCCGATCAGCATCATCCGCAGCGGGTCCCCCACGAACTTCTGCTGCCCTGCGCCGAGCTCCAGCAGCGCGATCTCCCCAAGCTTGATGGCCCGGGCGTCGTCGTCGAGATTCTTCAAAGGCAGCAGCCATACATGTCCAGACATGTAGACAGCGTACCCGCGCCGGCGGCGCCCGCCCCTAGCGGAAAGGGGCTACAGCGCAGCGTCTTTGGGCGGTCCGGCCGGATCCATCCAGAAGACTTCCCAGAGGTGCCCGTCCGGGTCCTGGAAGCTGTGCGTGTACATAAAGCCGTAGTCCTGGGCCTCCTCCGATGCCGTGCCCCCGGAGGTCAGGGCGGTGCGGATGACCTCGTCCACGGCTTCGCGGCTCTCCAGCGAGAAGGACATGATCACCTCGGCGGTGCCGGCCGTAGCGGCGACGGACTTCGAGGTGAAGGTCTTGAAGTAGGACTCGACGAGCAGCATCACGTACGCGCCGTCGTTGACGATCATGCAGGTGGCGTTCTCATCGGTGAAGTCGGGGTTGAAGGAAAATCCCAGCGCCGTGAAGAATTCAACGGTCTTATCCAGATTCCGGACGGGAAGGTTCACAAAAAGTTGCCTGGCCATTGGCCCAAGGTAGCACCGCCCGCAGCATGTGTCAGTAGGCCCTGTCAGCAGCCGGCAGGCCGCCGCCGGGCGCTATTGGCCGTAGAAGACCCGCTCGAAGACCGCCCGGGCGCGCCGGCTCAACCGCAGGTAGTCCTCCTCCAGCGCCGCGGCGTTGCCTTGTCCGTAGCCGCACCAGCGGGCCACCGCCTCAAGGTCGCGGCGGGACGAGGGCAGCAGGTCCGAGGGCCGGCCGGTCCAGATGACGTTGGCCGAACGGATCCGGCTCGCCAGCCGCCAGGCCCGGAGGAGGATGACGGTGTCCCCCGCGTCCATCAGGTCCAGGGCCGCGGCCGCCTCGAGCGCGTCCACCGTGGACGTGGTCCGCAGCTCCGGATGCCGGCCGGCGTGCCGGAGCTGGAGCAGCTGGGCCAGCCACTCGACGTCACTCAACCCGCCCCGGCCAAGCTTCAGGTGACGGGCGGGATCGGCGCCGCGCGGCAGGCGCTCCGCCTCGACCCTGGCCTTGACCCGCCGCACCTCCCGGACGTCCTGGTCAGACAAAGACCCGGGGTACCGGATGGTGTCGATCAGCGCCACGAAATCCTCGGCCAGGGCGTCGTCGCCGGCCATGGGGCGCGCCCGCAGCAGCGCCTGGGACTCCCAGACCAGGGACCACCGGCGGTAGTACTCGGCATAGGACTCCAGAGACCGCACCATGGGTCCGCTCTTGCCCTCGGGGCGCAGGTCCGCGTCCACCGCGAGTACCCGCTCGGCCAGGATCGCCGGTCTGAGCGGCTGGGTCAGCAGGCTGGAGAGCTTGCCCACGATCTGCAGGGCCTGAGCCTGTGCCTCCTCTTCCGGCACGCCGGGGAGTCCGCGGTGAACGTACATGACGTCGGCGTCCGAGCCGTAGCCGATCTCCCGGCCGCCCTGACGGCCCATCGCAACCACCAGCACGTGGGTCTTCAGCGGTTCCCCGGCGGTGATGATTGTCTCCGCCACGCGCAGGGCCCCAAGCACGGCGGCCCGGTCCGTGTCGGCGAGGGCTTCCCCCACCTGGTCCTGGTCCAGCAGCCCGGCGCTGTCCGCGATGGCGACCCGGAGGATTTCCCGGCGCCGGATCAGCCGGATCAGCCGCATGGCGCTCTCCGGGTCCGCGTGCCGGGACATCTTCGAGGTGATTTCAAGCCATTGGGATTCGAAGCTGAGCGGCACCAGTTCCTTGTCCGTGCCCAGCCACGCCACTGATTCGGGCGAAACCTCCAGCAGGTCCGCGATCAGCCGGGAGTTGGCGAGCACGTGGCAGAGCCGCTCGGCCGCGGCCGTCGAATCCCGGAGCATGCCCAGGTACCAGTGCGTTGTGCCGAGGGCCTCGCTGACCCGCCGGAAGGCGAGCAGCCCGGCGTCGGGATCCACGCCGTCGGCGAGCCAGTCCAGCAGGATGGGCAGGAGCTGGCGCTGGAGTGCCGCGCGCCGGCTCACGCCGGCGGTGAGGGCCTCGATGTGTCGCATGGCGCCGGGGGGATCGAGGTAACCGAGGGCGGCGAGGCGGCCCTGGGCGGCTTCCGGGGTCAGGCGTGCCTCTTCGCTGCTCAGGGTGGCGACGGTATTGAGCAGGGGGCGGTAGAAGATGCGTTCGTGGAGTTCCCGCACGGAGCGCTTGGTTTTTCGCCATGCGGCGACCAGGGCGTCCGGCTTGGGCCGCTCGGCGGAGAACGGTCCCAGGACCGCCTTGGCGAGGGAACGCAAAGACGCTTCGTTCACCGGCATGAGGTGCGTCCGGCGCAGCTGGAACAGCTGGATCCGGTGTTCGAGCAGCCGCAGGTAGCGGTAGTCGCGGTCGAACTCCGCGGCGTCGGAACGGCCGATATACCCGCCGGCGGAGAGCGCGGCGATGGCCGACGTGGTGTCCCGGCAGCGCAAGGATTCATCCGACTTGCCGTGCACAAGCTGCAGCAGCTGGACTGTGAATTCGACGTCGCGCAGCCCGCCGCGGCCCAGCTTGATCTGCCGCTGTTCCTCATCGGCCGGAATATGCTCGGTGACGCGGCGGCGCATGGCGCGGACGGATTCGACAAAGCCCTCCCGGCCGGCCGAAGACCAGATCAGGGGCGTCAGGGCTGCCTCGTAGCGGGCCCCCAGGACGGTGTCGCCGGCGATGGTCCGGGCCTTCAGGAGGGCCTGGAATTCCCAGCTCTCGGCCCAGCGCGCGTAATAGCTCTCGTGCGAGGCGAGGGTCCGGACCAGCGGCCCCGACTTGCCCTCGGGCCGGAGGTTCGCATCGACTTCCCACAGCCCGGGTTCGCGGCTCGTGGACATGATCGCGCGCGAGATCCCGGAGGCGAGGACGGTGCCGATTGTCGTGGCCCGGGTCTCCTCCAGCGCGCCGGACTCGATCACGTAAATGACGTCGACATCGGAAATGTAGTTCAGTTCGCGGGCACCGCACTTGCCCATGCCGATCACGGCGAGGCCGACGTCGGCCACCTCCGCGGCGTCGAACTTCTCCGCCGCCTCGGCCCGGGACACGGCGAGGGCCGCCTCGAGCGCAGCCCCGGCGAGATCCGCCAGTTCCGCACCCGCGGCCGGCATGAAGTCCAGCGGATCGGCCGCGCACAGGTCCTTGATGGCGAGCTCCACGAGCCCGCGCCGGTAGGCGGTGCGCAGGGCCGCGTAGGCTTCCTGACCGCTGAGGGCCGCCACCGGCCGGGCAGACTTGGGATCGGCCCGCACCGACTGCAGCAGCCGCGTCCGCAGGGCCACGGCGTCCGCGGGCATCGGTTCCGGACTGACCCGGACGTCGAAGGCATCGAGGTGTTCGGGGTGGCGGATGAGGAACTCGCCCAGCGCCTCGGAGGCCCCCAGGACCCGGTACAGCGGCTCGCTGCTTTCCGGGTCTGCGACGGCAAGCTTGCGCAGCTCCGGGTGCTTCTCGATCAGCCGGACCAGGGACTGCAGGGCCGTGTCCGGGTTGGCCGCCAGCTGCAGCCCCGCAAAGAGGGCATCCTGGTCGAGTCCCTCCAGTTCCCGGGCCGCCAGGAACCGCTCGCCCTTGTCGAGATCGCTGAAGCCGGCGGCAATGAGGCGTCGTGCCAGGCTCATCGGGGCAACCTACAGAATGCCGAGATTGCGCTGCAGTTCGTAGGGCGTCACCTGAAGGCGGTAGTCCTGCCATTCTGCCCGCTTGTTGCGCAGGAAGTGCTCGAACACCTGCTCGCCGAGGATCTGCGGCATGAGCTCGGAATCCTCCATGGTCCGGATGGCGTCGTGCAGGCTGGCCGGCAGCGGGTCGTGTCCCATGGCGCGGCGTTCCGCCGAGCTCAGCGACCAGATGTCGTCCTCCGCCGCCGCGGGGAGCTGGTAGCCCTCCTCGATGCCCTTGAGGCCGGCACCGAGCAGCACGGCGTAGGCCAGGTAGGGGTTGGCGGCGGAGTCGATGCCACGGTATTCGATCCGCGCGGACTGGCCCTTGCCGGGCTTGTACAGCGGGACGCGGACCAGGGCGGAGCGGTTGTTGTGGCCCCAGCTCAGGTAGCTCGGTGCCTCTCCCCCGCCCCAGAGCCGCTTGTAGGAGTTGACGAACTGGTTGGTCACGGCCGTGAATTCGGGGGCGTGCTTGAGGATGCCGGCGATGAACTGGCGCGCCGTCTCGGAAAGCTGGAACTCGGAACCGGCCTCGTAGAAGGCGTTGGTGTCCCCTTCGAAGAGGGAAAAGTGGGTGTGCATGCCGGAACCCGGGTGGGCGGTGAAGGGCTTGGGCATGAAGGTGGCATAGGTGCCCTGCTGCAGCGCGACTTCCTTGATGACCGTGCGGAACGTCATGATGTTATCCGCGGTCTGCAGGGCGTCGGCGTAGCGCAGGTCGATTTCGTTCTGGCCCGGGCCTGCCTCGTGGTGGCTGAATTCCACCGAGATGCCCACCGATTCGAGCATGGTCACGGCGGTCCGGCGGAAGTCCTGGGCCACGCCGCCCGGGACGTGGTCGAAGTAGCCGCCCTCGTCCACGGGGATGGGTGATCCGTCCGGGCCCGGCTCCTGGGACTTGAGCAGGTAGAACTCGATCTCGGGGTGGGTGTAGCAGGTGAAGCCCATGTCCGCGGCCTTGGCCAGGGTGCGCTTGAGGACGTTGCGCGGGTCCGCGGCGGAAGGTTCGCCGTCGGGCGTCAGGATGTCGCAGAACATCCGCGATGTGGCCTCGGTCTCGCCGCGCCACGGCAGGATCTGGAACGTGGCCGGATCCGGCTGGGCCAGCATGTCGGATTCGAAGACGCGGGCCAGGCCTTCGATCGAGGAACCGTCGAATCCGAGTCCTTCCTCGAAGGCGCCTTCCACCTCGGCCGGGGCCAGGGCCACGGACTTGAGCGATCCCACGACGTCGGTGAACCACAGGCGCACAAACCGCACATCGCGCTCTTCGATCGTCCGCAGGACAAACTCTTGCTGGCGGTCCATACTGGCCT
Source organism: Arthrobacter sp. 10T425 (assembly GCF_056393985.1). Lineage (NCBI taxonomy): Bacteria > Bacillati > Actinomycetota > Actinomycetes > Micrococcales > Micrococcaceae > Arthrobacter > Arthrobacter sp. 10T425. The sequence goes on along the minus strand of NZ_JBFTGZ010000014.1, from coordinate 114,090 downwards.
CTTTCCGGTTCTTCCATCCGCCCCGGGCCCGGCATACATGGGCCCCGCGGCTGCTCACGGTTCACTTTACTAAGCATTGCCACCGATTGCTGAAGCCGGACCCCCGCGTAACACACCGTTAACACAAAGCCGGACGAATTCGCGGCGGGAGGGGCTATTGCGCCGTCGCGCAGGCCGCCCGTGTGACGTGATTCACGCCGGGCGGGGGCAATCCGCGGTAGCTGCGGCACTTCGTCTCGCACTACGCTCGTGGCATGGCCTCAAGTAACAGCTCCGATTCCAGCACGCCCGCAGAACTTGCGGCCCCCTACGGCAGCGGCCCGGCAGCGGCTTCAGCGGCCGCCTCTTCGGGCACGTCGGCCAGTGGCACAGGCGGGACCCCCGACGGCGGCGCCGGCGGGGCTGCGGAGGCGGTCCGGAAACCGGCGGCCAGGATCCGCACGCATCATCTCCAGGCGGCCAAGGTCAACGGTGAGCGCTTCGCCATGCTCACCGCGTATGACCAGTACACCGCAGAAATCTTTGACCAGGCAGGCATCGAGGTGCTCCTGGTCGGCGATTCGGCCTCCAACAACGTCTTCGGCAACGAAACCAGCCTTCCCGTGACGGTGGACGAACTCCTTCCGCTGTGCCGCGCCGTCGCCCGCTCCGCACGGCGGGCCCTGGTGGTCGCTGACCTGCCGTTCGGCAGCTACGAGGTCTCGGCCCAGCAGGCGGTTGCCACCGGCGTCCGGTTCCTGAAAGAGGGCCTGGCCCACGCCGTGAAGATTGAAGGCGGAAAGTTCTACGCCGAGACCGTCCGCGCCATGGTCCAGGCCGGCATCCCCGTCATGGCGCACATCGGTTTCACCCCGCAGAGCGAACACTCCCTCGGCGGCTACCGCGTCCAGGGCCGCGGCGATGACGCCCAGCGGTTGATCGACGACGCCGTCGCGCTGGCCGACGCCGGCGCGTTCAGCGTGCTCATGGAAATGGTCCCGGCCGCCACGGCAGCCGCCGTGGATGCCGCCGTCGAGGTCCCCACGGTCGGCATCGGCGCCGGCAGCGCCACCACCGGACAGGTCCTGGTGTGGCAGGACATGGCCGGTTTGCGCGGCGGAAAGATGGCGAAATTCGTCAAACAGTACGCCGACCTCCGCACGTCCCTCAGTGACGCCGCAAAAGCCTACGGCGACGACGTGCGCTCAGGCCAGTTCCCCGGCCCGGAACACTCCTTCTAGTTCCGCTCCAGCGGGCCCCTGACCTTCCGGATCCGGGGCCTCTTTTGCAAGACCTCATCCTTCACGGGCGATGCGTTGCGCCTCAGGTGCGGGCAGGCTGACCAATAAGGTCTGCATTAGGACCTCAAGATGTTCCGCCGGCCCCGACGGTTTCATGCGCTAAGCGTAAGGTCAGGCTCCGGCGGACACGATTCGAGGAGTATCGATGGACACGAATAGCTTCTGGGACGTTCTGCTCTGGAGTTTCTGGTTCTTCATCTGGATCGCTGCGCTGATGGTGTGGTTCCGCTGCCTGATGGACTTGTTCAGCGACCACGAGCTCAGCGGCTGGGCCAAGGCCGGCTGGGTTATCCTGCTGATCTTCGTTCCCTGGCTCGGCGCCCTCATCTACCTGATCGCCCGGGGCCGGAGCATGACCGATCGTCAGATGAAGATGCTGGCCCAGCAGCAGGCTGCCCAGCAGGAGTACATCAAGCAGGCCGCAGGCTCGACGGCCAGCCCGGCCGGCCAGATCGCCGATGCCAGGGCGCTGCTTGATTCCGGAGCCATCAACCAGACCGAGTTTGATTCCCTCAAGGCAAAGGCCTTGGCCTGACACGAAAACGGGCTACGCCCGACATGAGAATCACCTGGCTTGGTCACTCCACGGTGGTTCTGGATCTCGACGGGGTTCGGATCCTCACCGATCCGCTGCTCCGTTCCCATGCCGGGTTGCTCCGACGCCTGGCACCGCGTCCGGACCCGGTCTCGTGGGACCGACCGGACGCGGTGCTCCTCTCTCACCTGCACCACGACCACGCCGAGTTGCGCTCCCTGCGCATGCTGCCCGGGGCACCGCTGATGAGCGCGCCGGCGAACGTGGCCTGGCTGCGTCGCCGAAAGCTGGCGCACACAGTTTCCTTGGGCGACGGCTGGACCCCGGTAGGCAGCGGCGTCCAGATTCGCCAGGTGCCGGCCGAGCATCGCAGCCGGCCAATGCCGCACCGGCCCAACGACGCCAATGGCCAGCTCGTCCGCGGCCAGTCGGGCATCGTGTGGATCGCGGGTGACACGGGCTTGTTCCCGGAGATGGGCGCGCTCCCCGCCATGGCCGGAGGGCCGATCGATGTCGCCCTGGTGCCGGTCTGGGGGTGGGGACCGAGGCTCTCGGCGGGGCACCTGACTCCGGAGACCGCCGCACGGGCTGTCGCGATGAGCGGCGCACGGTTCGCCCTGCCGGTGCACTGGGGGACGCTGCACCCTCCGTTCGTCACCTACTTTGCCCGGAGCTGGCTCGAGCGGCCCGGCCACCGGTTCGCCACTGCCGTGGCGGAACAGGCGCCCGGCTGCACGGCAGTCGTCCTCGCTCCCGGCCAGACCTGGGTCGCGTCCTCGTAAGCCCAGGGCCTCGAATTGGACCCGCCCCGGGAAATCCCCCCGTTGGTCGCTCAGCCGCGGGACGCCGTCGTGGTGCGCTGGCCACAGGACTCAAGCATCGCCACCAGCACCCGGTGGAGTTCCCCGGCACCCTCGATCCGCTCGGGCAGCCCCGCCATGAGATCGGCCGGGCCCATCAGCACGGCGCGGTCCTGCCAACCCCCCAGACCCCCGTGGGATCCGACGAGGCCTTCGAATGCTGCAACGTCGCCGGTCACGGGATCCACCGCGCTGTTGACATAGAGATCCGGCGCCTCGGGGTGCATCAGCGCGAGATTCAGCACCCGCGCCGCATGCGGCCCGAAACCGGCCAGCGGGTCGGTGCCCTCCACTGCCCCGCTGGTGATATTGACGCGCCCGCCGCTTCCGATCGCCCACGCCCCGCCCTCCTCATCGATGCCGGCCACGAACCCGACGCCGGGATGGCCCGCCAGGCCAGGGACCAGGGCAGGCCACCGATGCTCGAGGGCCTGGAGACTCAGGCGCCGGTCACCGCGCAGGTACACCAGGCCCAGGTTGCCCGAGCCCAACACGACCACCGGATCCTCCGCGCCGCCTGGGCCGGAAGTCTGCTGTGCCGGCGTCTCTTGTGCCTTGGTCAGCACCTCGTCGGCACGGCCGGCGAGCTTCCCGGACAATCCGCCAGAGGCAACGTCGCCGGCGAGGGAGTCCGCGCGCCCGAGCCCCTCGACGGACGCGTCCACGTTCTGAACGTGTTCCTGCATCAGTTCCGCGCACAGATCACCAAGCGCCTGGCCATACCGGTCCGCGAACGGCGTGCCCTGGGACTGGCCGTGGTCCGAGAGCACCACCAGCCGGTAGCGGCGGGGAGCGGACCCGGCGAGTTCGGCCAAGGCACCGAGCGTGCGGTCCAAGCCATCCAGGGCTGCAAGCGACTCGGGGCGGAACATGCCTGCGTGGTGGGCGATCTCGTCGTAGTCAACGTAGTCGACATAGATGCACTTCGTGCCGCGACGCAGCTCCTCTGCCACCAGCGCCGTGTTCAGGTCCCGCAGCAGACCGTTGGTGACTGCCCGCAGCAGGGCGAAGGTCCAGTCCCGCCGCACCCGCGGATTGAGGTCACGTTTGACCTGTCTCCGGGCCTGCCAACGCTCCTTGAAGATCTCGGCGACGGTCCGCGTGAAGCTGCGCATGAAGCCGTTCGGGGTGGCAAAAAACCAGGCGAACGCCCGGCGGGTTTGGGTCGAGCCGCGCCGGACCTCTACCCGGCTCATCGTCAAAAACGAGCGGGGCGCGTCACCGGTGAACAGGTTCGAGATGGAGACGCCGTCGTCGCAGAGCAGTCCCTGGCCGGTGCTGTGCCTGTCCTCGATCACCCGGGCGTCTGCCGGACGGTTGGCCACCAGGACGCGTTGGAGCTCACGGTCATACCACCGGAAGGCCGGGATCCCGGCGACCGTGCCGTGCAGAATGCCCATCTGGCTCGCCGGCGTCGTGCAAGGCAGCTGGGGAGTCCATTCACGGAACTGATAATCCCCCGAGGCCAGCCAGCGGCGGAGATGGGGCACTCCCCCGGACTGGATAGCCCACTGCAGCACCGGGAAGGGGACCCCGTCGAGCTGGACGAACAGGACACCGTCCACCTCCGGATCGGTCACCGTTTCCTGCCGGCGTGCCCGTCCTGCCAGCGAGGTGATGAGGCCGTCATCGGTTCCGGCTGTGGTGGCCCACGAAATGAGCGTGCCCACCACGGCACTGACCCAGGTAGCGGCGAGGGCTGTCAACGGCGTCGACTCGATGCCGGGCACCAGACGGATGGCGACGTACATGATCAGGGCCTGCCCCACCAGGGCGGTAAGAAGTACTGCCACCCAGCCCACCCTGGCCGAGATCTCCACCAGCACGGGGCGCAGGACCAGGCCGACGAGGCCGGCTGCCGCCGCCACGGCGGCGTATGACCACCAGCTGGCCGCAGAGAACCCCGGAAGCAGGGCGCCGGTGATAATGAGGGCTACAGTCGAGGCAGCCCAGGCAAGGGCCAGCCTGGCGAGGTCTGATATTCGGGTGCCGCGGGTGCGGGCAACGCGCGTCGGCATTTTCCCAGTATGGCTGTCGGCAACCGGCTCGCACCCACCCTCACAGGGTGAGAATCACGGGCCGGGAGAAAATCAGTCAGCCTGCGCGGTGTCCGGTCCGCGATCGCCGGGGGACGTTCCCGCGGGCGCAGCAGGTCCGTACGGGCTAGTCGTCCTCGTCCTTGTCCCAAGCCTCATTGCGCGCCTTGACCTTTTCCAGGGCGTGTTCGGCTTCCTCACGGGTCTTGTACGGTCCGATCAGCTGGCTCCAGTCGGACATCGCGTCTTCCTCGATCTCGTGGGTGTTGACGTTGTACCAGTATTCGGGCATCGGGGCTCCTTCATGGCCCGGAGCGTGTCCGGGTGTCTTTTCCGGGCTGTATTTTCCGGGCTGTATTTTCCGGGGCGAGCCCGGGGGCTTATATGATCAATCTATGCCTTCTCTAGCCTCAACTGCACCCATCGGCACGCTGGTCCCGGGGACAGTGAGCCCGCAGCTTCCCGTGCCGCCGTCCATCCCGCGTCCGGAATATGTGGGCAAGCCGGCTCCTGCGAAGTTCACAGGGTCCGAGGTCAAGTCGGCGGAGACCATCGAGAAGATCCGGATCGCCTCCAAGATCGCCGCCCAGGCCATAGTGGAGGTCGGCAGGCACATCGAACCCGGCGTCACCACCGACCAGCTGGACCGGGTGGGCCATGAGTTCCTGCTGGACCACAACGCGTACCCCTCCACCCTCGGATACCGGGGCTTTCCGAAGTCCCTGTGTTCGTCCCTCAACGAGGTCATCTGCCACGGGATCCCGGACAGCACGGTGGTCCGGGACGGCGACATCCTCAACATCGACATCACGGCCTTCATCGGCGGCGTCCATGGCGACACCAACTACACCTTCCTGGTCGGCGACGTCGACGAGGAGTCCCGCCTCCTCGTCGAGCGCACCCGGGAATCGCTGACCCGCGCCATCCGGGCGGTGGCTCCCGGACGCGAAATCAACGTGATCGGCCGGACCATCGAGTCCTACGCAAAGCGCTTCGGCTACGGCGTGGTCCGCGACTTTACCGGGCACGGAGTTGGCGAAGCCTTCCACACCGGGCTGATCATTCCGCACTATGACGCGGCCCCGGCATACAACACCACCATGGAAACCGGTATGGTGTTCACGATCGAGCCGATGCTGACCCTGGGCACCGTTGACTGGGACATGTGGGCCGATGACTGGACCGTCGTGACCCGCGACCGCAAGCGCACCGCCCAGTTCGAGCACACCCTGCTCGTGACGGAGTCCGGTGCCGAGGTCCTCACGCTGCCCTGACCGTCTGCTCCACACGCTAGTTCACGGAGCCACCCCGCTCTTTCACCACCGGCCCTGCCCGGTCACTACAGCCCGCCCCTGCCACGAACGGAACGACATTGGCCAAGAAGGACGAAAAGTCGAAGAAGAACGCCCCCCTGATCGGCATTGACATCGGTGGGACCGGAATCAAGGGCGGGATCGTGGACCTGAAGAAGGGGAAGCTGATCGGTGACCGCGTGCGCTTCCCGACGCCGCAGCCCTCCACTCCTGAGTCGGTGGCCGAAGTCGTCGCGCAGGTTGTCGCCGAGCTCTCGGCCCGTTCCGATGCCCCCGACGCCAGCAGCCCCGTGGGCGTGACCTTCCCCGGCATCATCCAGCACGGCGTGGTCCATTCGGCCGCGAATGTGGACAAGTCGTGGCTGGAAGCCGACATCGATGCCATGCTCACGGCGCGTCTCGGCCGCCCGGTGGAGGTCATCAATGACGCCGACGCCGCGGGACTCGCCGAGGCCCGCTTCGGTGCCGGCGAGGGAGTGGCCGGCACGGTGCTGGTGATCACCCTTGGCACCGGCATCGGCTCGGCGTTCATCTTCGACGGCAAGCTGGTTCCCAACGCCGAACTCGGTCACCTGGAGATTGACGGCTTCGACGCCGAGACCAAGGCCTCGGCCGTGGCCCGTGAGCGCGAGGGCCTCAGCTGGGAACAGTACAGCGTCCTGCTGCAGCGCTACTTCTCCCACGTGGAATTCCTGTTTTCCCCCGAGCTCTTCATTGTGGGCGGCGGCATCTCCAAGCGTGCGGACGAGTACCTGCCGCACATGAAGCTGCGCACGCCGATCGTCCCGGCCGAGCTGAAGAACGACGCCGGGATCGTGGGCGCGGCCATCGAGATTGCCCTCAAGCACAAGCTGGCAAAATAAAGGCCCATCGCGCCGCAAAAACCAATTGAGCTATCACTCCGGGTCGTTCTGAACGCTGGGAACGACCCGGAGTGATAGCTCAATTTCTTTGTGGAGCGGTGACGTGGAGCCGGTGGTGGCTGCGGCTTCCCCTCCGCTGCCACCACCGGAGTCTGTGGTGGATCCTGGGACGCAGTCGCCAGGACAATCAGGACATTTACGACGGCGCCTGCAGCGGCCGCTTGTCCGGGCTCTTGCCGTCCCGGCCCTTGGTCTCTGCCTCATGGCGAAGCAGGGAAATCGCCGATTCGAAGTCCTCGAGCGATTCGAAGGCCTGGTAGACGCTGGCGAACCGCAGGTAGGCAACCTCGTCGAGACGCTGCAGCGGCTCCAGGATCGCCAGCCCGACTTCGTGGGCCTCGATTTCGGCGGCGCCGGAGCCCCGGATCGCCTCCTCGACTTCCTGCGCCAGCAAGGCGAGATCGTCTTCGGTGACCGGGCGGCCCTGGCAGGCCTTGCGCACGCCGTTGATGACCTTGCTGCGGCTGAACGGCTCGCCGACCCCGGAGCGCTTGATGACGGTCAGGCTCGTGGTTTCCACGGTGGTGAACCGGCGGCCGCATTCGGGGCACTGACGGCGGCGCCGGATGGCGGAGCCGTCATCGGCGATCCGACTGTCCACGACGCGCGAATCAGGGTTTCGGCAGAACGGGCAATACATGTCGGTTCCTCCCCTGTCGCAATCCGCTGTGACTTCAGTTTACGACTAGATGTAGCTGAATAACAAGCCTGTAATTACTACATGTAGTGGTCTGGGTCCTGAACTACCGTGCGGCGAACCGCACCGTGACGGCCTCGCCATGCGCCGGCAGGTCCTCCGCGCCGGAGAGGCTGACGATATGGCCGCTGACCTGCTCCAACGCGGCCCGGCTGTAGTTGATGACCTGGATGGCGCGCAGGAACGTGGTCACATTCAGTCCGGAGGAGAAGGCCGCGGTGCCGCTGGTAGGCAGCACGTGGTTGGAGCCGGCGCAATAGTCCCCCAGGCTCACGGGGCTGTAGTCCCCCACGAAGATCGCACCGGCGCTGCGGATCCGGCCGGCCACCCGGGCGGCGTCGGCGGTCATGATCTCAAGGTGTTCCGCGGCGTACGCGTCGCAGGCGGCAATGCCCTGCTCCAGGTCCTCGACCAGCACCACCCCGGACTGCGGGCCCGAGAGCGCCTCGCGGACGCGGCTGGAGTGCTTGGTGGCAGCGGCCTGCCGCTCAAGCTCCACGCGGACCTCTGCGGCGAGGGCCTCGGAGTCGGTGAACAGCACCGATGCAGCCTTGGGGTCGTGCTCGGCCTGGCTGATGAGGTCCGCGGCCACGAGGGCAGGACTGGCGGTGGCGTCCGCGAGGATCGCGATCTCCGTGGTGCCGGCCTCGGAATCGATCCCGACAACCCCTTTGACCAGGCGCTTGGCGGTGGCCACGAAGATATTGCCCGGACCGGTGACGACATCCACGGGGTCGATCCCGGGGAGGTGGCCGCCGTCGGACGCGTCGGCCGGGATGCCGTAGGCGAAGGCCGCAATGGCCTGCGCCCCGCCAATCGCGTAGACCTCCTCGATGCCCAGCAGACAGGCCGCAGCCAGGATCGTGGGGTGCGGGAGGCCGCCGAAGTTCTTTTGCGGCGGCGAGGCCAGGGCAATCGATTCGACGCCGGCGGCCAGGGCCGGGACCACGTTCATGATCACCGAGGACGGGTAGACCGCCAGGCCGCCGGGGACATAGAGCCCCACGCGCGCCACCGGCACCCAGTTCTGGCTGACGACGGCACCCTCGCCGAGTTCGACGTCGATGTTCGCCGGGCGCTGGGCGTCGGCGAAGGCGCGGGCCCGCTTGATGGACTCCTCCAGGGCCGCGCGGACGGCGGGATCCAGGTTCTCGAGGGCTGCACGCAGCGCCTCGGCCGGGACGCGGGGATGCGTCTGCTCGACGCCGTCGAAAGCCAGCGCCAGCTCCCGCAGTGCGCCGAAGCCCCGCGCGCGGACCGCGGAGATGATATCCAGGACCTTGCCCTCGGCGTCGGCCATCGTCCCGGACTGTGCCCGGGGCACGGCTGCGCGGAGTCCCGCGAGAGACAGGTGCGCACCGCGCACGTCCACCGTGCGGAAGTTAAGGGCGGCGGTCATCGGGGTCACGGGGCTGTCAGGAGTTAGGCTCACCCGTTCATTTTACGTGCCCCGCCGCGGCGGGGTTTGCCGCCGTTGCCCGGGAAGAGGCTGTTCAGGAAGATGGCCAGGGCGATCGCTGCCGGCCAGATGGCGAGGACCGCATAGGAGCGCAGGGAGAAGGCGACGCTGGCGCTGGCCGAAGTATCTGCCGGCGCTCCCCACCATTGGGCGCTGAGCACACCGGTTCCCCACGCGATGAGCGCACCGGCAGCGCCGGCGAGGACCACGAGGACAACAGTGCCGGGGCCGGGCTGCTGGTGCTTGTTGCCGGCGACGAACGACCCGGCAATGCACCCTGCGAGCAGGCACAGCCCCGCCAGCACAAGGTCACGGGGCAGCCAGGTGGCGGTGTTGGTGCCGGCGGCGAGGTCAGGGTTTCCGGTCAGGAGATTCAGGCCCGACGGCGCCAGAAGCCACCAAAGCAGCCCCACCGGGATGCCGGCGGCCGCGATGACCGCGGCCTTCCGCCATGTCCCCCCGGAACCGGGCTGCCCCTCGGGACGCCGCTCGGGCTGTGCGGGCTCCCCGGCGTGGTGGACGGGGCCGTCGACTGCGGACTGTGTCATGCAACAAACCGTAACAAGGATTCCCGCGGCGCATGACGCCGGCCGGCAGCACATGACGGGAGACGTAAAGAAAATGCCGCACTCGATTCCCCTGCGCAATACGCTGGCAGAGTAGAAGTACGACACGCACGTGCAGCAGGGAGTTGGATCGCAGTGGCCACAGATGAAGGTATTTTCGAGGGAACATTCAGGGAAATGTTCCGCCGGCACGCGGCGGGCGTGGCCATCATCACGGCCAACCACAACGGCGTCCCGTTCGGATTCACGGCGACCTCCGTGGCCTCTCTGTCCGCCAAGCCGCCGCGCTTTACGTTCAACATGGCCAGGACCTCCAGCTCGTGGCCGGCCGTGGCGAACACGACCTACATTGGCGTGCACATGCTCGGGCTGGAAAACCAGGAGCTCGCCGACCGTTTCGCCCGGGCCGGCAACCGGTTCGACGGCGACCACTGGGAGCTCGGACCCCACGAGGTGCCCGTGCTCAAGGGAGTCAGCGGCTGGCTGATCGGCAAGGTCCAGATGCGGCTCTCCTTCGAGAACAACGCGGTCGTGGTGGTCGAGGTGGTGGAGGGCCAGGTCGGCGACGACGGTGTTCCCCTGCTCTACCACTCCGGGGCCTACAGCCAGCCCGTTCCGCTCGACTACGAGATCTGACAGACGCCTCTACGGGCCACGGCAAATTAACACGGCACATTAAAACTTCCCCGGTGGTGCATCCGGCGACGGCCTTCGGCCGGTATTAAGGGTGTAAGCACAACCACCGCCCCCATGTGGGCCCCGATGAGGAGTTGGAAATGCGCAAGACACTCTCTGCAGCCACCGGAGCAATGACGCTGCTGGCAGCACTGGCCCTGGCCGCCCCGGCCCAGGCCGGGACCTGGCATCACCGCGACGAGGGAACGGCAAAACTGTCCGTCCTCCACGGCGTTCCGGGCCTTACCGTCGATGTCTGGGTCGACGGCAAACTCGCCCTGGACAACTTCAAACCGGGCACATTGGCCGGGCCGTTGAACGTCCCCGACGGAGACCACAAGGTCGCCATCACCGGCGCCGACGCCACCAGCGCCGACCACCCCGTGATAGGCCCGGTCACAGTGGACCTCGAAGAAGGTCGGGACTACACAGCGGTCGCACATCTGGCCGCTGACGGGACGCCCACGGCCACCCTTTTCACCAATGACACCTCCGCCAGCCCGGATGGAAAGGGCAAGCTGACCGTCCGGCACGTCGCTGCGGCGCCCGCCGTCGATGTCCTGGCCGGTGGCAACGCGGTCATTGAGGGACTCACCAACCGGCATCAAAAGACCCTCACTCTCAAGGCCGGAACCGTCCCGGCCTCGGTCGCAGCCGAGGGAACCACTGCCCCGCTGATCGGTCCGGCCGACATCAAGGTCACTGCGGGGAAAAACACCATCGTCTACGCCTGGGGAAGCCTCGCCGACAACAACCTTGGGGCCGCCGTACAGGTAGTGGACTCCTCATCGCGCGGACACAAAGGCCACCACGAGTAAGCCAACCGGAGCTCCAGCAGGCATCCTGTTTTCTCGCCCGGTGGGGTCGCATCAACCGCGGCCCCACCGGCACGCACACAGCGACAGCCCGGAAGGCTGACCCAGTTCGACCATGGCGGAGTCCCCGCGCGAGCGGCATAATGTGGTGCAACAGGGGCCACTGCCGCTCAAAGGAGCATCTGATGGAGGCTGCCGCATCGCACGATTGGGACTCCGGTCTCGACCAAGCATTTGCCGGCGGCGACGAACACGTCCTCGCGGAGGCGTACCGACGGTTCAGTCCGCTCGTCTACACGCTGGCGCTAAGATCCTTGGGAGAGCGTGCCGCTGCCGACGACGTCACCCAGGAGGTCTTCATTCGGGCCTGGAAATCACGGACCACATTTCGCCCGGAGGCGGCGCGGCTGCCGGCATGGCTGATCGGAATCGCCCGCAATGCAATCTCCGATGCCTTGTCCGCTCGCTCCCGCCAGCGCCATCTCGAACAAGCAGCCACTCTCTTGGTCGTTGACCCCGCTTCCCGCCCGGACGCCGGGGACGTAGAAGAGGTCGCCGACCGCCTGACGTTGGACGAAGAACTGGAGCATTTAGGGGATCCACAGCAAGCAATAATGCGGCTGGCGTTCTATGAAGACCTGACTCACGACCAGATCTCGTCGCGCCTCAACCTGCCGCTCGGTACTGTCAAAAGCCACATCCGGCGCAGCCTCACCCGCTTACGCACCCGCCTGGAGGTGGAACATGGAACACCTTGACGCCGAACTTCTTAGTCTGCTGGCCCTTGGCGAGCCCCTGGGCACGGACGCCGACGCCGACCACCTCGCCACCTGCCCCGCGTGCAGCGAAACCCTCCGAGGCCTGCAACATGCCGTGCACGTTGCCACCCTCGACACCGCAGGCGTCGAACTCGAGCAACCCGGCAGCCAGAACTGGGCCGCCATCCATCAGGCCCTCGGCCTCTCGCCGGCCCTCGCAACGGATCCCTTGAGCCAGCCCAGCTCCGGGCACCCTGCACCGGAGAAACCAGCCGCACCGGAGAAACCTGCCGCGGCGGAGGCGCGCCCGAACCACGGCGGCGGCACAAAGCCGGCACCGATACCACTGCGGCCCCGCGCCAAAGACAGGCATGGCCGTCCCGGTCTGTGGGTTATCGCGGCTGCGGCCGGAATCGTTCTTGGCACGGCCGCCGGATGGACCGCTGCCGGAGTTCTCGGACACACCGGCACTCCCACACCCACCTCCACCCAGTCGGGTCCCGCTTCGACAGTCGTCGCCCAAACGTCCCTGACTCCGCTGCCCGCACATACCGGGAGCGGAGACGCCCGGGTAGAGCAACTCCCCGATGGAACCCGGCACCTGATCATCCGGCTCTCCAACGACCACATCACCGGATTCCGGGGAGTGTGGGTCGGCTCTGCCGACCTGTCCAGAATGGTCAGCCTGGGTGTCCTCGACAATGAATCCGGCATCTTCACCATCCCGGACGGCATTGATCTGGCCCAGTACCCCATCGTGGACGTCTCCAACCAGCCATACAACGGGAACCCGGCCCACTCCGCCGACAGCATCGCCCGGGGAACGCTCAACCCGAAAACATGATCCTCGGATGCTGTTCGTGAACCCTCGCGGGGCGGCGATACTCAGGGTGCCCTGGATCGCTCAGCCTTGCCTGGCCGCCAGCAACCCCCTGCATGTCAGTTATCCAAACAGGTCGGGCCGAGCAGCACCTTCAGATCGCCGAACAGTGACGGGCTCGGGTTGACGCGCAGGTGCACCGGCAGGCCCATGACCTCCACCCGGGTGTCGCCCTGCAGGTGCAGGCGGACCTCCGAATTTCCGCGGTGGGTGCGCAGCACGTCGCCCAGCTCGGTGACCACGGCCTCGGTGGCCTTGTGCGTGGCCATGGTGATCACCACGGGCCCGTTCTGGCTGTCGCTGAGGTCCGGCACGGAGAGTTCCATGCAGTTCAAGGTGACGGCGCCGTCGTCGCGCCGCTGCAGCCGGCCCTTGACCACCACGATCAGGTCCTCCGCGAGCACCGAGGCGATGGGGCCGTAGACCTGGCCGAAGAACATGACCTCCATGGAACCGGCGAGGTCCTCGATTTCGGCCCGGGCGTAGGCGTTGCCGCTGGCCTTGGCGATCCGCCGGCTGAGCGAGGTGATCATACCGGCGATGGTCACGATCGAGCCGTCCGGCGGGCCGTCTTCGGCGATGATCGAGGTGATCGACCGGTCGGCGTGCTGGCTCAGGAGCCCTTCCAGTCCTTGCAGCGGGTGGTCGGAGACGTAGAGGCCGAGCATGTCGCGCTCGAACGCCAGTTTGTCCTTCTTCTCCCATTCCGGCAGGTCCGGGATCTCGGTGCTGAGCGACGCCTCGGGCTCCTGGTCCTCAAAGCCGGCGAAGAGGTCGAACTGGCCGATCGCCTCGTTGCGCTTGAGGGTGATGACGGAGTCGATCGCTTCTTCATGGATCATGGCCAGGGCCCGCCGGGGGTGGCCGAGCGAGTCGAAGGCGCCGGCCTTGATCAGGGATTCGATGGTGCGCTTGTTGCAGACCACTGCCGGGACCTTCAGGAGGTAGTCCTTGAAGGAGGTGTAGGCGCCTTCTTTTTCGCGCGCCGCCACCATGGCTTCGACGGCGTTCACGCCGACGTTGCGGATGGCGCCCATGCCGAAGCGGATGTCGGTGCCCACAGGGGTGAAGTTGAGGGCTGACTCGTTGACGTCGGGCGGCAGCACCGTGATGCCCATGCGCCGGCATTCGTTGAGGTAGATCGCCGACTTGTCCTTGTCGTCGCCCACTGAGGTCAGCAGGGCAGCCATGTACTCCGGCGCGTAGTGCGCCTTCAGGTACGCGGTCCAGTAGGAGATCACGCCGTAGGCGGCCGAGTGCGCCTTGTTGAAGGCGTAGTCGGAGAACGGCAGCAGGATGTCCCAGAGGGTCTTGACCGCGGCCATGGAATAGCCGTTGTCCTGCATGCCCTGGGAGAAGCCGGCGAACTGCTTGTCCAGCTCGGATTTCTTCTTCTTGCCCATGGCGCGGCGCAGGATATCGGCCTGGCCCAGGGTATAGCCGGCGAGCTTCTGCGCCACGGCCATGACCTGCTCCTGGTACACGATCAGCCCGTAGGTCCCGCCGAGGATCTCGGACAGCGGTTCCTCGAGCTCCGGGTGGATCGGTATGACTTCCTGGATCTTGTTCTTGCGCAGCGCGTAGTCGGTGTGCGCGTTGGCGCCCATGGGTCCGGGCCGGTAGAGGGCCAGCACGGCGGAGATGTCCTCGAAGTTGTCAGGCTTCATCAGCTTGAGCAAGGACCGCATGGGGCCGCCGTCGAGCTGGAAGACGCCCAGTGTGTCTCCGCGGGCCAGCAGTTCGTAGGACGCCGTGTCATCCAACTCGAGCGTTTCGAGGTCGAGCTCGATGCCGCGGTTCATTTTGATGTTTTCCAGGGCATCGGAAATGATCGTCAGGTTTCGCAGCCCGAGGAAGTCCATCTTGATCAGGCCGAGGCCTTCGGACGTCGGGTAGTCGAACTGGGTGATGACCTGGCCGTCCTGGAAACGGCGCATGATCGGGATCACGTCGATGATGGGGTCCGAGGACATGATGACGCCGGCGGCGTGCACGCCCCATTGCCGCTTCAGGCCCTCGATGCCCAGCGCCGTCTCGAAGACCTTGGCGGCCTCCGGGTCGGTGCTGATGAGCTGGCGGAAGTCGCCGGCCTCGCTGTAGCGCTTGGAGTCCTTGTTCTGGATGTCGGCCAGCGGGATGTCCTTGGCCATCACGGCCGGCGGGAGCGCCTTGGTCAGCGTCTCGCCCATGCTGAACGGGTAGCCCAGCACGCGCGAGGAGTCTTTGAGGGCCTGCTTGGTCTTGATGGTGCCGTAGGTGACGATCATCGCCACGCGCTCGTCGCCGTATTTGCGCGTGACGTAGTCGATCACTTCGGAACGTCGCCGGTCATCGAAGTCGACGTCGAAGTCAGGCATGGAGACGCGGTCCGGGTTGAGGAAGCGCTCGAAGATCAGGCCGTGGTGCAGCGGGTCCAGGTCGGTGATGCGCATCGCGTAGGCCACCATGGAGCCGGCGCCGGAGCCGCGCCCGGGACCGACCCGGATGCCGTTGTTCTTGGCCCAGTTGATGAAGTCGGCGACGACGAGGAAGTAGCCCGGGAAGCCCATCGAGGTGATGACTTCGAGCTCATAGTCGGCCTGCTTGCGGACCTTGTCCGGGATGCCCTGGGGATAGCGGTAGCGGAGTCCCTTGTCGACCTCCTTGACCAGCCACGACGTTTCGTCCTCCCCCTCCGGGCAGGGGAACCGGGGCATGTAGTTGGCGCCGGTGTTGAAGGAAACTTCGCAGCGTTCGGCGATCAGGAGCGTGTTGTCGCACGCCTCGGGGTGGTCGCGGAACAGTTCGCGCATTTCCTGCGGTGACTTCAGGTAGTAGCCACTGCCGGAGAAGGCGAAGCGCGAGCCGCCGTTGTCGTAGGTCGGCTCCAGGAGGGTGGAACCGGACTGGATGGCCAGCAGGGCCTCATGCGCCTTGGCGTCATGCTCGTGCGTGTAGTGCAGGTCGTTGGTGGCCACCAGCGGCAGGTTCAGGTCCTTGGCCAGGCGCAGGAGGTCACCTGTGACGCGCCGCTCGATGTCCAGGCCGTGGTCCATGAGCTCACAGAAGTAGTTCTCCGCCCCGAAGATGTCGCGGAACTCCGCCGCGGCCTCCAGGGCTTCGCGGTACTGGCCGAGCCGCAGCCGGGTCTGGACCTCGCCGGACGGGCAGCCGGTGGTGGCGATGAGCCCTTCCGAGTAGGTGTTCAGCAGCTCACGGTCCAGCCGGGGCCATTTGCCGAAGACCGAGTCCAGCGAGGCGATCGAGGAGGCCCGGAAAAGGTTCCGCATGCCCACGTTGTTGTAGCTGAGCAGGGTCATGTGCGTGTACGAGCCGCCGCCGGAAATGTCGTCCTTGCGCTGGTGCTCCTCGCCCCAGCGCACACGGGTCTTGTCCGTGCGGGCGGTCCCGGGAGTCACATAGGCTTCGACGCCGATGATGGGTCTGATGCCCTGGTCTGTTGCGCGCTTCCAGAAGTCGAAGGCGCCGAACAGGTAGCCGTGGTCCGTCGTGGCGAGGGCCGGCATGCCGAGCCGTTCGGTTTCGTCGAACAGCTCACCGAGCCGGGCGGCACCGTCCAGCATCGAGTACTCGGTGTGGTTGTGGAGATGGACAAACGAGTCGTTGCTGGAAGTCACCGCACCATTCTAGTGCCGTGCCACGACGGCGGCGTGCAGCCACGGCGGTGGGCACCGAACGGCGGCAACGGGCGGCCCGGCAGAACCCCGTGGATTCAGGCCGCCCGTGCCGTGCGGCTCAGGCGTTTCCGGACTCCAGGACCGTCAGCGCGTACTGCAGGTCCTGCGGGTACTCGCTGGCGACGGTAACCCGCTCCCCTGTCCGCGGGTGGTCGAAGGACAGTTCCCGGGCGTGCAGCCACTGCCGGGTGAGGCCGAGGGTGGCGGCCAGCCTCGGGTCCGCTCCGTAGGTGAGGTCACCGGCGCAGGGGTGGCGCAGGGCCGAGAAATGCACGCGGATCTGGTGGGTGCGGCCCGTTTCGAGGTGCACCTCCACGAGTGAGGCCTTCCCGAAAGCTTCCAGGACCTCATAGTGCGTCACCGAATCACGGCCGTCCTCGGTCACGGCAAACCGCCAGTCATGGCCCGGGTGCCGGCCGATGGGCGCGTCGATGGTGCCCGCCAGCGGATCGGGAAGGCCCTGGACGACGGCGTGGTAGACCTTGTCCACGGTGCGCTCCTTGAATGCGCGCTTGAGCACGGTGTAGGCATTTTCGGTCTTGGCCACCACCATGACACCGGAAGTGCCGACATCGAGCCGATGGACGATGCCGGCGCGCTCCGGGGCGCCCGACGTCGAAATCCGGTAGCCGAGCCCGGCGAGGCCACCCACCACCGTGGGTCCCACCCAGCCGGGCGAAGGGTGGGCGGCGACACCGACCGGTTTGTCGATGACCACAAATTCGTCATCGTCCAGCAGGATCAACAGGTCGTCCACTACTTCCTCCACGATTTCCAGGGGGTCCCTGCGGTCCGGCACCACGACCTCAAGCACGGTGCCCAGGGTGAGTTTGAGGGACTTTCCCACCTTCCCTGCGTTGCTGGTGACGTTGCCTTCGGCGATCAGGACTGCGGCCTGCGAGCGGGAGATGTCCATCAGCCGGGCCAGTCCGGCGTCCACACGGGCACCGGCGAGGTCCTCCGTGACGGTGAATCGGTGGTGCCCGGCGGGTGCGGTGCCGGCTTCGGCGGCCATATCGGCCGCCATATCAGCGGCGTTTCCTGAGGCAGTGTCAGACATCGTTAGCCACCGTATCCTTCGTATGGCGCGAGCCGTCCAGGGAGATTCCGCGGAGCGTGAGCAGGCAGATGATCACGACGGCGGAGACGACGGCGGAGTCGGCGATGTTGAAGATCGCGAAGTTTGGCAGCTGGATGAAGTCCACCACATGGCCCATCGCGAAGGACGGCTCGCGGAACAGCCGGTCCGTCAGGTTGCCGAGTGCGCCGCCGAGCAGCAGTCCCAGCGCCAGAGCCCACCAGAGCGAACCGAGCTTGCGCAGCTGCAGCAGGATCGCGACAGACACGGCCGCCATGATGATCGTGAACACCCAGGTGACGTTCTCGCCGATCGAGAACGCCGCCCCCGAGTTGCGGATGTAGAACCAGTGCAGCAGCGGGGGAAGCACGGGGATCCGCTCACCCTCGGTCATGGTGGTCGTGACCCAGAGCTTGGTGAGCTGGTCGAACACGTAGGCGAAGACCGCGAAGGCAGCGAACAGGACAAACAGCTTTGCCCGCCGCGGCCGGGCGCGCACGGGCTGTGCCGCCTCGACAGGCTGCATGGCGTCTGGTGATGGTGCGTCAGTCATAGGGCTTTCGATCGGGAGCCAGTGCGGGGACCGGGTTCAGGTACCGGCAAGCGCCGGGCACCTGGGCCGGTGCCGGCACGTTGCGGGAAAAGGGAAAAGCCGGCGGCCGAGGAATCCTCAGCCACCGGCTTTCAGAATACTTGCTTTTTGCCCTAGCTGGCTTCGCCAACCTCGGGGGCCGCGACGGAGCCGCGGGCGTCCAGGTCGCGGAGCTGGCCTTCGATGTAGGCCTTCAGGCGTGAGCGGTAGTCGCGCTCGAAGCCGCGAAGCTGCTCGACCTTGCGTTCCAGGACGGAGCGCTGCTGCTCGAGGGCACCGAGGATCTTGCGGGACTTTTCCTGCGCATCGTTGACGAGGCTGCTGGCCTCGATCTGAGCTTCAGCGATGATTTTGTCCCGCTGCTGCTCGCCGTCGGCGACGTGCTTGTCGTGCATCTGCTGCGCCATGGCGAGCAGGCCGGCGGCGGACTCCGACGCCGGGGTGGCGGCGCTGCGCGCCGGCTCGACAACCTGGGCGGCCTTGGCGGCCTGCTCGGCTTCCTTCTTCTTAGCGGCTTCTGCGGCCGCCTTTGCCTTGGCCTCGGCCTCGGCCTTGGCGGTGTCTTCCTTCTCGGCCTTGACGGGTGCCGGGACCTTTTCCACCACGGGTGCGGCGGCTGCGGAGCTGGCAGGCGTGCCGGCGCCGGATTCGGCGAGCTTCTTGCGCAGCTCGTCGTTCTCCTGGTTCAGGCGCCGAAGTTCGACGACGATCTCGTCCAGGAAGTCGTCAACCTCGTCCTGGTCGTAGCCTTCGCGGAACTTGGTCGGCTGAAAGCGCTTGTTGACAACGTCTTCTGGCGTCAAAGCCATCTGGTCACCTCGTTGGTCTAGTTAGTCAGTAGGCCTTCCGGCCGTCAAACTACGGTACCTAAATATGGTCTGGTTCCTCTAATTCAACACCGCAGTGTCAAACCGGAGTTTACTTTCGGTTTGGGCCTGGGCCGGGCAGGTCGCTGCCCGGCTGCGGCTGCGGCCTATGCCGCGATCGGCTGGGCGTACACCAGGCCCTTGACGATCCACATCGCCACGCTCACGGCCACGAACAGCAGCAGGAAGCCTATGTCCAGCGACATTCCGCCCAACCGCAGCGGCGGGATGAGCCGGCGGAGCAGTTTGAGGGGCTTGTCCGTGACCGAATACACAGCATGGGCGGTCACTAGTGCCAAACCGCGCGGCCGCCAGCTTCGGGCAAACATCTGCACCCAGTCGTAGACCAGACGGATGATCAATGCCACGAAAAAAAGCAACAGAACGATATAGACGAGCCCCAAAACAATTCCCATGAGCTAACTCATATCTCCATGTTCATTCCGGATACCGAAGTGTCCTAAGGAAAGTGTCACTTCTATTTCAACACGGATAATTCCGCACGGATGCCAGGCAGGTGTCCCCGCCTGGCATCAGTACCGAATATTCGGGCCTAGCTCTGGTTGAAGAAACTTGCCTGCGTCTCGCTGACCTTCTTGTCGTCGCCAATGACTTCGACGTACGACGGCGAGAGCAGGAAGACCTTGTTCGTCACCCGTTCGATGCTGCCGCGCAGGCCGAAAACAAGACCGGCGGAGAAGTCCACGAGGCGCTTGGCGTCAGCCTCGCCCATGTCGGTGACGTTCATGATGACGGGGATGCCGTCGCGGAAGCTTTCGCCGATGAGCTTGGCGTCGTTGTACGACCGCGGATGGATGGTCGTGATTTGCCGGAGTCCGGTGGTCTCTTCGCGGCTCGATGCCGCACGCTTGATGGGTGTCACAGGTGCGCGATATTCCTCTTCAGCGGCGTGGGGCTCTTCCCGGGGGACCTCGCGGACGGGCGCCGGAGCACGTCGTTCCTCGCGGTCCTGCTCCATGGATTCGTCCTCATCCTTGTGCGGTGTGGGGTGCTCAGACTCGTAGTGTTCGTCGCCGTCGGCGAGCCCAAGATAGATCATTGTCTTGCGCAGAGCGCCAGCCATGGTCGACTCCTAATCTTGTCCGTAAGCGGGCCGCTTAGTGACTAGACAGCCTTGGAATCCCCGCCATTACCTTCCAATATGTCGAACTTACCGCAGGGCCGGACGCGGACCGAGAATATCGGAGCCAATGCGCAGGTGTGTCGCCCCGAAGCGGACGGCCTCTTCGAGGTCCTGGCTCATGCCGGCGGATATTCCCGTGGCGTAGGGAAATTGTTCGGCCAGGCGCCCGGAAATGCCCGCCAGCTTTTCGAAGGCAGCCGCCGGGTCCGCCCCGAGCGGGGCAACGGCCATGACGCCGGCGAGCCTCAGTCCGCCGGCACCGGCGACCTGTTCGGCCAGCGCGGTGACTCCGCCGGGCGCCGCGCCGCCGCGGTGGGCCGCTGCTGCGTCGCCGGCCTGCTCGGCCAGGCTGACCTGGATGAAACAGTCCAGGGGCGGGCGGCCGGTGCGGTCGGCTTCGACGGCCATCGCCTTGGCCAGGGCCGAGGCGACGGCTTCCCGGTCCACGGAGTGCACGGACGCGGCGTACTTCACCACGGATTTGGCCTTCTTGCTTTGGAGTTGACCGATGAAGTGCCAGCTCAGGCCAAGGTCCTGAAGCTGCGCCGCCTTTTCCGCGGCCTCCTGGTCCCGGTTCTCCCCGACGTCGGTGACCCCCAGCGACGCCAGCCGCCGGACGTCCAGCGCAGGATGGAACTTGGTGACGACGATCAGGCGCGGCGGCGCCGCCTGCCGGCCCGCGGCGGCCACGGCGGCGTCGATCCGGCGGCGGACGGCCGCGAGGTTCGCCTCCAGCTGGGCCAGACGGGGGCCTTCCAGCGCGTCCGTTCGGTTCTCATGGTTCTCCCCCGGCGCCGCGACGGGCTCGACGGCGTGTGCGTCCGGGCGCTGCGCCGGTTCAGTCATGGCCATAATCCCTTTTCCCGTCAGTCCCGTCAGTGCCGTCAGTCCCGTGGGTGCCGTCCGTCCACGCCAGCCCGGCGAAGCGGCCGGTGTGGCTGTTGCGGCGGTAGGAGAAGAGGGTGTCGTCCTCGAGGGTGCATCCCCCGGAGTATTCGATCGCGACGCCCGCAGCTTCCAGCTGGCTCCGCACTCCGGCCGGCAGGTCCAGGCCAGGGGTGCCGGTCGAGGTGGTGCACCAGGTGGCAGGCACGGCCGCGGAAACGTCCGCGCGCAGGCTGCCGGGGACTTCATAGCAGCGCCCGCAGACCGAGGGGCCCACCCAGGCGCTGATGCGGTCCGCACCGAGCTCCCGGAGGCGGGCCACAGCGGCTGGCACCACCTCGGCGGCGACGCCTGGCCGTCCGGCGTGGACGACGCCCAGCACCGGCGCCCCGGCCGGATCCTCGCCGACCAGCACCACAGGCACGCAGTCGGCTACCAGGACGGCCAGCGGCTCAGTCAGGGAGACCATGGCATCGGCCGTGGGCGCGGCCGGACCTTCACCCGCGGAGTCCGCGGCCGTGGACCCAACGATGGTGGCGACGTCACTGCCGTGGACCTGGTTCATGTAACGGAAGGAGCGCCCGCCGAGCCCGGCGGCCGCTTCGAGCTCCGCGCGCCGGCGGCGCACCGCCACGGGGTCATCACCGACATGCAGTGCCAGGTTCCCGGCTCCGGCGTCGGTGAAGGCCACCCATACGCCCGGCCGGACTTCAGCCCGCCAGCAAAACAATCACACCACCGCCATCAACATGTCCGGAATACCTGCGTTCATACAATCCACCGTAACCCGCCGCAAAGCAGCATGGCACCGCCGGACGGCGGTGCCATGCAGGAGCGGAACTATTTACTTCAGGAAGTCCGGGACATCCAGGTCATCGGAGTGCCGGCCGGACAGGTCCGGCTCCACGACGGCCGGAAGGTCGACGTCGAAGCCCGAATCGGCCGGTACGGCAGAGGGACGCTGCTGGCCCCAGCCGCCGTAGCCGGAGGCGCCGACGGTGGCGTGCAGCGGCTGAACCGGGGCGGAGGCGGGTGCCTGCGCCGGGGCGGGGGCGGGGGACGCGGGACGCTGCGGCGCGGCCGGCAGGGACTGGTCCATGGACGGCGAGGTGGCCTTGACGTCGTCGAAGCCGGCGGCGATGACGGTGACGCGTGCCTCGTCGCCGAGGGCGTCGTCGATCACGGCGCCGAAGATGATGTTGGCCTCCGGGTGGGCGACTTCCTGGACCAGGCGGGCTGCCTCGTTGATTTCGAAGAGGCCAAGGTCCGAGCCGCCCTGGATGGACAGCAGCACGCCGTGCGCGCCGTCGATCGATGCTTCCAGCAGCGGGGAGGCGATGGCCAGCTCCGCGGCCTTCACGGCGCGGTCTTCGCCGCGGGCAGAACCGATGCCCATCAGCGCGGAACCGGCACCCTGCATGACGGACTTGACGTCGGCGAAGTCGAGGTTGATCAGGCCGGGGGTGGTGATGAGGTCCGTGATGCCCTGGACACCGGAGAGCAGAACCTGGTCGGCGGAACGGAACGCGTCCAGGACGGAGACGTTGCGGTCGCTGATGGAGAGCAGGCGGTCGTTCGGGATCACGATCAGGGTGTCGACTTCATCGCGCAGGGCGTCGATGCCGGCCTCGGCGGAGCCGGCACGGCGGCGGCCTTCAAACGTGAAGGGGCGCGTCACGACGCCGATGGTCAGGGCGCCAAGGGACCGTGCGATCCGGGCGACGACGGGGGCGCCGCCGGTTCCGGTTCCGCCGCCTTCGCCGGCGGTGACGAAGACCATGTCTGCGCCCCGGATGACCTCTTCGATTTCATCGGCGTGGTCCTCCGCGGCCTGCCGGCCAACTTCAGGGTTCGCGCCAGCACCGAGTCCACGGGTCAGCTCACGCCCGACGTCGAGCTTGACGTCGGCATCGCTCATCAACAATGCCTGGGCATCGGTGTTGATGGCGATGAATTCGACGCCGCGAAGACCGACCTCGATCATGCGGTTGACTGCGTTCACGCCACCGCCGCCGATGCCGACGACCTTGATGACGGCCAAGTAATTCTGCGGAGCTGCCACGTTACGTGTCCCTTGTTCGTGTACTAATGCGAAAACTGATCGAGTCCTGCTTGAAGCTTTGAACCTTAACCTTCGACTTGAAGGTTATAGTTATGTCAAGTAACTCATGTCTGTGACGGTATTTCCTATGCAGGGGACATTCAATAACCGGCGCCGCGTGTCGCGCGATTACCGGGCAAATAGCCCCTGTAAGTAGTCCCGCGGGCAGCTGGACGTCCGCTGGACATCCGTGACGCGGCGGATCCGATTGCCGGCTACCGCGTGACTGGGTGCCGGGGCACGCTGACATCGTAGACCTTCACCGGGTTTTTGGCGTCGGCCGGGACCTTCAGGAGGGCAGAAAGGACCCGTGCCTTCAGCTCCTTCTCCCCCGCGTTGCCCCAGACGATTGTCTGCCCGTCGACGAGTTTGAGTTCGACGGCGTCGGCCGACGCGGCAGAGGCGTTGGAGAGCCGCGCCAGCACATCCGCCGGCAGGGCCCCCAGCACTGCCGTGATGGCCTGGAACAGGTCCTTCGGCAGCGTTCCGCTGCCGCCGTCGATCACCGGCAGCGATACCGAGGCCGCATCGGCGGTGGTGCTGAGCTGGACACCGTCGACGTCCACCAGCTGGAATGTCTTGCCCTGCTTGACCAGGGCCACGGGAATGCGCTCGGTGACGTGCACCTGCAAGGTGGCGGGCGGCAGCGCCTTCGCGGTGACGTACTTGACCTGGACCAGCGGCTTGAGCAGGGCTGTGACCTCCTCCTCGCTGATCTGCGGCAGCGGCTTGCCCTGAAGGGGCGCGAGGGCGGCCTGGACCTGATCCGGGTGCAGCATCTTTGTACCCTCCACCGTGACCGTGCGCAGGGCCAGCACGGGCGAGTAGACGGCGGCCGCGACGATGCCCGCCATCAGCACGGCCACGATCCCGATGGTGCTGAGCAGGATCCGCCGACGGCGCTTGCCCTTGGGCTCGGGGAAGGACAGCACCTTTCCGGGCCCGTTGTCCGGGGTGGCCTGCGGGTTCTGCAGGTTCTGCGGATTGCGGGACCGACCGACGGCGGTGTCCGCGGCGGTGTCCGTGGCGGTCTTGGACGCAGAAATGACATCCGTGCCCGTCCCGGCGGACGGCGGCCGGGAGCCGGATCCGCCGGTGCCGGACCCACTCGTGCCGGATCCGCCACGGTAGGTGGGGCGCCTGGTGCTAGGCACCGGCGGCCTCCGCCGTCAGGGCCTCGACAATCAACGGCCCGTAGGCCGTGACGTCACCGGCGCCGGCGGTCAGCACGATGTCCCCGGGCCCGGCGGCCGCCAGCAGTGCCTGCACAGCCTCCCCGTCGGGTCCGACAAGGCGGCCGCCTGAGCCCAGGTGCTCGGCGATCAGCCCGCTGGTGACCCCTGGAATGGGATCCTCGCGGGCAGGATAGATGTCCAGGACCAGGGCCGTGTCCGCGGTGTTGAGCGCTTCGGCGAACTCGCGGGCAAATTCCCGGGTCCGGGAAAACAGGTGCGGCTGGAAGATCACGTGGACCTTGTGCTCCCCGGCGACGGCCCGTGCCGCGGACAGGGCGGCGCGGACTTCCGTGGGGTGGTGGGCATAGTCGTCGTAGACGCGGACGCCGCGGCCCTCCCCCTTGAACTCGAAACGGCGCGAGGCGCCGGAGAAGTGGGCCAGTGCCGCCGCGGCGGTGCCGGGCGCGACGCCGAGTTCGATCGCGACGGCGAAGGCGGCGGCAGCGTTGAGTGCGTTGTGCCGGCCCGGAACCTGCAGTTCGACGCCGAACGTGCCCGCCGTCGTCGAGATCCCCATTCGGCCGGGTCCCGCGTCGTGCAGCCGGATGGCGGCGTCGTCGGCGGTTCCGTAAAGCACCACGCGGGTGTTGCCGCGGGCCAGGGTGCGCTCGGCCAGTGCCCTGGCCCCGGGGTCGTCAGCGCACGCCACCAGGACGCCGTCCGCCGGGAGCAGGGCCGTGAAGCGGTCGAAGGAGGCATAGACGGCCTCGGCGGTGCCGTAGAAGTCCAGGTGGTCCGGCTCGACGTTGGTCACCACGGCGATCGTGGGGCGGTAGTTCAGGAAGGAGCCGTCCGATTCGTCGGCCTCGGCGACGAAGATGCCCGCCGTGCCGTGTGCCGCATTGACTCCGAGCGCGGGCACGTTGGCGCCGATCGCGAAGGACGGGTCCAGTCCGGCGCCCTGCAGCAGCACCGTGATCATTGAGGTCGTGGTGGACTTGCCGTGCGTTCCGGCGACTGCCACCACAGTGTCATCCGCCATCGTGGCGGCCAGCGCCTCGGAGCGGTGCAGCACCGGGAGTCCGGCGGCGCGGGCCGCCGCGAGCTCGGGGTTGTCGGGCCGGATCGCGGAGCCGGCGACCACCGTCTGGGCGTCTCCCAGGTTGCCGGGAGCATAGCCGACGGCGATCCGCGCCCCGGCGGCCGCGAGGTCCGCCATGACGGGCAGCGACTTGGCGTCGGAGCCGCTCACCGGGACGCCGCGGGCCACCATGATGCGGGCAACGGCGGACATGCCGACGCCGCCGATGCCGATGAAGTGGACGCGGCCGAGGGATTCCAGGGCATGCGTGCCGTGTTGGGGCTGGGTCATTGCTCTACTGCTTCCTGCCGTGCTGGTTCGTGCCCTGCTGTTTCGGACGCTGCCGGTTCGGACGCTGCCGGTTCCCGCTGCGCTCGTTCGAAGACGCGACCCCGAGGATGAGATCGGCCATGCGCCGGTCGGCGTCGCGGATGCCGAGCTGTTCGGAGCTGGCTGCCATCCGGTCCAGCCTGTCCGTGTCCAGCAGCAGGGGAATGATGTTCCCGCTGATCCAGTCGGCGGAGAAGGCCTTGTCATCGATTATCAATGCGCCGCCCGCGGCGACCAGGCCCGCGGCGTTCAACGCCTGCTCGCCGTTGCCGATGGGCAGGGGCACGAAAACGGCAGGCACGCCCACGGCGGCCACCTCGCAGACCGTGGCGGCTCCGGCACGGGCCAACAGCAGGTCCGCCGCGGCGTAGACGGTTTCCATCCCGTCGACGTACTCCACCTGCCGGTAGCCTGGCGCGGCGAGCGGTTTGCCGTCGGCGTCGTGGACGGACTTGCCGCGACCGGTGATGTGCAGGGTCTGCACGCCGGCGTCGGCGAGGGCCCCGACGGCCGCGGCGAGGGACCGGTTGATGCTCTGGGCGCCCGAGGACCCGCCCGTGACGATGAGCGTCGGCCGGTCCGCGTCCAGGCCGAGCGCCTGCCGTGCACCGGCCCGGGCGGCCGCGCGGTCGAGGCCGGAAATTTCGGGGCGCATGGGCATGCCTACGTGCCGGGCGGCGCGGCCCAGTTTGGTCGCGGCGAAGGCCACTGCCACGTGGGCGCCGAGGCCTGCGCCAACGCGGTTAGCCAGGCCGGGACGGGTGTTGGCCTCGTGGACCACGATTGGGATCTTCCGGCGCCGGGCAGCGAGGTACATCGGTGTGCACACGTACCCGCCGACCCCCACCAGGACGTCGGCGCCTGCCTCGTCCAGGATGGAACCCGCCTGCTTCACCGCACCGGCCATCCGGCCCGGCAGCCGGAGCAGATCCGCGGAAGGCCTGCGCGGGAGCGGGACACGGCTGATGGTGGCAAGGTCCAGGCCGGCCGCCGGGACGAGCCGCGCTTCCATTCCCCCGGGGGTCCCGACAGCCAGGAGCTGCACTCCGGGGCGGGACTGCCGGAGGGCGCCGGCAATTGCCAGCAGCGGGCTGATATGGCCGGCGGTTCCGCCGCCGGCAAGGACCACGGACAAGGGCGACTCGGTGTTCATGAAGGGTTGTTTACGCTTTCGTACGGTTCTTGGTGGCGGGGCTCTTGGCGGGGTTCTTGCCGGCGGGGGCCTTGCCTGCGGGGGCCTTGGGCCGGGCTGCCGTGCGGGCGGCGGACCGGCTGGAGGCCGTGCTGGCGGCGGACCGGCTGGCGGCAGTCCTTGCAGCCCGGGCAGCGCGGGCCCTCCGCACGGAATTGGCGAAGGCGGCCGGGCCGAACCTGAGCATCTTCTTCGGCTGCATGCCGGGGTCCATCTGGGCCCGGGCCAGGGACAGGACGACGCCGATTGCGCACAGCGACATCAGCAGGGCCGAGCCGCCATAGGAAATGAAGGGCAATGGGACACCGATCACCGGTGCCAGACCGGTGACCACGGCCATGTTGACGCTGGCCTGGCCCAGCAGCCAGACCATGATCGTGCCGGCCAGGACGCGGTGGAAGACATCGTGCTGGGCGACGACCACCCGGTAGATGGCGGTGCCGAGGATGGCGAACAGGACCAGGACGACGATCGTGCCGACCAGTCCGAGTTCCTCGCCGATGATCGCGAAAATGAAGTCGTTGTGCGCTTCCGGGATCCAGCTGTACTTCTGCCGGCTCTGGCCCAGTCCGACGCCGAACCAGCCGCCGGACGCGAGCCCGTACAGGCCGTTGGTGGACTGGTAGTTCAGGTCGGAGCCGTCGGCGCAGGTCTGGCCCGTCCATGACAGGATGCGGCACATCCGGTTCGGGCTCGTGACGGCGAGGATCGTCGCGCCAAGGGCCAGGACCGCCCCGGCGAACCCGAAAAGGTACAGCCGCACGCCGGCGAAGAACAGCGCGGCGGCCACGATGATCATCACGATCATGGCCGTCCCGAGGTCGTTTCCGGCCAGGATGAGGCCCAGGACCGCAATGGCGCCCGGGAGCACGACCGGAATGAGCGCGTGGCGCCATTCGTGGAGGAGCTTGGCCTTGCGGTCAAGCACGGTGGCCATCCAGAGCGCGAGGGCGAGCTTGGCGGCTTCGGAGGGCTGGAACGTGAACGGACCGACGTCGATCCAGTTCTGGTTGCCCAGCGCGCTGCGTCCCACGAGGAGCACCAGGCCCAGCAGCGCAATGGCCAGGAACATGAGCGGCCAGGCGAAGCGCCTGAGCCAGACGACGTTCACGCGGGAGAGGACAAGCATCGCGAAGACACCAATCGCGGCGAATCCGCCCTGTTTGAGGGCGGCGGAGTACGGCGACTCCCCCGCGGCGATGGCTTCCACGCTGGAGGCCGAGAGGACCATCATGATCCCGATCGCCGTCAGCGCCAGGGTGGAGCCAAGGATCAGGTAGTACGTGGATCCGTTGCGCGACTTGCCGGTGCCTTCCAGCGCGGACCAGAATCCGCGGCTCCAGGCACGCACCCGGGCCGCGGGGGTGACGGCGGGGCCGCCGGCCGTTGGCCGAGCCGCCGAAGGGGCCGGACGGCCGGCGGGCGTGCCGCTGGTGGCCCCGCCTGCGGCGGGTCGTGCCGCCGTCGTACGTGTGGGCGTGCTGACCATTGTTACTCCTCGCTGGTCTGAGCCTGCCCTTCCACGAGCTCGCGGACAGCTTCGATGAAGGCATCGCCACGGTGAGCATAGGAAGAGAACTGGTCCATGGAAGCAGCCGCCGGGGCCAGCAGCACAGTGTCCCCGGAGGCGGCCAGCTGCGCCGCCGAGGCAACGGCCTGGGCCATCACAGTCTCGCCGAAAATCGGCGAAGGGCCTGCGTCGGCTTTGGCCGTACCGGCAGTCTGCACGTCTTCAGTCTCGCCCTTGCCCTGCCCGATCACGGGGACATCCGGCGCGTGTCGCTTCAGGGCGGCCTGCAGATCGCTGGAGTCCGCGCCGATCAGGACCACGGCCTTGAGCCGGCTGCCCTGTTCCTGGATCAGGGAGTCGTAATTCACGCCCTTGGACAAACCTCCCGCG
Organism: Arthrobacter sp. 10T425; assembly: GCF_056393985.1. NCBI lineage: Bacteria > Bacillati > Actinomycetota > Actinomycetes > Micrococcales > Micrococcaceae > Arthrobacter > Arthrobacter sp. 10T425. Next base: position 85,272 of record NZ_JBFTGZ010000014.1, on the reverse strand, counting down.
ATCCACACCACATTCTGGAACGCGGACAACGAGGCGGCGGCGGCGTGCGGATTGGTGGCTTTGGAATCGTTGATCCACAGCACGCCCTCATGCCGGGCCACCAGCTGGATCCGGTGGTCTCCCGGAAGGTAGTTCAGCAGGCCCTGGCGCACAGCCGACGCCTCCACCCCGTAGGCGCGGACCAGGGCAGCCGCGGCCAGTGCGTTGGCCACCATGTGGCGGGGTGCCGCGGACCCCAGGTCAGCGATCGAGGCGAGTTCGGCCGCGCTGTCCTTGCGTTCGGCGATGAACGCCCGGTCCACCAGCAGCCCCTCCACGACGCCGAGCATGCTCACCGCCGGGGTGAGGGTGGTGAAGCCTACGGCCCGGCAGCCTTCAACCACGTCCGCGTCCTCGACCATGCGTTCGGTCTCGATCTGCTCGGCGTTGTAGATGCAGGCCTTCTGCGTGTTGGCGTAGACCTTGGCCTTGTCGGCCAGGTAGGAGGCGTAGGAGCCGTGCCAGTCCACGTGGTCTTCAGCGACGTTGAGGCACACGCTGGCCACCGGTGACACCGAGTGGCTCCAGTGCAGCTGGAAACTGGACAGTTCCACCGCGAAGGCGTCGTAGTCCACGGGATCGCGCAGGGCGTCCAGGATCGGGGTTCCGACGTTGCCTACGGCGATCGCCTTCAGGCCGGCGGCCTGGAGCATGGATTCGGTCAGGCCGACCGTGGTGGTCTTGCCGTTGGTGCCTGTGATGGCCAGCCAGTCGGCGGTCTTACGGCCCTCGCGTTCGCGGAGCCGCCAGGCGAGCTCGACGTCGCCCCACACCGGAATGTGCGCCCGTGCCGCTGCGGCGAGCAGTGCCTGGTCCGGGCGCCAGCCCGGGGACGTGACCACCAGGTCCGGCTTTTGCCCGTCGATCTTCGGAACGGACTCCACCGCTTCCTCGCCCAGCAGGACGTCCGCGGCGCCGACGATGCGGAGTGTGTCGGCCTGGGCCAGCGCCTTGGCGCTGGTGGCGGCATCCACCACCACCACCCGGGCGCCGAGTTCAATGAGGGTGTCGGCGGCGGCGAAGCCGGAGACGCCGATGCCGGTGACCACGACGCGCAGTCCGGCCCACTCGGAATCCCAGGTGGTGAGTCCCTGCAGCCGGGGCGAGGTGGTGAGCGGGGCGGGGATGGGACCGGTCACAGCAGCACCACCCATTCGGCGTAGAAGATGCCCAGGCCGGCGGCGACAAACAACCCGGACAGGATCCAGAACCGGACCACCACCGTGACTTCGGCCCAGCCCTTGAGCTCGAAGTGGTGCTGGAGCGGTGCCATCTTGAAGAACCGTTTGCCCTTGGTGATTTTGAAGTAGCCCACCTGGATAATGACCGAGAGCGTGATGAGGACGAAGAGCCCGCCGATGAAGGCCAGCAGCAGTTCGGTGCGGGACAGGATCGCGAAGGCTGCGACGGCGCCGCCGATGGCAAGGGAGCCGGTGTCGCCCATGAAGATCTTCGCGGGCGAGGTGTTCCACCACAGGAACCCGACCATCGCCGCGCTCAGGATAGCGGCCAGCAGGGCCAGGTCCAGGGGGTCGCGGACCGAGTAGCAGCCGCTGCCGGCCTGCCGGGGGGATCCGCAGGCCTGGTTGCTTTGCCAGATGCCCATGAGCGTGTAGGCCCCGAACACCATGACGGAAGCGCCCGCGGCCAGGCCGTCGAGGCCGTCGGTGAGGTTCACGCCGTTAGTCGCGGCCGTGACGATCAGGTTGGACCACAGCACAAACAAGATGGCGCCGAGCACGGTCCCGGCGAACGCGAGGTTAAGCCACGGAATGTCGCGCACCAGCGAGATCTGGGTGGACGCCGGGGTCAGGCCCGCCGCATTCGGGAAGTTCAGCGCCAGCACGGCAAAGATGATGCCAACAGCGCCCTGGAGGATCAGCTTGGCCTTGGCGTCCAGGCCCAGGCTGCGCTGCTTGGAGATCTTGATGAAGTCATCCAGGAATCCGACCAGCCCCATGCCCACCATGAGGAAGAGCAGGAGAAGCCCGGAGGCGCTTGGCCCCGGTGAGTGCGGGTTCATCATCCACATGATCAGGTGCGTGAGCCCGTAGCTGACAAGGACCGCCACGACCACCACGGTGCCGCCCATTGTGGGCGTGCCCCGCTTGGTGTGGTGGGAGGTGGGTCCGTCGTCCCGGATGAATTGTCCGTAGCCCTTGCGGACCAGGAACCGGATGAACAGCGGGGTGCCCACAAACGCGAGGAGCAGCGCCATTCCGGCGCCCATCAGCAGTGCAATCACAGCTGTGCACTCCCTTCTGTGGCGGTTGCGGCAGTTCCCTCAGCAGGTCGCTCGGGAGAGTCTTGGGTGGCATGTGGGGGTAATGCTATCCGATCCCCCAAGTGGCGCAGCCCGATGCCGTTCGATGACTTGAACAGGACCAGGTCGCCGGGCTGGAGCTCGGCTTGGAGAAGCTCATAGGCCTCGTCCGCCGTCTCGGCGAAAACGCATTCGTCGCCCCAGGAGCCTTCGTTGACGGCGGAGACATACAGCGACCGCGCCTCCCGGCCCACCACGACGAGCCGCGAGATGTTCAGCCGCACCACCTGGGTGCCGACTGCCATGTGCTCGCGGATGGAATCCGGGCCCAGTTCCAGCATGGCGCCCAGGACCGCCCAGGTGCGGCGGCCGCGGCCCAGCTCGGCCAGCGTCCGCAGTGCTGCCCGCATGGACTCCGGGTTGGCGTTGTAGGCATCGTTGATGACGGTCACGCCGTCGGGACGCTCCGTGCGTTCCATCCGCCAGCGGCTGGCGGCGGTCTGCGCGCTGAGCGAGGCCGCGATCTGCGCGCCGGGGATGCCGGCCGCGTGGGCCGCGGCCGCGGCCGCGAGGAGGTTGGCCATGTGATGGGCGCCGATCAGCTTGGCCGCGACGTGGTGCCGGGTTGGTCCTTGTTCTGCTTTCCCGTCCGTCACGTCGGCGGGCAGGTAGAGCTCAAATTCCGGGTGGCCGTCGGCGTTCAGGTCCACATCCGCGGCCCGCACCACATCGGCCTGGGCCACGTCGGCCTGGATGGTGTTGTCCTGGCCTGTGCCGGCCGCGCGTGAGGTGTAGCCGAGCACGCGGGCCCGGGTCCGGGTGGCCATCGCGGCGACGCGGGAGTCGTCCAGGTTCAGCACGGCGGTGCCCCCGGCCGGGAGCGCCTCCACGAGTTCGCCCTTGGCCACCGCGATGTTCTCGACGCCGCCGAACTCCCCGGCGTGGGCGGAGCCGACGCCGAGGACGACGCCGATCTCCGGCCGGACCATGTCCGCGAGGTATTGGATGTGGCCGATGCCCGTGGCACCCATCTCGATGACGAGGTAGCGGGTGTCGAAGTCGGCCTTGAAGACTGTGAGCGGTACGCCGATCTCGCCGTTGTAGGACCCTTGCGGCGCAACTGTGGCACCTTCGGCGCCGGCGGCCGCGAAGATCCCGGCGAGCAGGTCCTTCGTGGTGGTTTTGCCGGCGGAGCCGGTGATGCCGACCACGGTGAAAGCGGCGCCGGCCGCGGCGCGGCTGGCGCGGATCCGGCGTACGGCTTCGGCGGCCAGCGCGCCCATGGCGAGGACAGTGTCCTCAACGACGACGGCGGGATAGTCCGTTCCGGCGGCGTCGGCCACTTCGCGCTCAACGAGCGCCAATACGGCGCCCCGGTCAAAGGCTGCGCCGACGAAGTCGTGTCCGTCGGCGTTCTCCCCCGGTTTGGCCACATAGAGGGAACCCGCCGTGGCCTCGCGGGAGTCGGTCACCACGGAGGCGGGGGTAATTCCCGGTTCCGCGGCGAGCCGGCCGTCGGTTATGTCGGCGATTTCCGCCGCTGTAAATGCAATCATCTCGGTTTAGGACTCTATCCGGTGGTCTTCGAGAACGGTGAATCCCCGTGCTGTCAAGGCGTTCCGAAGCTCCACCCGGTCATCCAGTGCCAGGTTGACTCCCTTGACTTCCTGCCAGACCTCGTGACCGCGCCCGGCCACGAGGATGGTGTCCCCGGCTCCGGCGAGCTCTACGGCCTTCAGGATGGCGGCGTCGCGCGGGAAGACCTCCAGGACTGTGCAGTCCAGGCCTTCGTCGTCCTTGGCCGCCAGGGCGCCGGTAAGGACGTCCGCGCGGATGGCCGCCGCGTCCTCGTCATGGGGATCGTCGTCGCTGACAATCACGGTGTCCGCCAGCCGCGCCGCGATGGCACCCATCGCGGGGCGTTTGCCCTGGTCCCGCTGTCCGGTGGCGCCGAAAACGATGATCACTCTGGATCCGGGTTCCGGGGACCGGACGGCTGCGAGGGCACGGGCCAGTGCGTCGGGGTTGTGCGCGAAGTCCACCACGGCGGCCGGGGCCGTGGACACGAGCTGCATCCGGCCCGGCACGGCAACGGTGAAGGGATCCGCGGCGTCGAGGGCGGCCTGCACCGCGGCCGGCTCGTGGCCCCCGGCGAGGACCATCACCGTGGCCAGCGCGGCATTGGCGACGTTGAAGCCGCCCGGCAGGCCCGTGTGGACGCGCAGCTCGGCGCCGTCGCGGTGCCGGAGGACGAAGTCTGAGCCGAGGCCCCGCGGAGCAGTCCGGACCACAGTCCAGTCCGCGGTCCAGTCCGCGGCCCCGTCGGCGTCAGCCGGCCCGGCGCCGTCGGTCCCGGCCGTGGCCAGGGTCGTGACCGGGATTTCGGCGGTGGCCGCAAGCTTGCGGCCCCAGTCATCATCGATGGTGACCACGGCGGCGCGGGCGCGTTCCGGCGTGAACAGCCGGGCTTTGGTCTGGAAGTATTCCTCCATGGTCCCGTGCAGGTCCAGGTGGTCCTGGGTGAGGTTCGTGAAGCCGGCGACGTCGAACACCACGGCGTCGACACGGTGGAAGGACACGGCGTGCGAGGAAACCTCCATGGAGGCGGCATCGAGCCCGCGTTCGCGCATGAGCGCCAGCAGTGCGTGCACATCCGTGGATTCGGGAGTGGTCAGCAGGCTCGGGATCGGCTCCCCGCCGGCCAGGATCTCAATCGTCCCGATCAGCCCGGTCCGCTTACCCAGCGCCCGCAGCAGGGCATTGATGAAATAGGTGGTGGTGGTCTTGCCGTTGGTGCCTGTCACCCCGAAGAGGGCCGGTGCCCCGGCGCCGTCGGGCCTGCTCTGGTAGATGAGCGCGGACAGCCGGCCGACCACGCTGCGCGGCTCGTGGGCCAGCAGGACCGGGACGGCGATGTCATGGCCCAGGGCCAGCAGGCGCGCCCCGGCGTCGTCTGTCAGGACCGCCACGGCGCCGGCGTCGACGGCCTGGGACACGAAGTCGGCCCCGTGCCGTGTGGCGCCCGGCAGGGCCACGTACAGGTCTCCCGGGCGGACCGACCGGGAGTTCAGGGAGATCCCGGTGACCTGGACGGAGCCGGATGCACCGGGAACGGCGACGCCGATCGCCGCGCCAATGTCTGCCAGCGGCACTGCGGCAACCGCAGTGGGCCGGAAGCCCTGGGTGGAGTCATGGCCGGACGGCGCGGAAGCATCGGGGTCGGTGAGCTCTGACAAGTGGATCTCCGTTGTGGTGCTAGTGGATCGGGCACTGAAAAAAATCGGGCACTGGTAGATCGGGACCTGCGCACGCGGAAATGCTCCGGCGCGCAGGCAATGGGTGTGGCGTCGGCTGGTGACTTCCGGGTGCCAGGTGGAACAGGCGCTACTTGGCGTACTGCGGCAGCCGCGCGGGTTCGCCGGTGGAGGGCTGGACGTTGAATGTGCGCAGCGTCTGGCTCATCACCGAACGGAACACCGGTCCGTTGGTGATTCCGAAGATGCTTCCCTTGGGCCGTTGCAGGACCACCTCAACAATAAACCGCGGATCGTCCATGGGCGCCATTCCGATGATGGAGGCCGTATAGCCGCAGAACCCTGATTTGCCGTCGTCGCAGGGCGATTCGGATGTGCCGGTCTTGGCGCCCACCCGGTACCCGTCGATCGCAGCCTCTTTGATCTCGCCCTCGGTTACGGCGCTCTCAAGGATGTCGCGGACCTGTTTGGCGGTTTCCTTGGAGACGACCTGCTGCGGGGCTTTGGCCGGGACTTTTTCCTCGGCACCGTCCGGGTTGATGTAGCTGTCGATCAGCCGGGGCTGGAGCATCACGCCGTCGTTGGCGATGCTCTGGTAGGCCCGGACAGTCTGGAGGGTGGTTTGGGCGACGCCCTGGCCGAAGAGCACTGTGTATTGCTGGCGCCCGTCCCACTGGTCGGCCGGGGTCAGGATGCCCTTGGATTCGGCCGGCAGACCCATGTCGGGGGCATCGCCGATGCCGAACTTCCGCAGCCAGTCATAGCGCTGTTCCTTGCTCAGCCGCTGGCCCACCATGACTGTGCCGGTGTTCATGGAATAGCCGACAATGCCCGCCAGCGTCCGCTGCTCGGTGCCGTGTTCGAACGCGTCACTGAAGGTCTGGCCGTCCACTGTGTAGGTCGGTGGAATGGTGAACCTGTCCAGCGGGCTGGACTTCCCTTCCTGAATCGCAGCTGCGGCCGTGATCATCTTCTCCACCGAGCCGGGCTCGTAGGCGGCGGTGACGGCCCGGACCCCGCGGTCCTCGGCGGCAACCTTGCCGGGGTCGTTCGGATCCGGGGAGTCGGTATCGGCCATGGCCACGATGTTGCCGGTCTTGACGTCCTGGACAACGATCACGCCCCACTCGGCGCTGAGCTTGTCCTTCTGGCTTTGGATCGCCTGTTGGGAGAAGTACTGCAGGTCCGAATTCAGCGTGAGTTTGATGTCCTTGCCGTTCACCGCCGGCGTCAATTGGTCCACACCGACCGGGATGCGCAGTCCGTCGGCGCCGATTTCAAAGAGCCGCTTGCCCGGTGTGCCTTTGAGTACCTCGTCCTGGGTCTGCTCGAGGCCCGCCTGTCCGGTGCTGCCGTCCTTGAGGAAACCCACAATTCCGCCGGCCACGGAGCCGTTGGGGTAGACCCGCTTGCTGGTGCCTTCGGTGACGATGCCGGGAATCTGCAGCTTGGAGACCTTGTCCTCGACGTCCGGTTTCAGGTCCTTGGCCACGATGTAGTAGCGCTGGGTTCCGGTCAGGGCATCGCGGAGGGTGCCGCGGTCCATGCCGAGCACGGCGGCGAGTTCGGAGATGCCCTGGTCCCGGGTGACCTTGACGAGCTCGTCCTTGCCGTTGATGGTCTCGAACCGGCGGAAGGTTTCGGTCTTGGTGTTGACTGTCTGGTCCACAACGACGTTGTAGCGGATGACGCTGCTGGCCAGGACCGCGCCGGAGGAATCGAGGATGCTGCCGCGCTCCGCGGGCAGCACGGTGGGCGTGAGCCTGTTGTTGAGGGCGGCCTCAGCCAGTCCCCCGATGTCCAGGCCCTGGACCATGAACAGCTTGCCGCCGACCACCAGCAGGAGCGCCAGCATGATGCCAAGCCCCACGCGGAGCCGCCGGGTGGGGTTTGGGGCTTTCGCCTTGCTTGCCCTGCCGGAGTTCTTCGCCACGGTGAGTCCTTGCTGCTTGCCTTGCTGGTGGTCAGTGAACGTTACTGCCCCGGCGTCTTTTGTGCGGGGGCGGGAACCGAGCCGCCGTGGAGTTCCACGGCGGGGGCGGCGGGTTTCGGTGCGGGGGCGGGCTTCACAGCTGCCGGCGCCTTGTCTGTGTCCGCCGGTCTGGTGTCGGCCGGCCTGGTGTCCGCCGCCTTGCGCTGGGCGAGAGGCTCGTTCTCCGTGGCCGGCGGGACAACCGTGAGCTGCCCGGCGACGGCCGGTGCGGCGATGACGGCGCCCGGGGCATCACCCTTGACGGCCGGCTTGGCCTTGCCGGTGACATTGAGGGTGGAGAGGTCGATCTGGCCCTTGGCGACCGAAGCCACCATGCCCAGCTCCGTGGCCTTGGCCGCCAGGTTCTGCGGGGCGTCGAAGTTCTGCACCTGCTGGGTGAGGTCCTGGTTCTGCTTGGTCAGTGTGGTCTGTTCACTGCGGAGCTGGACCAGCTGGTACTGGGCGGAGGAGACGGAGATGTTCAGGACCAGCACGGCCATGAGGGCAATCGCCAGGAGCCCGAAGCAGAGCACCACGAACGGTGCGCGGCGCTTGCGCGGCACGGAGCGGACCACCGACAGCGGGGTGCGTGCCTTGCGGGGCTGGTCAAGGCCGGGGCGGAGGCCGGGCAGGGCACGGGCAGTGGCGCCCTGGGCAACGGGGTAGCTGTTGACGGCGGCGGTGCTCATGCGGCTCTCCTGGCTTTGATGCGTTCGACGGCGCGCAGCCGGGCGGAAGCTGCGCGGGGGTTTTCGGCGATTTCAGCGGCGGTGGGTACCTCGGTGCCCTTTGTCAGGGTTTTGAGTTCGGCTTTGTGCTCTTCGAGCTCGACCGGGAAGCCGAGCGGCGCCGAGGACTTCGATCCGGCCTGGAAGAAGCCCTTGACGATCTTGTCTTCCAGGGAGTGGTAGGACATGACCACCACACGGCCGCCGAGGGCGATGGCCTCGATCGCTGCCGGGATGGCGCGCTCGAGGACGTCCAGTTCCTCGTTGACCTCGATCCGGAGCGCCTGGAAAGTGCGCTTCGCGGGGTGGCCGCCGGATTTGGCGGCACCGGCGGGCACCACGGCCCGGATCTGGTCGACCAGTTCGCCGGTGGTGGTGAAGGGCTTTTCGGCGCGCGCGGCCACGATCCTGTTCGCGATGCGGCCGGCGAACTTCTCTTCGCCCCACTTCCGGATGATCCGGACGAGTTCTTCTTCGCTGTAGTTATTGACGACATCGGCGGCCGTCTGGCCCCGGCTGGTGTCCATCCGCATGTCCAGGGGCGCATCGAAGGAGTAGGCGAAGCCGCGTTCCCGCTCGTCCAGCTGGAGGGACGATACGCCGAGGTCCATGAGCACTCCGTGGACTTCGGTGAAGCCCAGGTCTTCGAGGACGTCCGGGATTTCGTCGTAGACGGCGTGAACGAGGTCGGTCCGGTTCTCGAAGGGCGCCAGCCTGGCCCCCGCCAGTGCCAGGGCTTCCTCGTCGCGGTCGATGCCGATCAGGTGAAGGTCCGGGAAGCGCTGCAGGAGGGCCTCCGAGTGTCCGCCCATGCCGAGCGTGGCGTCGATCACCACTGGGGTCTCGCCGCGGCTCCGTGCGGCCTCGATGCCGGGGGCCAACAAATTGATGCACCGGTCCTTGAGGACCGGTACATGGCGTTCGGACGTCGGCTTCGCCTGGTCGGGATCCGTCATGCCTTCGTCCTTTCGTTGGCCTTGTTTGTTTTGAGCTTTGCTAGTTGCGCTTTGCTAGTTGCGCGTTGCTTGGTACTGCTCTTACGCAACGTTCCTTGGTCCAGATCCCCATCCGCGCCTATCCTGCGCCGGCCTGGCTCCGGGGAAGTGAGCCAGGACAACAACCGGATGGGCGGCTGGAGATCTCGATCAAGGAACGTTGTTTGCTGGTGGATCAGTGGGGGTTCAGAGAATCCCCGGGATGGCGTCGTCTGTTTCCGAGAAGGCGGTTTCCTTTTCGGCCAGGTACTCATTCCAGGCTTGGGCGTCCCAGATCTCTGCCCGGGATCCTGCGCCAATGACGGCGAGTTCCCGGCCAAGACCTGCATACTCCCGGAGCGCCGGCGGAATCGTCACGCGCCCCTGCTTGTCAGGTACCTCGTCCGAGGCTCCAGAGAGGAAAACACGGATGTAGTCACGTGCCTGCTTGGAGGAAATTGGAGCCTCCCGCATCTGCTCGTGAACCCGGCCGAATTCCGCCTCACTGAAGACGTAGATGCAACGCTCCTGGCCCCTTGTGAGAACCAGCCCGCTGGCAAGTTCCTCTCGGAACTTCGCGGGGAGGATAATTCGACCTTTTTCATCCAGACGCGGCGAATGTGTGCCGAGAAACACGGCCCACCGCCTGTCTGTTTTAGGAAGTCCAACGTCCCCTGTGCTGCCACTACCCTCTTACGTCCTCCACATTACTCCACATCGCTCCACAGTCAACGACACGCCCGGGATGTTTAGACAATTCTGCGGATGTTTATCCCCCTTCTTCCCAGCATTTGCAGGCAATCGGGACTGGTGGGGGAAAGTGGAGCGATTTTTGCCTGCTTGCCTCCCACCCCGCACCGATTGACGGGGCGTACCGGCGCGGGAGCGAATAATTCGGTGCGGTTGTCCCTTTTGCGGCGCCATCGAAGCCAAATTCCAGCAAGGCTGCAGCAAAGGCGCCGGAAATAACCGCGTTAAATGGCGAAAGACCCGCCGAAGCGGGTCTCGCGCCGCTCCCCGGCGGACCGGTGGCGGGAAGTGGAGGACTTTACGGGGCCGTCACTGAGCGGTTTAGGACTCGCCCCCGTGCCGTTCGTCCCAGCGCTGCTCGAGGTTGCTCATGAACGAACTCCTGGGCTTGCCCTGCTTGCGTCCGCCGGCTGCCCTGGCCTTGCCGACCGCAGAACTGCGCATCGTGGCGAAATAGACGCCGGCGCCCATCACAACAAAGCCGAGGACCCCGACAAAGATGTTCTGCATCGACACCCCGACCAATAACAGCAGCACGCCCGCGAGAGTCGCGAGCACGCCGATGACAAGGTGGCGGGTGGACCATGAGCGTCCGGGGACCGATCCCATTGAGCTTGCAAACTTTGGGTCGTCCTCATGCAGCTGCTTCTCAAGTTGCTCCAGCAACTTCTGTTCGTGTTCCGAGAGCGGCATCACGACCTCCTCAAGTCTGCCAACGTCCGGGCATGACGTGGCCATTGCCCTAATTCCCTAACGCCCGGGATTCCGAAGTGGTTCCCCCGTCACCGCCATTGGTGAAAAGGGGGTCGAATCAGCTCTCCCGCGCCGGTCTTAGCTGGCCAGGTCGCCCTAACGGTCGATCCAGTAGTCCTAAACCTAGGTATTAATAAGGATAGATTGTTGCGGCCTGTTCTGAAAGACAGTCTTAAGGCCCTTTCGCCGCCGGAACCCTTGGGAACGGGCGGCCCGACGGGGTTCCGGCCGGGTTCACTCAAGGGCGCCCCCGGAATCCAGGAGCCGGGCCGGAAGGACGGACTTGTTGCCGAACTTCCGGGTGACAGCATCGAGGGCTTGTTCGGCGGCCCGCCAGTTGTCGTCCCGGCGGTCAAGACTGAGCTGAAGCGGGGCATCGGCGGCCTCTTCCAGCTGCTCGGCGCGGATGCCGACCAGCCGGACCGTCATGGGCCGCTGACCCACAGATTCCAGGAGCTGCACTGCCACCGCGTACAGGAGTTGGGCGCTGTCGATCGGTGTGCTCACGGTGCGGCTGCGGGTAATAGTGGAAAAGTCGGCGTAGCGCAGCTTGAGCGCCACGGTGCGGGCGTGCATACCGGCACTGCGGAGGCGCTCCGCCGTCCGGTGCGAAAGGCGCAGCAGCTCCCTGTGAAGCAGCGCGTCATCCGCGGTGTCAGTGGCGAACGTCTCCTCGGCACCAATGCTCTTTTCCAGGCGGACCGGCGTCACGGGCCGCGGATCGATGCCCCAGGAGAGCCGGTAGACATGCTCCCCCGATGCGCCCAGCAGCTTGCGCAGCGAGGGCAGCGGCGACGCTGCGACGTCCGCCACCGTCCTGATGCCCCGTCGGGCCAGCACCTCCACGGTCTTGCCGCCGACTCCCCAGAGCGCACTGACGGGAAGGCTGTGCAGGTAGGGGACGGTTTCCTCCGGCCGGATCAGCAGCAGCCCGTCCGGTTTGCAGCGGGTGGACGCGATCTTGGCCACAAACTTGCTGGCGGCGATGCCCACTGATGCCGTAATGCCCAGCTCCCGGAACACGCGGGCCCGGATGAGTTCGCCAATCTCCCGTGGCGGCCCGAGCCTCCGGATGGCTCCCCCGACGTCCAGGAACGCCTCATCCACGCTGAGCGGCTCGACGAGGTCGGTGATGGAACCAAAGATTGCCATGATCTGGCCGGACACTTCGTAGTACAGCTTGTGGCGGGGCTCGATGATGACAGCCGAGGGGCACATGCGCGCCGCCACCACCATGGGCATCGCCGATCTGACGCCGAAGGCGCGGGCCTCATAGGACGCGGAGAGCACCACGGAGCGGTCCGCCGGGTAGCCCACAATCACGGGCTTTCCCTTCAGCTCGGGCCGGCTGCGCAACTCCACGGAGACAAAGAAGGCGTCCATGTCCACGTGCATGATGCTGCTGCGCCGCAGTTCCAGCAGTGAGTCCCCGCCCAGGCTGCCGGCAGGCTGGATCTGGGGCTGCGCATTCGAGGGCCCGTTGGGGTGCATATTCCTCTGCGCTCCCTGCTGATTCTCTGCGTCCGGCCCCACGTCTTCAATCCTATGCCCGGGGACTGACTAAACTGGAGGCTGATTCCGCTTCAACCCCAGGAGGAAAGTCCCTGTGAAGGTATTTGGACAGCGCAAACGTGCCGCAGCCGCCATCGCGGCGGCTGGCGCGCTATTGGCCTTGGCCGCATGCACGCCTGCCGGCACCGGGAGCCCGGCGGCGTCGCCGGCGTCGACCCCGGACGCCTCTGCGCAGTCCTCCACCACGGCTCCCCCCAGCCCTTCCGCGGAGCCCGGCACGTCAGCCACGGTCGGCGCCCTCGTACCCGGCTTCCCGCAGAAACTCCTGCCGCTGATGCCAGGAGCCCAGGTCGTCTCCAGCAGCTTCGACAAAACCACGGTGCCGGCAACCGCGGCACTGGTCGGCAGCATCACCGCCCCGGCCGCCGATGTCCTGGCTTTCTACGCCAAGGGGCTGCAGGCGCAGGGATTCAAGCCCGTACCCGGGGAAACCGTCGGTGCCCTGCCTTCCAAGGACTTCCTGCGCGGGGACAACGAAACCGTGAACATCTCCGTCATGCAGACAACAGGGGTGTCCACGTTCACGATCGGTGCGAACGTCGCTGCCGAGTCCGTCAAGTGAGTCTCGCCGAACAGCTGCGGCTCGAGCAGGCGGATTACGTGGCCGCCGTCGCCGGCAAGCTCACCGAGTTCCTGACCAGCCGACAGGCCATCATGGCCTCGATCTCCCAGGACATCGATCCGCTCATGGGCTCGATCTCAAACCTGGTCACGGGCGGAAAGCGCCTGCGGGCGCTCATGTGCTACTGGGGGTGGCGCGGCGCCGGCGGAGAAGCCGGCGCGGCCGAGGTGGTCACCGCCGGCTCGGCCCTGGAGCTGTTCCAGGCCGCGGCCCTGATCCACGATGACATCATTGACCGCTCGGACACCCGCCGGGGCGGACCCAGCGTCCACCGCAGGTTCATTGAACTGCACGAGGCCCAGGGCTGGGCGCTGGACAGCGAGCGGTTCGGCCACGCGGCAGCGATCCTGACCGGGGATCTCTGCCTGTCCTTCAGCGAGGAATCGTTCACGGAGATCGGACACCGTGCCGCCTCCGGCAGCCCGGCACGGCTGATCTTCAACCTCATGCGTGCAGAAGTCATGGCCGGGCAGTACCTCGACATCCTGGAAGAGGTCGCCGGGCCCCGGCGGGACCGCGCCGGGGCCGTCAGCCGGGCCCAGTCCATCATCCGGTTCAAGTCGGCCAAATACTCCACCGAACACCCGCTCGCCCTCGGCGGCGCCCTGGCCGGCGCCGGCGACGAGCTGCTGCGCGGCTATTCCGCGTTCGCGCTGCCGCTCGGTGAGGCGTTCCAACTGCGGGACGATGTCCTTGGCGTCTTCGGTGACCCCGTCACCACCGGCAAACCTGCCGGGGACGATCTCCGTGAGGGCAAGCGCACGGTCCTGGTGGCCTTCGCCCTGGACCAGGCCTCCGCGGCCGAATCAGAGTTCATCGACGCCAAGCTGGGCAGCCCCGATCTCGGCGACGCGGACATCGAGGAGATCCGGCGGATCATCGTGGACTGCGGCGCACTCCAGGCCACGGAAGTGCTCATCGAGGAGTTCGGCAAGGCCGCCTTCGCCGCCCTGGACCTGCTGCCGCTTCAGGAGCTGCCCAAAACCGCGCTCCGCAGGCTGGCAGAAGCCACGGTCAGCCGCGCCGCTTAACCCGGCCCTCACGGCAGCAATGCCTTTTTAAACGGTGCCTGGAAACGCGGCGGGCCGTGCACGGCGCTTGCGCTGTGCACGGCCCGTCATGGCACGTCCGGGGGATGCTGCCGGCGCAGTTGCTGCCGGTCTGCTTTTACCAGGCCAGTGATTGCGCCCTGCGGCGAATTTCGGTCTTGCGCCCTTCCCGCAGGGCGTCAATGGGCCGGCCGCGGAGGGAATCGTCCGGCGTAAAGAGCCAGTTGATCAGTTCCTCATCCGAGTATCCGGCGTCTGAGAGAACAACAATGGTGCCTTTCAGGCTCTCCACCGCATGCCCGTCCTGGATGAAAGCCGCAGGCACGGACCGGATGCGCCGGTCGCCGATTCTCACGGCCGCCAGCGCACGCTCGTCCAGCAATGCATGGACCTTGGTGATAGATACGTTCAGAAGCTGTGCGACATCGGGCAGGGGCAGCCATTCGCCCACGAGGCTTTCTACATTACTCACGCATAAAGATTGCCACGGCCGGTGCCCCGCCGCCTAGTCGGCATCCGCAGAATTCACGCTGCGGGCATGGCCGGTCCCGCCGTGCCGGAATGCCGCCCGGCTTCACCGGGGGACTCCCCTGGAGCGACTTTCGGGCGACACTCCACCGGAAACGGGTTTGCGGAATGTCAAACGGTTCTTGTGCTAATTGCCAATTCATGAGAGATTCACATAGATCACATTTGTAACAGAAATAACTTTTGTCACACTGGTAACACCAGTTCTACCGGCCTGACCGCAGCGTTGCCGCTGAGAAGAGGATCTTTCCAATGACAACCTCACGTTCGCCACAGCTCCGTCCGGGGCGCAGCCTGCCGCTCATCGCGGCGACGACGGCGGCGCTTCCCGCCGTCGTGCTTTCCTCCCTGGCGATCGCCCAGCCTGCCGCAGCCGAATCGCGGGTGCGCTCGGTCCCGGCAACGCTCGCGGCCGCCATGCGTGCCCAGGCGAAGGCTGACGCGGCGACATCCCTGAAGGCGGCAGTGATCCCGGCCGCCTCCGTCCCGGTGACGCTGCCGAGCGCCTTGCGGCCTGCACAGGCGGCGGCTCCGGCCGTCTACACGATCGCCCGCGGCGACACCATCAGTGCCATTGCCGGCCGCTACGGTCTGGACACGTTTGCCGTGCTCAAGCTGAACAACCTGCAGCCGAACACCATCATCTACCCGGGGCAGAAGATCAAGCTCACGGGCTCGACGCCGGCAGCGCCCAAACCGTCCGCACCGGCGAAATCGACGCCGACAACGCCCGCCTCGGGCGGCGGCAGCGTGTACGTCGTCAAGTCCGGCGACACCCTGAGCGCCATCGCCACCCGCCACGGCGTTGGCCTTTCCGAGATCTTCAAGTGGAACGGGCTCGGCATGAGCTCCGTTATCTATCCCGGCCAGAAGGTCAAGGTCGGCGGCGGTTCCAGCACGCCGGCCCCCTCTGCACCCGTGACGGCCGCCGCACCCAAGCCGTCGGCGCCCGCGCCCGCCAGTTCCGGCTCCTACACCATCAAGGCCGGCGACACCCTCTCCGGCATCGCGGCCCGCAACGGTGTCAGGCTCTCGGACGTCCTGTCGGCCAACCGGCTGACAATGTCGAGCATCATCTACCCCGGCCAGAAGCTCGTCATCCCCGGCGCGTCGACCATCGCACCGGCATCGAGCACGCCTGCCACCACCACGCCCCTCGTGCCCAGCACGTTCCTCGGGTTCAGCTACCCGGCCGCGGTGGTCAGCTCGGCCAACCAGAACAAGGCGCTGCTCAATGCCTCTCCGGTGCCCACCCGCCAGCAGATGAAGTCGATCGTGGCGGACACGGCCCGGCGCATGGGCGTGGACGCCAGCCTTGCACTGGCTTTTGCCTTCCAGGAATCCGGCTTCGACCAGCGTGCCGTGTCACCGGCCAATGCGATCGGCACCATGCAGGTCATCCCGTCCTCCGGCGAATGGGCCTCCGATCTGGTGGGCCGCCAGCTGAACCTGCTCGATCCGTACGACAACGCCACGGCAGGCATCGCGATCATCCGCCAGTTGGTCCGCACGAGCCCGGATGTGGACACCGCAATCGCCGGCTACTACCAGGGCCAGTACTCGGTGAGTCAGAACGGCATGTTCGAGGACACCAAGGGCTACGTCGCCGCCATCAAGGCCAACCGGCAACTGTTCGGCTAAACCCGGCCGTTCGGCCAACTACAGACTCCAGCACAGGCTCCCTTTCGGCGGAGCGTGACGCTACGGGCCCGGATCGCATGTTGATTCGGGCCCGTTTCTGTCCAGCGACTACGATTGTAAGGTGCAGGAATACGTGTCGGATGCTCTCGTAGGGAACCTGGTGGACAACCGCTACCAGGTTCAATCCAGGCTTGCCCGCGGCGGGATGTCCACCGTGTACCTCGCCACGGACCAGCGCCTTGAGCGTGATGTCGCGCTGAAGGTGCTCCATCCCCATCTGGCTGACGACCCGCAGTTCCTCGATCGGCTGGGCCGCGAAGCCAAGGCTGCCGCCCGGCTCTCCCACCCGCACGTCGTGGGCGTCCTGGACCAGGGCGAGGACGGCCGGCTCGCCTATCTGGTCATGGAATTCATCAAGGGCCACACGCTGCGGGATGTCCTCAATGACAAGGGCGCCCTGTCGCCGCGGCTGGCCCTGGCGCTGATCGATCCGGTCGTCGAAGGCCTCGGCGCCGCGCACGCCGCCGGAATGATCCACCGGGACATCAAGCCCGAAAACGTCCTGATCGCCGACGACGGGCGGATCAAGCTCGGCGACTTCGGCCTGGCACGCGCTATCTCGACGTCCACCAGCACGGGCGCCCTGATCGGGACCGTCGCCTACATCTCCCCCGAACTTGTCCTGGGCAAACAGGCAGATGCCCGCAGCGACATCTATTCCGTCGGGATCATGCTCTACGAAATGATCACGGGCCGGCAGCCGTTCGAAGGCGACGTGCCCATCCAGGTCGCCTACCAGCACGTCAATTCCACCGTCGCAGCGCCCTCGCTGGAGGTGCCCGGGCTGGCCGCGGAGATCGACGAACTCGTCCAGTGGTGCACGGACCGGGACCCGGACAAGCGCCCCGTCGACGGCAGCGCCCTGTTGTCCGAGCTCCGGCACATCAGGACCAACCTCAGCGACGCCGAACTCGACCTCCAGCCGCCAGCGGCTCGCAGCACCCTGCCGGCCGTCACAGCACCGCCAACCCGGCCGCCAGGCGGTACCGGTCCGGCGTCGGACGCGCAGGAAACGGCCCACGTGCTTCCGCCCACCGGAATGCCCACGGAATTGCAGACTGAGGTATACGGCAGCCTCGCCCGGCCCACCGAGATGATTTCCCGCACCAGCGGCAACCCGACCACCGTGATGTCCGGTGCCCCGCGGCGTCCGGCCTACGGACCGTTGTCCACCCCGGACGAGGCGGCCTACGACGGCGCCGGGTATGACGGCCCGGCGGAGGGCGCGGTTGCCCCCAGCAAACGCGCCCAGCGCAAACTGGACCGGGACGAGGAGAAGGCGCGCCAGCGCGCCGCCGCCACGCCCACCAGGACCCTGCACGAGGGCAACCCCCGGCGCCGCGGCTTGCTGTGGATCGTCCTGCTCGTCGTCGCGGCGCTGCTCGCCGCCGTCGCCGGCTGGTTCTTCGGCATGGGTCCAGGGTCGCCGGGAACGATTCCCCCGGTGGCGAACAAGACCGTTGCCGAGGCCCAGGACCTGCTCCGCACCGCCGGCTTCCAATCCACGGTGAAGGATGTCTTCGACGACGACGTCTCGCCCGGGCTCGTGGTCGGCTCGGAGCCGACCGCCGGGGAGGTCATCCGCAAGTTCCAGCCCGTGTCGCTGGCCGTGTCCAAGGGCCCGGAGCTGTTCCCGCTGCCGGAACTGGCCGGCAAGAGCCTCGACGAGGCCAAGACCACGCTCAACGGCGCCCAGATGGCTTTGGGCCCGATTACCGAGACCTTCGACGAGAAGGCGCCTGCCGGAACCGTCCTTGCCCAGGCTCCGCGCAGCGGCAACCCGGTCAGGCACGGGACGCCCGTGGGCCTGACCGTCTCGAAGGGCCCGCAGCCCATCCCGGTCCCGGATGTTCGCGGGCAGGCGCAGGACGCCGCTGTTAAGGCCCTGGAAGCCGCCGGCCTGAAGGCCGTGGTGGCCCCGGAAGCAGTCAACGACAGGAACGTCCCCGAGGGCGCGGTGCTGGCGCAGGACCCGGCCTCCGGCAACCTGACCAAGGGCGGCACCGTCACCTTGACCATCTCGAAGGGCCCGAAGCTCGTCGAGGTCCCCAGCTTCATCGGCAAGCAGGCCTCGGAGGCCCAGGAAGCCCTTGAGAAACTCGGCTTCAAAGTCCAGGTCGATAACATCCTCGGCGGTTTCTTCGGCACGGTCCGGGACCAGAATCCGGTGGACACGAAGGCCCCGGAAGGCTCGACCGTCACGCTCACCGTCGTCTGACCGGCACCCCGCTCCGGCCTCTGCCATTACACAAGAAAGCTCCGCCCGGCTGCTGTAGCCGGGCGGAGCTTTTTCTCAGAATGCGTTCTGTGGGAAACGTTCTGCCGGAATGCGTTCTGCCAGACGCATTCTGCCGATCAGTGCGTCAGCGCTTGGAGAGCGCTCCGGCCACCAGGAACGCCATCTCGAGCGACTGCATGTGGTTCAGGCGCGGATCGCAGACCGACTCGTAGCGGTCCAGGAAGGCTTCCTGGTCGATCGGGTCGGCTCCGCCGAGGCACTCGGCGACGTCGTCCCCCGTCATCTCCACGTGCAGGCCGCCGGGAACGGTGCCGAGCGCGTGGTGGACTTCGAAGAATCCGCGCACTTCGTCAATGACGTCGTCGAAATTGCGGGTCTTGTAGCCGTTGGGCGAGGTGACCGTGTTCCCGTGCATGGGGTCGGTGACCCAAAGGACCTGGGCCCCGGAGGCGGTGACGCGCTCGACGATCGCCGGCAGCTTCTCGCGGATGTTGCCCGCACCCATGCGGGTGATGAAGGTGAGCCGGCCGGGCTCCCGGTTCGGATCCAGCTTGTCGATCAGGCGCAGGGCGTCGTCGCCGCTGGTCGACGGGCCGAGCTTGACGCCGATCGGGTTGCGGACGCGGGAGAGGAAGTCAACGTGTGCGTGGTCCAGCTCGCGGGTCCGCTCCCCGATCCAGAGGAAGTGCGCGGAGGTGTCGTAGGGCAGCCCCGTGCGCGAGTCGATGCGGGTCAGGGCGCGCTCGTAGTCCAGCAGCAGGGCCTCGTGGCTCGCGTAGAATTCCACCCGCTTCAGGGCCTCGAAGTCGGCACCGCAGGAGGCCATGAACTTGATGGCGCGGTCGATGTCCCGGGCCAGGGACTCGTAGCGGGCGTGGGCCGGGTTCTCGGTGAAGCCCTTGTTCCACTGGTGCACCAGGCGCAGGTCCGCGAAACCGCCCTGGGTGAAGGCGCGGATCAGGTTCAGCGTCGAAGCGGAGGTGTGGTAGGCCTTGAGCATCCGGCCGGCGTCGTGGGCGCGGGACTCGGGCGTGAAATCGTAGCCGTTGACGATGTCGCCCCGGTAGGCCGGCAGGGTGACGCCCTCGCGCGTTTCATCGTTGGAGGAGCGGGGCTTGGCGAACTGGCCAGCCATGCGGCCCATCTTGATGACGGGCATGGCCGCGCCGTAGGTCAGGACAACGGCCATCTGCAGGATGGTCCGGACGCGGGCGCTGATCTTGTCCGCCGTCGCGGCTTCGAAGGTCTCGGCGCAGTCGCCGCCCTGGAGCAGGAACGCCTTGCCCTGCGCGGCGGCGGCGAGCCGTTCGCGAAGAATGTCCACTTCGCCGGCGAACACGAGGGGCGGGAGGACGGAAAGTTCCTTGACAGACGCCTCGAACACAGCCGGGTCCGACCAGGTGGGCTGCTGCGAGGCCGGGAGCTCCCGCCAGTTGTCCAGTCCGGGATAGTTGGCGGCTCCGCTCTGGGCGGTGCTGGTCAGCGGGGAAACTGGTTTCTCAGATAGCTCGGTCACTATCTAAGGATAGTTGCCCCATCAAGGTTCGGGGGCCCTGCCTGTCATTGACAGCCCGGCTGCCGTCATATGGCACCCGCGGCCCGCTCATGAGGGGCCGGGAACCTCCGGCCCCGCATCCCCGGCAGCGGCTTCATTCGGGGTTTCCGGTGGGGCCGTGTTTGGGGCTTCGTTCGGGGTATTGCCGGCGGCCGCATCCTGCACCGCGTCAGGGCCCGCAGGGGTTTTGTCCGGGGCCGCGTCCTGCGCTTTGCCCGCCAGGCGGAGCTTCACGACGGCGGCGTACTCATCCACGTATTCCTGGCCGGAGAGGCGCATGAGTTCGTACATGATCTCGTCAGTCACTGAACGCTGGATCAGCCGGTCATCCTCCATCCCGTAGTAGCGGCTGAAGTCGAGCGGTTCGCCAAAGATCATGCCGATGCGGCGGATGTTGGGCACGCGCTTGCCGATCGGCTGGACCTTGTCCGTTCCGATCATTGCCACCGGGATGACCGGGACGCGGGCCTGCAGCGCAAGGCGCGCAACCCCCACCTTGCCGCGGTAGAGGCGCCCGTCGGGGCTGCGGGTCCCCTCGGGGTAGATGCCCAGCAGGGAACCCTTCTTGAGCACGTCCATCCCGGCGTTCAGCGACTGCGCGGACGCGGCGCCCCCGGACCGGTCCATGGGGAGCTGGTTGGTGAGCCGGAAGAACGCTGCGGTCAGCCTGCCCTTGATCCCGGTGCCGGTGAAGTATTCGGATTTCGCCAGGAACGCGACCGGCCGCGGCACCATGACCGGCATGAAGATGGAATCCGAGAAGGAGAGGTGGTTCGAGGCAAGGATCGCGGCGCCCTCGGCAGGGACGTTGTCAAGGCCCTTGACCCAGGGCCGGAACAGCAGCCTGAGCACCGGCCCCAGGACAAACGTCTTCATGAACCAATAAAACACTCGGTGACCTCTCCGGAAGGCGTCTGGCCTGCGGCCCGAACCGGGTCCGGCCAGGCTTCAATGGACACCTTACTCTAGTGAGTTTTGGCGCTAGGGGTGACACGATGGGCTCATGACTGAAAGCAGCACTCCCCCTGCGCCCGCCGCTTTCAGCTACCCGGGCCACGGCCCCAACGCCCGGACCGGTGTGGCCATCTGCCACGGCTTCACAGGCAGCCCGCTCAGCGTCCTGCCGTGGGCCCGCCACCTCGCCGCCCAGGGCTTCGCCGTCTCGGTACCGCTACTGCCCGGGCACGGCACCCACTGGCGGGATCTCGCCCGGCAGGGCTGGCAGGACTGGTACAGGAGCTTTGAAACGGCCTACCTGGACCTGGCCGCCCGGACTGATGACTGCTATGTCGCGGGACTGTCCATGGGCGGCACGATCGCCCTGCGTACCGCGGCCCGCCACAGCGTGGCCGGCGTGGCCGCCGTCAACCCCGGCCTGAGCTTCTATGACCGCAGGGTCCGGATCGTGGGACTGCTCAAGTACTTCCAGCACACCACCACGCCCGTCCAGGAGGACAATTCCACGGCGGCCACCACCGACGACGGTGACTACTCCCTGACGCCGCTGGCCGCCGTCCACCAGTTGCGCCGGCTGTTCGCCGCGACCCTCCGGGACCTGCCGTCCGTCTCCGCCCCGGCCCTGGTGTTCAAGTCGGACACCGACGCGGTGGTCCCGCCGTCGTCCCTGGCGCTGCTGCGCAGGCGGCTCGGGTCCCGGGAGCTCACGGTGGTTCCCCTCCCGAAGAGCGGGCACGTTGCCACCCTGGACGCCGATGCGCCGCTACTCTTTGAAGAATCAGTGCGTTTCTTCCTGCAGCACGCCCACGCCATTTCGCCGCCCCGCGCCCCCTCGGAGTCCCCATGAGCATCCTCCCGGACCATTCGCCGTTCAGCAGCCCGTTCACCGGAACCATCCCCCGGACCGGGGTCGTGGTCTCGCACGGCTTCACCGGCAGCCCGCACGGTGTGCGGGACTGGGCGTTGTCCCTGGCCGGTGCCGGGTTCGCCGTCCGGCTGCCCCTGCTGCCGGGGCACGGAACGAGCTGGCAGGAGCTGGCCAAGACCCGGTGGCAGGACTGGCATGCTGCCTTGGACGCGGCCTACCTGGAGCTTGCGGAAGAATGCGACGTCGTGGTCGTGGCGGGGCTGTCCATGGGCGGCGCCCTCGCGTTGCGGATCGCGGCCACCCGCCCCGTAGCGGGGGTGGTGGTGGTCAACCCCGGCCTGGTCATCGATGATCCCCGCGCCCCGCTGGCGGGCGTCTTGAAGTTTGTCCTCAAGAGCACCCCGGCGATCGCCAATGACATCCTCAAACCGGGCATGGATGAGTGCGCCTACCCGCGCACCCCGGTGGCCGCCGCGCACGAGCTCAACAAGATGTTCAAGGACACCGTGCGGCTGCTGCCCCGCGTCACGGCTCCGGTCCGGGTCTACCGTTCCACAGTGGACCACGTGGTGTCCGAATCCAGCATGGAGGCCCTGCGCGGCGGGTTGACCAACGCCCCGCTTGAGGTGGTCCGGCTGGAAAACAGCTACCACGTCGCTACCATGGACAACGACGCGCCCGAGATCTTCCGTGGCACGGCCGAATTTGTCCGGTCCGTTGCAGCCGCAGCCGGTCCGGGCGCCGCCCGCGCCAGCCGGAAGGACACGGCCAATGACTAAACCGGACCCCGACGTCCCTGACCCCGAGACCCCTGACCCCGACGACGCCCGGTCGCCTGGCGCTGACGCATCCGGCCTCCAGCGTCCGGGCACCACCCCGCCCCCTGAGGCGCAGGACCCGGCCGCCGCGGACGAACCGCTTGCCGATGACGACGCCGTGTGGCTGGATCTGGTCGCCAGGCTGGAAGGGGTCGGGGCAGGCGGGGACGAGGCAGTTGGGGGAACTGACGGCCCGGCCGGCGAAACCAACAGCGCCGCCGGCACCGGCGCCGGCACCGGCGCTGGCTCCGGTGCTGGCACCGGTGCGAACAGGTCGTTCAGCGATTTCGACCCGCTGGGCCTTGCCGGCGTCGCGCCGATCGAACTTTCCGCCAGGGAGCGGCTCGCCTCCGCCCCGGGGAACCCGGCCGCGGGCAGCAGTGAGGCACCGGACACCGCATCCGGCCCCCGGGACTACGAGGCCGACGACGACGATGGCGTGTTCGTCCCGGAGGAGCCGCCCAGCCTGGCCGGTGCAGATCCGATGACCGTCCTTGCCTGGATTGGCGCGGTGGGCGGCCCGATTGCGCTCGTGTTCTCGGCGATGTTCTGGCGGTCGGCCCCGACGCTGGCGATCGTGGGCATGGTGGCCGCGTTCGCGGCCTCCGTGGTGTTCCTGATCATGAAGCTGCCGGGCGAGAAGGACGAGCACGACGACGGGGCGCGCATCTAGTCCACCCGGCCAGGGCGCCAGGCACCGCGCTGGTTGGTTCAGGGCCCAGGAAGGCACGCTACTGGGTGTGCATGCGGCTGCTGACCCGGGAGAGGTCGGCGGCGCCGATCAGCCCGGCGTTGGGTCCCAGGGCCGCAAGTTCGATCTCCGCCGCGGGGCGGAAGCCGCGGCCGGTGAGGTTCCGCGCGAAGGCCTTTCGGGCCGGCGCGACGAGCAGCTCGCCGGCGTCGCACAGTCCGCCGCCGATCACGAACTTGCCTGGGTCCAGTGCCGCTGCGAGGTTCGCCAGGCCAAGGCCCAGCCACTCCCCGACGTCCTCGAGGAGTTCGCGGGAGGTCTGGTCCCCGGCCTTGGCCAGCTCCGTCACGATCACGCCCGTAATGCGTGCCACGTCGCCGTCCACGGCCTTGAGCAGTTCCTGGGCAACCGGGGAATTCGCGGCGGCCAGTTCCCTGGCCTCGCGGCCGAGCGCATTGCCCGAGGCGTATTGTTCCCAGCAGCCGCGGTTGCCGCACTCGCAGCGGTGCCCGCCCGGCATGATGATCTGGTGGCCGAACTCCCCCGCCACACCGAAGCGGCCGCGTTCGAGCCGTCCGTCCATGACCATGGCCCCGCCGATTCCGGTGCCCAGGGTGATGCAGACCAGACGGTCCTGTCCCTGTCCGGCGCCGAAGCGCCATTCCGCCCAGGCGGCGGCGTCGGCGTCGTTGGTCAGCAGGACGGGGCGGCGCAGCAGCCGCTGCAGGTTCTCGCGCAGCGGTTCATTGCGCCAGGCCAGGTGTGGGCTGAAGAGGACAGTGCCGCCGTCGAGGTCCATCCAGCCGGCAGCGCCGATTCCGACCGACCAGATCCGGTGTCCGGCGCCCAGCTCTCCGACGAGTTCGACAATGACCTGTTCCACGGCGCGCGGGTCGTTGCCCGGGGTGGAGCGTTTGGCCTGGCTGAGGATCCTGCCCTCGGCGTCCACCACGCCGGCAGCAACCTTGGTTCCCCCGATGTCGACGCCGATCGCCAGGCCCTTGCGGCCCAGCCGCAGGTGTGAGCGGAGGTCGTGCCCGGCCGTGGCGGCCGCGGCTCCGGCCAGGGTCCTGCTTCGCCAGGCGGCGGTCCGGCGGCGCAGGCCGGGCTGCCGGCCGGGTGTTGGTGTCTGCATGGTGCCCCATTCTATTCGCCGGGGCCGCAACGGCAGCGAAAGCCCGGCCGAATGACGCGGCAGCAGAGCGCCGCGCACGTGCCCGCAGCATCCCCGACTGGCGGAACGGCGGCCCCGACCGTAAAGTTACTCGCCAGTAGGTGTCGCAGAACACACCTTCGGGGGGCCGCATACTAGGCTTAGCGGTACCCCTTGCGGGCCTATGGATACCAAAGGAGCTGTCGTGCGAGAAATCATTGTCCCGCCCCTGGTGAATGTCGATCCGGACACCAATGTCACCGATCTCGTGGTGCGCCAGGCGGCCAAGGCCTCCAACCCTGCGCTGTTCTCGCGGCTCGACGCAGCCGGCCAGTGGCAGGACGTCCGCGCCACGGAATTCCTGGCCGACGTCTCGGCCCTCGCCAAGGGCCTCATGGCCAGCGGTGTGGCCGCCGGCGACCGGGTGGGCATCATGTCCCGCACCCGGTATGAATGGGCCTTGATCGACTTCGCCATCTGGTTCGCCGGCGCCGTCTCGGTCCCGATCTATGAAACCTCCTCCCCCTCCCAGGTGGCCTGGAACCTTGGCGACTCCGGCGCCGTGGCCGCGTTCGGCGAATCGGCGCACCACGAGGACATCATCCGGCAGGCGGCCACCTCCGAGGGCCTCACCGCCCTGGGGCATGTCTGGCAGCTCGAGGGCGACAGCCTGGACGAGGTCCGTGCGGCCGGAGCCGGCGTCAGCGATGCCGAGCTCGAAGCACGCCGCAGCCAGGCGTCCCTGAACGATGTCGCCACGATCATCTACACCTCGGGCACCACCGGCCGGCCCAAGGGCTGCGAGCTGACGCACGGCAACTTCGTGGAACTGTCCGAGAACGCGCTGGTCACGTCGCTGGGCACGATCGTCCACGAGCAGGCGCGGACCATCATGTTCCTGCCCATGGCCCACGTCTTCGCACGCTTCATCTCTGTGCTGGCAGTCGCGGCCGGCGTCACGGTGGCGCACACCCCGGATATCAAGAACCTGCTGCCGGATCTGCAGAGCTACAAACCGACCTTTATCCTCGCCGTCCCGCGCGTTTTCGAGAAGGTCTACAACTCGGCCCTGACCAAGGCCGAGGACGGCGGCAAGGGCGCCATCTTCCACCGCGCCGCGGACACCGCCATCGAATTCTCCCGGGCCCGGCAGGCCGGCAAGGTCGGGCTCGTGCTGAAGCTCAAGCACGCCGTGTTCGACAAGCTCGTGTACAGCAAGCTACGGGCCGCCATGGGCGGGAACGTCTCCCATGCCGTTTCCGGCGGCGGGCCGCTCGGTGAACGGCTGGGCCACTTCTTCCAGGGCATCGGCATGCAGATCCTGGAAGGGTACGGGCTGACTGAAACCACGGCGCCAATCACCGTCAACACCCCCGATCTGATCAAGATCGGCACGGTCGGCGCCCCGATTCCGGGCAACTCCGTCAGGATCGCGGACGACGGCGAGATCCTCGCCAAGGGCGTGTGCGTCATGCGCGGCTACTACAAGCGCGATGACCTGTCCGCTGCAACCTTCGAGGACGGCTGGTTCCGTACCGGCGACATCGGCCAGCTGGACGAGGCGGGGTTCCTGACCATCACCGGGCGCAAGAAGGAAATCATCGTCACGGCCGGCGGCAAGAACGTCGTCCCGGCCCTGCTGGAGGACCAGATCCGCGCGGACGCGCTCGTCTCGCAGGTGCTCGTGGTCGGTGACAACCGCCCGTTCATTGGTGCCTTGGTGACCCTGGACGAAGAAGCGCTGCCCGGCTGGCTGGGCCGCCACGGGCTCCCGGCCTCGACCTCGCTCGCCGAGGCTGCCGTCAACCCCGCCGTCATGGCCGCGGTCCAGGAGCTCATCAACCACGCCAACCAGTCCGTGTCCCAGGCCGAGGCGATCAAGTCCTTCCGGATCGTGCCGGCCGACTTCACCGAGGCCTCCGGACATCTGACCCCCTCCATGAAGGTCAAGCGGGCCCAGGTGCTCAAGGACTTCGAGAACGTGATCGAGGAAATGTACAGCGCCAAGCGTCCCACCCTCGCCTAGGCTGCAACCGCAACCGCCCCGCACCGAAACCCCGCACCAGAGCAACGCGGGGTCAGATACGGCCCATCCGGCGCCCCCTGATGGGCCGTATCTGACCCCGCGTTGCTTTTGTTCGGGAGGCAATGTTCGGCAGAAACACAAGGGTCCTTCCGGCGGAAGCCGGAAGGACCCTTGTGTGTTGATGGGGTGCGGTGTTGCCGCGCTGCCGCTATTCGACTACGAGCAGCAGATCCCCGCCCTGGACCTGTTCGATTCCGGCGACGGCGAGCCGCGCGACGGTGCCGGCCACCGGCGTCGTGATGGACGCCTCCATCTTCATGGCCTCGATCGTGGCCACCGTGTCGCCGGCCTTGACGGTGTCCCCGGCCTTGACAGTCAGCGTGACGGCACCGGCGAACGGCGAGGCAACCTGGCCCGGCTGGGAGGTGTCGGCGCGTTCGGCGGCCTTGACGTTGCTCACCACTGAACGGTCGCGGACCACCACGGGCCGGGACTGGCCGTTGAGCGTGCACATGACCGTGCGCATGCCCTTCTCGTCCGGCTCGGAGACAGCCTCGAGCGAGGCGATCAGCCGGACGCCCTTCTCGAGTTCGATCTCGTGCTCCGCGCCGCGCTGCAGCCCGAAAAGGTAGTCCCGCGTGTCCAGTACCGAAAGGTTGCCGTAGGCCTCCACGCTCTTCTGGTAATCCTTCGTGGGACCGGCGAAGAGCAGGCGGTTGAGCGTGCCCCGCCGGGTCTTGGAATCGCCGTTGAGCGCGGCGCTGTCCTCGGCGCTGATCTCGACGTCGCGGACCTTGACGGTGCGGCCCTGCAGCGCCTTCGTCCGGAAGGGCTCAGGCCAGCCGCCGGGCGGGTCACCGAGCTCGCCGGAAAGGAAGCCGATCACGGAATCCGGGACGTCGTACTTTTGCGGGTTCTCGTTGAAGTCTTCCGGATCGGCGTTGAGGCCCACCAGGTGCAGGGCGAGGTCGCCCACCACCTTGGACGACGGGGTCACCTTGACCAGCCGGCCGAGGATCCGGTCCGCCGCGGTGTACATGTCCTCGATCGCCTCGAAACGCTCGCCCAGGCCAAGCGCCATCGCCTGCTGGCGCAGGTTGGAGAGCTGGCCGCCCGGAATTTCGTGCTGGTAGACCCGGCCCGTGGGCCCCGGCAGTCCGGACTCGAACGGCGCGTAGACCCGGCGGACGGCCTCCCAGTAAGGCTCGAGGGCGCAGACGTTCGCCAGGCTGAGGCCGGTGTCGCGCGGCGTGTGGGCCAGCGCGGCGACGAGGGCCGATGCCGAGGGCTGGCTGGTGGTTCCGGCCAGGGAGGCCGAGGCCACGTCCACAGCGTCCACGCCGGCATCCACGGCCGCGAGGAGCGTGGCTAGCTGGCCGCCGGCGGTGTCGTGGGTGTGCAGGTGGACGGGGAGGTCGAACCGCTCCCGGAGCGCCGAGACCAGGCGTGCCGCGGCAGCCGGACGCAGAAGTCCAGCCATGTCCTTGATCGCCAGGATGTGCGCCCCGGCGTCGACGATTTTCTGCGCCAGCTCCAGGTAGTAATCCAGGGTGTAGAGCGTTTCCTCCGGGTCCAGCATGTCCGCGGTGTAGCAGAGGGCAACCTCGGCGACGGCGGTACCGGTCTCACGGACGGCCCGGATGGCCGGGGCCATCTGGTTGACGTCGTTGAGGGCGTCGAAGATCCGGAAAATGTCGATGCCCGTGGCGGCGGCCTCGTTGACGAACGCCACCGTGACCTCTTCCGGGTAGGGCGTGTAGCCGACGGTGTTGCGGCCGCGGAGCAGCATCTGCAGGCACAGGTTCGGCATGGCCTTGCGCAGGGCGGCAAGCCGGTCCCAGGGGTCTTCGCCGAGGAAGCGCAGGGCGACGTCGTAGGTGGCCCCGCCCCAGGCCTCGACCGAGAGCAGCTCGGGGAGCAGCTTGGATTCTGCGGGACCAGCCGCCACGAGGTCCCGGGTGCGCACCCGGGTGGCGAGCAGGGACTGGTGCGCGTCGCGGAACGTGGTGTCCGTGACGGCCACGGCGTCCTGCGCGCGCAGGGCACGGGCAAACCCTTCCGGGCCGAGTTCCTGGAGACGCTGGCGGGACCCTGGCCGGGCCGCTGCGTCATCCAGGGCCGGAAGCTTGTCCGCCGGGTCCGTGTGGACCTTGAGTTCGCCGTTGGGCTTGTTGACAGTGACGTCGGCAAGCCAGGTCAGCAGCTTGGTGCCGCGGTCGGCCGAGACCCGTGCCTTCAGCAGCTGGGGCCGTTCGTCAATGAACGAGGTGGCCACATCCCCGGCGACGAAGTCGGGATCGTCCAGGACCGCCTGCAGGAAGGAGATGTTGGTGGACACGCCGCGGATGCGGAACTCGGCGAGGGCGCGGCGGGCCCGGGCGACGGCGGCCGGGTAGTTGCGGCCGCGGCAGGTCAGCTTGACCAGCATGGAGTCGAAGTGCGGGCTGATCTCCGCGCCCGAGTAGACGGTGCCGCCGTCAAGCCGGACGCCTGCGCCGCCGGCCGAGCGGTAGCCGGTGATCTTGCCGACGTCGGGCCGGAAGCCGTTGGCCGGGTCCTCCGTGGTGATGCGGCACTGCAGGGCGGCACCCTTGAGCTGGACGCTCTCCTGGGACAGGCCCAGGTCCGCGAGGCTCTCACCGGCGGCGATGCGCAGCTGCGCCTGGACGAGATCGACGTCGGTGACTTCCTCGGTCACCGTGTGCTCGACCTGGATCCGGGGGTTCATTTCGATGAATACGTGCTGGCCGGCCCGCTCACCCACCGTGTCGACAAGGAATTCGACGGTACCGGCGTTGACGTAGTTCAGCGCTTTCGCGAACTTCACGGCGTCGCGGTACAGCGCCTGCCGGATGCCTTCGTCCAGGTTCGGCGCCGGGGCGATCTCGATGACCTTCTGGTGGCGGCGTTGGATGGAACAGTCACGCTCGAAGAGGTGCATCACGTTGCCCTCCGCGTCGGCCAGGATCTGGACCTCGATGTGGCGCGGGCGCAGGACGGCCTGCTCCAGGAACATGGTGGGGTCGCCGAACGCGGTGTCGGCTTCGCGCATGGCGGCCTGCAGGGCCTCCGGGAGCGCCTCGCGGGTGTCCACGCGGCGCATGCCGCGCCCGCCGCCGCCGGCGACGGCCTTGGCAAAAATGGGGAAGCCGATTTCATCCGCGGCGGCGATCAGTTCGTCCAGGTCCTTCGACGGCTGGCTGGACTTGAGGACCGGGACGCCGGCCTTGCGCGCGGCCTCGAGGGCGGCAACCTTATTACCGGCGAGTTCCAGGACCTCGGCCGGCGGGCCGACGAAGGTGATGCCGGCCGCCTTCGCAGCCCGCGCCAGGCGCGGGTTCTCGGAGAGGAAACCGTAACCGGGGTAAATGGCGTCCGCCCCGGACTCCTTGGCTACGCGCACCACCTCATCAACGTCCAGGTATGCCCGGACCGGATGTCCCTCCTCGCCGATCAGATACGCCTCATCGGCCTTCTGGCGGTGAATGGAGTTGCGGTCCTCATGGGGAAACACAGCGACAGTCTTGGCACCCAGCTCGTAGCTCGCGCGGAAGGCGCGAATCGCGATTTCGCCGCGGTTGGCCACCAGAATCTTAGAAAACATACTTCTCCTGCTTCATCGCGGGCGTATCGGTAAGTGCTCACAGTGTCTAGGACCTGTGCGGGCAAACACAAATCATTGTGGCGACTGTCACAGCATTATCCGTCACGGACGCCGCGATGGGCAGGGCCTTGGCCTTAGAGCTTTCCCCGTCCGTCCGATTGGCGAGGTTCTGGCGCCCCACGCCGGATGAAACGGGTTTCGCCGGAGCATCAACATATGATGAGTGGGTGGGTGGCGCATGCACGCCCCGGCTCCGAAGAACGCAGGAGCCGGCACGACCCCGTCTCGGCAACCGGCGTTAGGTATTGGTTTTTCAAGTGCAAGTAGTGAGCATCAGCAGCCTCAAAGGCGGTGTCGGCAAGACATCCGTGACCACCGGACTGGCGTCGGCGGCATTGGCCGCCGGAATCCCCACCCTCGTCGTCGACCTTGACCCGCATGCCGACGCCAGCACGGCCCTGGGCGTGAGTCCGGACGATCAGCTCGATATCGGCAGGATGCTGAGGTCGCCGCGGCGGGCACATCTGGCGGACAACGTGGTCCCCAGCGGCTGGGTGGAACACGCCCGGATCAACGGCCGTAGCAACGCCAACGGCAGTGCCAACGGCAGGATTCAGTCCGGCGCGGCAACCTCCGTCCTGGACGTGGCCGTCGGCTCTGCCTATACCGGCATCTACGACCGCCCCGACCTGGGCCGCCGCGACCTTCGCCGGCTTTCCACGGTCCTGGCAGGCGCCACGAACTACGAACTCGTCCTGGTCGATTGCCCCCCGTCACTGAACGGCCTGACCCGGATGGCGTGGTCCGCAAGCGACAAGGTGACCCTGGTAGCCGAGCCCGGGCTTTTCTCGGTGGCCGGCACGGAACGCACCATGCGCGCCATCCAGCTCTTCCGGCAGGAATTCGCCCCCAAGCTGTCCCCTGCCGGCATCGTGGCCAACCGGGTGCGCAGCAGTTCGGCCGAGCACACGTTCCGGCTCTCGGAGATGGAATCCATGTTCGGCCAACTGCTGTTGAGCCCGCATATCCCGGAGCAGGCCAACTGGCAGCAGATCCAGGGCGCCGCCCACTCCATCCACCACTGGCCCGGCGACTCGGCCAAGAATGCGGCCGGGCTCTTCGATGCCCTGCTGCAGAACCTGCTGAACCAGGGCGGCGTGGCCCCGGCCGGCGCTGTCCGAGACCGCAGCCTTCGGTAGCCCCGGACTGCCGTACACAGCCCAACAGAAATGAGGCCGCCTTCCCTGTCCGGGAGGCGGCCTCATCTTGTTGTACTCAGTTTCTGTGCTCAGTCGTTGCTGTGCTCAGTCACGTTTGCAGCTGCGGGCGCTAGCCGATCTTGCGGGCCGCCCGGCGTTTGCTCAGCTCGTCGTCGGGAAAGGACTGGTCCGCGGCGTGTTCGCTGGGAAGAGCTGCGAGGCTTCCTTCAACTTCGCGCCATACGCGGCCGACGGCGATGCCGAACACCCCCTGGCCGCCCTGGACGAGATCGATGACTTCATCTGCCGATGTGCACTCGTAGACGCTGGCGCCGTCGCTCATGAGCGTGATTTGGGCGAGGTCCTCGACGCCGCGCTCGCGCAGGTGTTCCACGGCGGTGCGGATCTGTTGCAGGGAGACGCCCGTGTCCAGGAGCCGTTTGACCACCTTGAGCACCAGAATGTCGCGGAAGCCGTAGAGCCGCTGCGAGCCGGAGCCGGCCGCACCGCGGACGGCGGGCTCAACGAGTCCGGTGCGCGCCCAATAATCGAGTTGGCGGTAGGTAATGCCGGCCGCCTTGCAGGCGGTGGGTCCGCGGTAGCCCGCGTCCTCGTCCAGAACGGGGAGATCCTCGGTGAACAGCAGGCCTTGGGCACCGCTGGCGGGCACAGCAACGCCGGCCGTTGAGGCCTGCTTCAGCTCGCCTGCTTCGCCTTTCGGACTCACGTGGACCCTCCTTGTCGTGGGTTCCCCTGGGTTTGTTGCATCGGCAGCAATAGATGTGAACAGCTGCATGACACCGGATGAATATTTCATCCGTGTAATTCAGCCGGACTGCACCTTCCAGTGTGACTTGCGCGGCTACCGTATGCAATGGGAACTTGTACCTTCGACGTTAGGCCTGCCGGGGCCCAAGGTCAAAGACGTTGGGGCTATTCCAAGGGCGTGTCGAAAGTTTCATCCTCGACTTTAACGTTTGGTGCCGCCACAGCTGTCACGCACGTATCAGAAACACCAGCAGTCACAGGCACGCCCGCAATCGCGGCAGGTTCCCTGGCGCCGGTTGCCTGGGCCGGCTCAGCCGCCGAAGTCTTCGGGTTCGACGTCGTCGAGGAACTCGCGGAAGCGCCGCAGTTCGACTTCCTCGTCCACGGCGGGTCCGGGGTGCGTGTCCTCGCCCTCGTCGTGTTCGGTGATCCGGACGCCGGCCTCGTCCATGACGGCGTCGGCGCACCAGATCCGGCACTTGGCGCGCAGGGCAACGGCCAACCCATCGGAGGCCCGGGAGCTCACGGTGGTGCCGTTCTCGAACTGCAGCTGCCCGTAGAAGATGTTGTCCTCCACCGCCACGATGTTGACGCTGACGATCGTGTGGCCCAGGGCCTCGACAACGTCCACCAGGAGGTCGTGGGTCATCGGCCGGGGCGGGATGACCCCCTGCTGGGCCAGGGCGATGGCGCTGGCCTCCGGGGTCCCGATCCAGATGGGCACGTGGCGCTCACCATGGATTTCCTTGAGCAGGACAAGCGGCTGGTTGGACGGCAACTCGATCCGCACGCCGACAATCTCCACCTCAATCATCAGATGTCCATCCTTGAGATGCGGTCGTGGACCAGCGCCTGGTGCAAGGACAGGCAGAGGTCGCTGATTTCCCGGGCCGCCTCGGCGGCGCGGGCGTGGGAGGCTGCGTCCTTGCGGGAGGTCAGGGTGGCCACAGCACGCTCCACGAGCCCGAATTCGCGGTCGGCAGCCGCCTGGAAGGGCCGCAGGTGGCGGGGTTCCAGGCCATGGCTCTCCAGCTGGACGCAGGCCCGCGCGACCTGCAGCGCGTGTTCGTCGAATTTGCCGTTGACGTGCCCGATCAGGCCGTAGCTCAGGAGCGATTCCAGCAGCGGGACGCTCGCCCCGGATTCGGCGCGCAGCTGCTCCTCGCTGAGCCTGCGTGCCCGGCTCTGCAGCTCGGAGGCGAGCTCCTCGGAGACAATCCGCGGGGACAACGTGACGCCTGCCGGCAGGTTCTCCGGCCGTTCGCCCCGGTCGATCGCATCCAGGTAGTCCTTGATGACCTTCAGCGGCAGGTACTGGTCACGCTGGAGTGAGAGGACGAAGCGCAGCCGTTCGACGTCGTTCTCGGAGTACTGACGGTAGCCGGCAGGTGTCCGCTGCGGGTTGATGAGTCCCTTTTCTTCAAGGAACCGGATTTTTGACGCAGTCATGCTGGGGAAGTCGTCGCTCAGTTGAGCCAGGACTTCCCCGATGTTCAGAACCTGGGGTCCGCGCCGATCCGCATGTGCCGTGGCCACAGGCAACTACCCCGGAATCAGACGTTGCCTGCTGCGCGGGCAGGGCTGAGGTAGAAGGTGAGGCGGAATTTGCCGATCTGGACCTCGTTGCCGGACTTCAGTTCCACCGAGTCCACGCGGTCGTGGTTGACGTAGGTGCCGTTCAGGCTCCCGGTGTCCACAACCTCAAAGCTGCGCGCAGTACGGCGGAATTCGACGTGCCTGCGCGAAACAGTGACGTCGTCGAGGAAGATGTCGGCGTCCGGGTGGCGGCCCGCCGTGGTGACGTCGGAGTCCAGCAGGAACCGCGCACCGGCGTTGGGGCCGCTGTGCGCGACGAGCAGGGCCGATCCGAAGGGAAGGGCCTCAACCGCTGCCCGTTCCTCAGTCGAAAGCTTCGGCGTGAAATTGGGTTCGTCGCGCACCGGAGTGAGGTTGATCGACGTGGTCTCCGAAGCCTTCACTCCACCCGTGCCGTAACCGTCACCGGTGTCGTTCCGTTCGTGCCCAAACATTGAGTCCTCCTCATTCGTTGCAGGTGTCCCCCCTGCAAACAACGCATGCCGTCCGGAAAAGCCTTGCAGTCCCGGTAATGAGGCCCTTCGGCGGGGCGCGGCCTTGTTTTGTTATCCCAACAACACTCGCCGGCGGCCCCGGCCCGAATGACCTCTGTCTTTAGCCTACCTGCTGTTCATACTCGGATGCACTGAGCAAGGACTCGACCGCGTCGGCTTCCGCGAGCTTGATTTCGATCAGCCAGCCTTCACCGTACGGATCGGAGTTGATAAGGGCGGAATCGGTGTCCAGCGACTCGTTCCTGGCGACCACCTCGCCCGTCACCGGGGCGTAAATGTCACTGACGCTCTTGGTGGATTCGACCTCGCCGACGACGTCGTTGGCCTTGATGGTGGTCCCGACCTCGGGCATCTGGGCGTAGACGACATCCCCGAGGGCGTCCTGGGCAAAATCAGTGATGCCCACGCGCACAACCCCGTCGGCGTTGGGGGCCGAAACCCATTCGTGTTCTGCGGTGTAGGACAGGTCTTCGGGAATGATGCTCATGACGGGCCTTTCATCGGGTCAATCACCTGGCGGCGGCAGTCGTTTGTTCTAGCCGCCGCTGAAAGTATAGGCACATCGGGCAGGGGCCGGGGAGGCATCTGCGAAGATGGTGCCATGGCAGAACATGCTCCGCTGAAGGGCGGGAATGTGAACAACCGGGGTGCCGGGACCGTCCGGACACGTGAGGGCTAGGCCGTGCCTGAGCTTCCTGAAGTTGCGGCCCTGACGGACTTTCTGGACGAGCACCTGCGCGGAGCAATGGTGCGGAAAATCCAGCCGGTCTCCTTCGCCGTGCTCAAGACGGCAGACCCTCCCTACTCCGACCTCCAGGGCAAGGCCGTCAGCGGCGTGCAAAGGTTCGGCAAGTTTGTCAGCCTGGAAGCGGACGGGCTGCATTTTGTCTTCCACCTCGCCCGGGCCGGCTGGGTCCGCTTCACGGACTCCCCCACCGACGCCCAGCTGAAAATGGGGAAGGGCCACATCGCGCTGCGGCTGACGTTCTCCACCGATTCCGGCCCGGTGGGCATGGACCTGACCGAAGCGGGCACGAAAAAGAGCCTGGCGGTCTATGTGGTCCGGGATCCGCATGACGTGCCCGGCATCGCGGCGCTCGGACCGGATCCGTTCAGTCCGGACTTCGACGTCGATGCCCTGGCCGGGATTCTCGGCTCCAGTTCCCAGCAGATCAAGGGCGTCCTGAGGAGCCAGGGCATCATCGCCGGGATTGGGAACGCGTACAGTGACGAGATCCTGCACGCCGCCAGGACTTCGCCGTTCGCGATCGCCAGGTCGCTGGACCGGACGCACGTGCAGCACCTCTACGACGCCATCCACACCATTCTGGGAACGGCGGTGGCGGAGGCCAAGGGCAAGCCGCCCAACGAGCTCAAGGACACCAAGCGGAGCCACATGCGGGTCCACGGCCGGACCGGCGAACCGTGTCCGGTGTGCGGGGACACGGTCCGGGAGGTTTCCTTTGCCGATTCCGCCCTGCAGTACTGCCCGACGTGCCAGACCAAAGGAAAGATCCTGGCCGACCGCCGGACGTCCCGCTTCCTGAAATAGCGGATCACCGCGGACCTTCCTGGGAACACCACGGAGCGGATGTGTCCGGGAAACAGAAAACCCCGCCATTCCTTCATCAGGAATGGCGGGGTTTCAGCTGTTGGTCGGGCTGACAGGATTTGAACCTGCGACCCCTTGACCCCCAGTCAAGTGCGCTACCAAGCTGCGCTACAGCCCGCTGGTTCC
Source organism: Arthrobacter sp. 10T425 (assembly GCF_056393985.1). Lineage (NCBI taxonomy): Bacteria > Bacillati > Actinomycetota > Actinomycetes > Micrococcales > Micrococcaceae > Arthrobacter > Arthrobacter sp. 10T425. The sequence goes on along the minus strand of NZ_JBFTGZ010000014.1, from coordinate 49,361 downwards.
ACCGTTCTCCGCCCGGAAGTCTTCCCGGATTCGCTCCAGGTTTTCTTCCAAGCAGTCCGGCCGAACCACCTCCAAAAGCTTACACGATCCGGGAGGGTGCCTGTGACAATTTCAGGCTGTCCCGGCAAGGTGTGTCGGAATTAACGTTTCTTGCCACGCTTTTCGCGCACGCGCATGTTGACCTCAATCGGCGTGCCCTCGAAGCCGAAGGTCTCCCGGAGGCGTCGAGTGATGAAGCGGCGGTATCCCGGATCCAGGAATCCGGTGGTGAAGAGCACGAACTTCGGCGGCCGGCTCGAGGCCTGGGTGCCGAACAGGATGCGGGGCTGCTTGCCGCCGCGGACCGGGTGCGGGTGCGCTGCGACAAGTTCGCCCAGGAACGCGTTGAGGCGTCCGGTGGGGATGCGCTTGTCCCAGCTTTCCAGGGCGGTGTCCAGGGCCGGGACGAGCCGGTCCTTGTGCCAGCCGGTCTTGGCCGAGATGTTCACGCGCGGCGCCCAGGCCACGTGTGCCAGGTCCTGCTCGATTTCGCGTTCCAGGTAGCGGCGGCGCTCGTCGTCGAGGAGGTCCCATTTGTTGAAGGCCAGCACCAGGGCGCGGCCGGATTCAACGGCAAGCTGCAGGATGCGGACGTCCTGCTCGCTGAGCACCTCGTCCACGGCCAGGAGCACGACGGCGACCTCGGCCTTTTCGAGGGCGCTCTGCGTGCGCAGGGAAGCGTAGAAGTCCGCGCCCTGGGCCATGTGCTGGCGGCGCCGGATGCCGGCGGTGTCCACGAAGCGCCACGTGCGTCCGCCGAGTTCGATGAATTCATCGACCGGGTCGCGGGTGGTGCCGGCGGTGTTGTCCACCACCACACGCTCGGAACCGGCGAGCTTGTTCAGCAGCGAGGACTTGCCGACGTTCGGGCGGCCGATCAGGGCGATGCGGCGGGGTCCGCCGGAGCGCTCGAGGCCCTCAATCAGTGAGTACTCCGGGAGGGTGTCCATGACGTGGTCCAGGAGGTCCGCCACGCCGCGGCCGTGCAAGGCCGAGACGGGGTACGGTTCGCCGAAGCCCAGGCCCCAGAGGGTGGCCGAGTCGGCTTCCTGGGCGAAGTCGTCCACCTTGTTGGCCACCATGATGACCGGCTTCTTCGACTTGCGCAGCATCTTCATGACGCCTTCGTCGGTCGCGGTCGCGCCCACGGCGGAGTCGACGACGAACAGGACGGCGTCGGCAAGTTCCACGGCCATCTCGGCCTGCTCCGCCACACGGGCGTGGATGCCGCGGGCATCGTGCTCCCACCCGCCGGTGTCCACCACGGTGAAGTTGCGGCCGTTCCAGTTTGCCGAGTACATGACACGGTCGCGGGTGACGCCGGGGGTGTCCTCGACCACGGCCTCGCGGCGGCCCAGGATCCTGTTGACCAGGGTGGATTTTCCCACGTTGGGCCGTCCGATGATGGCGAGGACCGGGTCCAGCTTGACCGGGCCGTCAAAGTCCTCGTCGTCGAAGTGGCCGCTCAGCAGCGCGGCGTCGTCTTCGTCGAGCTCGTAGTCGTCCAGCCCGGCACGCAGCGAGGCCGCGCGGAGTTCCGCTTCGTCATCGTCCAGGGCGGCAAGGTTTTCAGCCACCTGGTCGGTGCCGGTGGGCGTGTATTCGTCTTCGCCGGCGCCAAAATTGCCGGAGGTTTGAGTCGTATCGCTCATTGCACTTTCCTTAGGTGGTGATCTGCCGGCGTCCCGGCTACTTCTTCATGACGTTCATGCGGTGATTCCGCGTGGGGCAGGGGCTGCCCGGTTCTTAGTACTGAGTCCTGGACATGGCGCGCTAATGCGGCCCGGATTTCGGTTCCCGCCCTGTCCATTGAAACACGCCCGGTCTCGCCGGGCCTGCGGCTGACGTTGATGGCCCCGCCGAAGCTGACATGCAGGCGCCGGCGCGGTGCGGGCACGGTGTCCAGGTGTTCGCCGCCGATTCTTGTGCCCAGGATGGCCACGGGGACCACGGTGGCGCGGGAGTTAAGCGCCAGCCAGGCGACGCCGTTGTTGATCGCGGCGGCCTCACCGCTCCCCCGGGTGCCTTCGGGAAGAATCCCGACGCACCGTCCGGCGTCGAGCAGGCTCCGGGCCGTGGCCAGCGCCGCACGGCCACCGCGGCGGTCGACGGGCAACTGGCCCGACGCGGCCAGGACGCGGCCGAGGAACCCGCTGAACATCTCCTGCTTGACGAGGATGTGCATGGGCCGGGGCGAGGCGCCGAACATGACGGGCCCGTCCAGGAAGCTGATGTGGTTTCCCGCGAAGATCACGGGACCGGCCGCGGGGACGTTGGAGCGTCCGCTGACCGAGGTGCGGTAGACGAGGTGGTCCAGGAGCCAGCCCACGGGCCGGCTCCACGCCGTCGTCCACTGACCGGGCAGGGAGGCGGGCGCTGTCCCCGGCAGTCCGGCGCGCCCCTCAGTCACCGTGGACGGCCCGGAGCGGAACAGGAGAGTGGTTGACCACGGTGTCCACGATGTCGAGTGCGGCCTGGACCGTCTCGTCAAAGTCCAGGTCGGAGGAGTCCAGGGTCACGACGCCGTCGGCGGCCGTGGTGAAGTTCACTACGGTGGAGTCCTTGGCATCGCGGTGCGTGACCTGGGCTGCCAGCTGCTCGGCATTCTGGCTGCCGCCGAGCTGGATGCCGCGGCGGCGCAGCCGGGCTTCCTCGCTGGCGGTCAGCAACATCCGCACCTCGGCATGGGGCGCGACGACGGTGGTGATGTCCCGGCCTTCGACCACCATGCGGTGGTGGTGCTTTTCGATCAGCTCGCGCTGCCGGCGGATCAGTTCAGTCCGCGCGCCCAGGGTGGTGGCGACGGCGCTGACTGCCGCTGAAATGGCGGGTTCCCGGATGGCGAGAGTGACATCGTGCCCGCCGACGCGGACGTACTCTTCCTGCGGGCTGGTGCTGATTTCAAGCGGCAGGGTCTCTGCGGCGGTCTCGACGGCGGCCCCGTCGTCCAGGTCCGTGCCGCTCTGCAGGCAGAACCACGTCAGGGCGCGGTACATCGCGCCGGTGTCGAGGTAGGCCAGTTTCAGCCGGCGGGCCACCTCTTTGCTCACGCTGGATTTGCCGGAGCCGGAGGGGCCGTCGATGGCAACCACAAGGCTTTTTCCGGGGCGGACTACGTCCACTGTCTCGATGAGTTCCTGGGTCATTACTGGAGTACCCGCCATCCACGGTCGTTGAGGGCTGCTATCAAAAGGTCGTGCTTGTTGGGCAGGACGGAAATTTCCACCATGCCCACATTCTGCCCCGAAGAGTGGTCGAGGCGGAGGTCTTCGACGTTGACGCCGATCTCGCCAATCTCGGTCAGCAGCTTGGCGATCTGTCCGGGTGTGTCATCCACCAGCACCGTCAGCCACGAGTATGCCTGCGGGGGTCCGCCGTGCTTGCCCGGGATCCGGGACTGGCCGGCATTGCCTTCGCTGATCAGCTGGGCAAGGTCCAGCCTGGCGCCGGGAGCGGCCGGTGCTTCCAGGGTGCCGATCAGCCGGTTGAGGTCCTCGCGGACTCCGTGCAGGATCTCCACCACCTTTTCCGCGTTCGCGCCAAGGATCTGGACCCAGAGCGTGGGATCGCTTGCGGCGATCCGGGTGACATCCCTCAGCCCGTTGCCGGCCAGGGACAGGGCGTGCAGGGGCGTGCCCTGCAGGCGGCTGGCCACGAGCGAGGACATCACCTGCGGCAGGTGTGAGACGAGCGCCACGGCTGCATCGTGCTCGTCGGCAGCGAATTCGGACACGACGGCGCCGAGATCGCCGGCCAGCGCACGCGCCACCCGCAGGGACTCCGGCAGTGTCTCCTCCGTCGGGCACACGACCCACGGCATGGAGGTGAACAGCTCGCCCCGGGCCGAGACCGGGCCCGATTTCTCGCGCCCGGCCATGGGGTGGGTCCCCACGTAGCGGCCCAGGTCCGCACCGCGGCTACGGAGATCGGCCAGGATCTGCGCCTTCACGCTCGCGATGTCCACTACGACGGCGTGCGGGTAGTCCTGGAGCGCCTTGGCCACGACGTCCGCCGTGACATCCGGCGGCGCGGCCACGACGACGAGCTCCGGCGCCTCCCCCTCGAGGCGCGCCAGCGGCAGGCCGGCGCCGATGTCGACGGCGACGGCCTGGTTGGTCGGTGAGGGATCCGAGAGGAACACAGGGACGCCCCGCCCCCGCAGCCCCAGCCCGATGCTGGTGCCCAGTAGCCCGGAGCCCAGGACGAGCACCGGGCCGTTCAGGTGGCCGCGGCCGTGCGTGCGGAAGGCGGACATGCTTACAGCCCCACGGAGGCCAGCAGGTGGCCGACTTCCTGCTTGCCGAGGTTGCGGATGCTGCCCTGGCGCTGGTCGCCGAGCCCGATGGGGCCGACCTTGACGCGCACCAGGCGCAGCACGGGGAAGCCGACGGCGTCGAACAAGCGCCGGACGATCCGGTTCTTGCCCGAGTGCAGCACGACCTCGATCAGCACGTGGCCCGGGGTCGAGTCGACGAGCTTGAAGGAGTCCACCGAGGCGATGCCGTCCTCGAGTTCGACGCCGCCCTTGAGTTCGGCGCCCACGCCCTGCGGGAAGGGCCCGCGGACCTGCACGAGGTAGGTTTTGGGCACTTCATAGGACGGGTGCGTCAGGCGGTTGGCGAGCTCGCCGTCGTTCGTCAGCAGCAGCAGCCCTTCGGTGGCGACGTCAAGCCGGCCCACGTGGAAGAGGCGTTCGCCGTGGTGGTTGCGGACAAAGTCGCTGATGCACGGGCGGCCGTCCGGGTCCTCCATGGTGGAGACAACGCCCTTGGGCTTGTTGAAGACCATGTAGACCATGTTCTCGTCCAGCTGGATGCGCAGTCCGTCGACGTGGATCACTGCCGTCTTCGGGTCGACGCGCACGCCGAGTTCGGTGACCACCTGGCCGTCGACCTCGACGCGGCCCTCGGCGATCATTTCCTCGCAGACCCGCCGTGAGGCGACGCCGGCGGAAGCCATGACCTTCTGGAGGCGGGTGCCGTCGGCGTCGTGCAGCTCAGACTGCGGCACCTCGGCTCGGGGTCCGCGCTTGCGGGCCGGCTTGCGCACGGGCCCGAGGTTCTGGCCGAAGCGTTCACTGCCGAAGACGCGGGAACCGGTGGCCTTGGCCGCTCCGGCGCCGACGCGCGGCTTGGGTTTGAGGGCGCCGGGAGTGCCGGGGGCCTTGCCGAAGCCGGGCTTGCGGGCTGCTGCCTTGCGGGCGGCCTCCTTGCCGGAAGGCGCTTTCGACTTCCAGTCAGCGGAAGCCGGGCGGGCGGCCGACGGCGCGCCGTCCGGACCCTGCAGGTCCGGATCGATGAAGGCCTCTTCGCGAGGCTTGGGGTGCTTGAAGGGGCGGTCTCCGCCGCCCTTGTAGCCGGCTCCGCCGCTGCGGCCTGCGCCGCCCTGGGAGCTGCGGCCTGCGCCGCCCTTGTAGTCGGCTCCGCCGCTGCGGCCCGAACCGCCCTGTGCGCCGCGGCCTGAGCCTTGCGCTGAGTTTTGTCCGGCACTGTTACGTCCCGAACTGTTACGTGGTGAACCCTGGCGTCCCGCCTGTGTCATGACCCGTCCTTCGTTTGTTGGCCGACGGCCGCTGTCTCCCGACAACACCCGCCGACTGGGCAAAATGATTCTGCCCTAGTGGATACTCGTGCGCAGGCAGTTGTTCCTGCCTACATTCTTCCAGCGTCGTAAAACTCTTCGATGCCTTCAAGCCCCGGAAGGTGGGGTGAAAGCTGTGGCAATTCCGCCACCGAGCCGATTCCCATTCGCTCCAGGAAATACGACGTCGTGCGGTACAGGATTGCTCCGGATTCAGGATCGGTTCCCGAATCCTCGATCAGCCCCCGCTGCGTCAGCGTCCGCACGACAGAGTCAACGTTGACTCCTCGAATTGCAGACACCCGCGCCCTAGATACGGGCTGGCGGTAAGCGATGACGGCGAGCGTTTCGAGCGCCGCCTGCGTCAGCCTGGCCGTCTGTCCTTCCAGCACGAATTCCCCAACGATCTCGGCGAATTCAGCGCGGGAATAGATCCGCCAGCCTCCGGCGATATTCCGCAATTCAAAACCCCGGGCGGTGGCGCTGAAGCCGTTCAAACTGGCATCGTCCACATCCGGGGCATTAACAGTATAACCGTTATACTCCCGCTGCAGTTCAGCCAGCAGGGTCTCGACGACGTCGACCGTCAGGTTCAGCCCGGCTGCCAGGGCCTGGGCCGTGGCCGGTTCGTCGATCACCATCAGGACCGCTTCGAGGGCCGCGCGGGCGCCCCCAGGCAGGCTCGCGACGTCCGGCCCGGCGTCCGGCCCGGCCTCGCGGGCAGCGTCAGGGAGTCGTTCGTTCACGGTTGGTCCTCGTATTCTTCACTCAGGTTTTCGCTGCTCCACCCCTGGGTATCGGCCGTCCAGTGCACCGTCAGTTCCCCCAGCGGCAGCAGCTGGTCAAAGCCCACTGCCCGGTCGCGGAACAGCTCCAGCAACGCCAGGAACCGCGCCACCACCACCAGCGTGGATTCGGCGTCGGCGATCAGGGCCCGGAAGCTCAGCGGCGTGCCCAGCCGCAGCCGGTTCCCCAGCAGCTCGGCCTGTTCCTTGACGCTGACGGGCGCGCCGTGCAGGTGTTCGAGGCCTACTTCGGTGGGGGCTGCCTCCTTGGGTTTGAGGGCCGCCTCGGCCAGGGAGGCGAACTGGGCAGGGGTGTGCCGCCACAGCAGTTCCGGAAGCAGGGCAGCGAAGTGTCCCTCAAGGGCAACCTGCCGGGGATAGCGCCGGGCCTCAAGCTCGAGTGTGGAGCCGATCATGCCGGCCACCTGCTTGAACGCCTTGTACTGCAGCAGCCGGGCGAACAGGAGGTCCCGGGCCTCCAGCAGGGCAATGTCCTCATCGTCCTCAACCTCGCCCGCGGGCAGCAGCCGGGCCGCCTTGAGGTCCAGGAGGGTGGCCGCAATCACCAGGAATTCGCTGGCCTCATCCAGGGCCCACTCCTCCCCCAGCTGCTGCAGGCCCCTGATGTACTTGATGAATTCGTCAGTGACCGTGGACAGCGCCACCTCGGTGATGTCCAGCTGGTGCTTGGAGATCAGGCCGAGCAGGAGATCGAACGGGCCGGTGAAGTTGGCCAGCCGCACTTCGAATCCGGGCTTTTTGACGCCCTGTTCTGCTGGGTCCTCCGGCCGCGCGGCCCGCGCGGATTCCGCGCGTGTGTCGAGCTCCGCAGGCATGTCGAGATTCGCTGGCGGAGAAAAGGCGCCTGCCACGACCCTGGCTAGGGCGCGCCGCCGCGCGAGATCAGCTCTTTGGCCAGGCGGCGGTAGGCGTCGGCACCGACGTGGTTGCCCGCGTAGGTTGTGATGGGCTCGGCCGCGACCGTGGCGTCGGCAAATTTGATCGAGCGCTTGATGACGGTTTCGAAGACCTTGTCGCCAAAGGCCTCCACGAGGCGGGCGATTACCTCGCGGCCGTGCAGGGTCCGGGCGTCGTACATCGTGGCGAGCACGCCGTCGACCTGCAGGCGCGGGTTGAGGCGGTCCTGGACCTTGTCGATGGTTTCCACGAGCAGCGCCACGGCGCGCAGGGCAAAGAATTCACAGATCAGCGGGATGATGACCCCATGGGCGGCGGTCAGCGCGTTGACGGTGAGCAGGCCGAGCGAGGGCTGGCAATCGATCAGGACGACGTCGTAGTCGTCCTCGACCTTTTTCAAGGCCCGGTCCAGCACCTGTTCGCGGGCCACTTCATTGACCAGCTGCACCTCGGCGGCGGAGAGGTCGATGTTGGCCGGGAGCAGATCCACGTTTTCCACGCCGGTCTTCTGGATGGCGTCGCGGATGTCCACCTTGCGGTCCATCAGCACGTTGTACACGGTGAGGTCGAGCTCGTGAGGATTGGTGCCCAGGCCGGCGGACAGGGCACCCTGCGGATCGAAGTCGACCAGGAGCACGCGGCGGCCATATTCGGCCAGGGCGGCGGCGAGGTTGATCGTGGACGTGGTTTTGCCCACCCCGCCCTTCTGGTTCACCATGGCGATGACCCGCGCAGGACCGTGGGAGGACAGCGGCGCGGGCTCCGGAAAGTCGCGTTGGGGCCGCCCGGTGGGGCCCATGACGGCGTCTTCCAGATCGAGTTCGGTGCCTTCCAGAGTTGCTGAACCCTGTTCGCTGCTCACGTATCTATCCACACTTTCGATGACGGTGATTGTCGTGCTTCATTTTGCCGCCTCCGGGCTCCCGGAGCCCAGCGCGTTCCTCCCAAGGTTACAGCGCCCGACACGGTATTCGCCGGACCTTGACACTGCGCCGGAGGCTGTGCCTTGACGTTCGGGTTGAAGTCGAAGGTTGCTACCGGGCTGTCACGGCGGCCCGGGCGTGCCGGCAGGCACGCCCGGGGGGACGCCGAGGGGACGCCCGCAGGCGCGCAGCGAGGGGCTGAAACAGGCAGGCGGGCCCGCGCTCCGGCGGCCCCGGAGATATTGAAGTTTGTACCCCGCAGGCCTACATTGAAACGACGAGGTGGCAGCGGCTCATGCACGAACTTTCGATCACGCAAAGTCTTGTAGAGGCGGTCCTGGACCGGACCGGTGGCCGCTCCGTGACGGGCGTCAACCTGCGGATCGGACCCTTGAGCGGCGTCCTCCCGGACGCCGTGCGCTTTTGCTTCGAAGTCGTTTCAGCTGACACGCCGCTGGCCGGGGCAACCCTGACGATCGATGAATCCGAGGGCCGGGCCAGATGCCGCAGCTGCCGCGACGAGTTCGTCCTTGAGGACATGTTTCTGCTCTGCCCCTGTGGCAGTGCCGATGTCGAAGTCGTCAGTGGCCGGGAGCTCCTGGTCACCTCGGTGGAGGTTGCGTAGACATGTGTGCGACGTGCGGATGCGGCGACGACGCCGGCACCAGAGTTTCGGACCTCGACGGCACTGTGCACGACATCTTGCCCGCTGCTGCGGCCCCGCACGAACATCCGCATCCGCACGATCACGGCCATCCCCACGATCACGATCACGGCCATCCCCACGATCACGATCACGATCACGATCACGATCACGATCACGATCACGGCCATCAGCATCCCCAATCCCCCGGGACAGCCGACGCCGGGCACAGTCCCGCGGCGGAGGGACGGACCCTCATCTCCCTGGAGGAGAACCTGCTCGCCAAGAACGACCTCCTGGCCGCACGGAACCGGGGTTGGCTGGAAGGACGCGGCATCCAGGCCTTCAATGTCATGAGTTCCCCAGGGGCCGGCAAGACCACGCTCCTGGTCCGGACCATCAGGGAACTTGCCGGTGAGCTGGACATTGGTGTGATCGAAGGGGACCAGGAGACCTCGCTGGACGCCGACCGTATCCGGTCCACCGGGCGGCCGGTGATCCAAATCAACACCGGGGCAGGCTGCCACCTGGATGCCGGGATGCTGCAGCGGGCGCTGGGCGCGCTGGATCCGGTCCCCGGATCGACACTCTTCATCGAAAACGTGGGCAACCTTGTGTGCCCCGCATTGTTCGACCTCGGCGAATCGGCCCGGGTCGTCGTGATCTCAGTTACGGAGGGCGATGACAAACCGCAGAAATACCCCCACATGTTCCTGGCTGCCGACCTGGTGATCATCAACAAAGCAGACCTGCTCCCCTATGTGGAGTTCGACGTCGAGCGTTGCGTGCGCCAGGCGCGCCTGCTGAATCCCGGCGTCGACGTCCTGACCCTGTCAGCTACCACCGGCGACGGCATGGACGGCTGGCTGGAGTGGATCCGGAAGAATCCCCACCCGGCGGCGGCTGCCGCCGGGAGTGCGCCGCGCTCTGGCGGACTACGCGTTTGACGTTTGACGCAACATTCGAGCCGCGGCCACAGGGCGGGCTCCGAAGGAGGCAACGATGCCTACAGCTACTGCATTGAAAGCGGAAGAAACCTTGATCCACGTCCTGTGGATCAATGCCGGACTCAGTTGCGACGGTGACTCCGTGGCCCTGACGGCGGCAACCCAGCCAAGCGTCGAGGAGATAGCCCTTGGGGCGCTTCCCGGACTACCCAAGATTGCCATGCACTGGCCGCTGATCGACTTCGAATGCGGCCCGCAGCAAGGCGCCGACGACTTCCTCGAGTGGTTCCGCAAGGCGGACCGCGGCGAGCTGGAGCCGTTTGTGCTGGTGGTGGAGGGGTCCATCCCGAATGAAAAGCTGCACGCCGCGGGCGGCTACTGGGCGGCCTTCGGCAACAACCTCGACACCGGACAGCCGATCACCACCAGCGAGTGGCTGGACCGGCTGGCGCCCAAGGCGACGGCGATCATCGCCGCCGGGACCTGTGCGACCTACGGCGGCATCCATGCCATGGCCGGAAACCCCACCGGCGCCATGGGGGTGCCCGACTATCTCGGGTATGACTGGCGCTCCAAAGCCGGGATCCCGATCGTGTGCGTCCCGGGCTGCCCCATCCAGCCGGACAACCTTTCCGAAACCATGACGTACCTGCTGTATCAGGCCACCGGACAGGCCCCCATGATTCCCCTGGATGAGGCGCTCCGGCCGACCTGGCTGTTTGGCCAGACGGTGCACGAGGGATGCGACCGCGCGGGATACTACGAACAGGGCGACTTCGCCACCGAATACGGGTCCCCGAAGTGCATTGTCAAGCTCGGCTGCTGGGGGCCGGTGGTCAAGTGCAACGTGCCCAAACGCGGCTGGATGAACGGAATCGGCGGCTGCCCCAACGTGGGCGGCATCTGCATCGGCTGCACAATGCCGGGCTTCCCGGACAAATTCATGCCGTTCATGGACGAACCTCCCGGCGGCAAGCTGTCGACCGCCTCGATCATGCCGTACGGCAAGACCATCAGGACACTGCGGAACATCACGAAGCACACGCTGGACCAGGAACCCCGCTGGCGCAAACCCGGTAATGATCTGCTGACCGGCGCCAAGCGGACCTGGTAGGGACGCTAGGCAGAGAGGCAATGCAATGACTTCGACGATTCCGATGCCCTCAGCGGACGGTACCGCGGGCGAGAACCTGGTAGAGATGGCCTGGGACCCGATCACAAGGATCGTCGGCAGCCTCGGCATCTACACCAAGGTCGATTTCAAGAACAACCAAGTGGTGGAATGCCACAGCACGTCCTCAATTTTCCGCGGCTATTCCATCTTCATGCGCGGCAAGGACCCCCGGGACGCACACTTCATCACGAGCCGGATCTGCGGAATCTGTGGCGACAACCACGCCACCTGTTCCTGTTACGCGCAGAACATGGCCTACGGCGTGAAGCCGCCCCACCTCGGCGAATGGATCGTCAACCTGGGCGAGGCTGCCGAGTACATGTTTGACCACAACATCTTCCAGGAGAACCTGGTCGGCGTGGACTACTGCGAGAAGATGGTCTCCGAAACCAACCCGTCGATGCTGGCCAAAGCCGAGAACACGCCGGCCCCGCAGGCAGCCGCGCACGGCTACCGCACCATCGCGGACATCATGCGCTCGCTGAACCCGTTTACCGGGGAGTTCTACCGCGAGGCACTGCAAGTGAGCCGGATGACCAGGGAAATGTTCTGCCTGATGGAGGGCCGGCATGTCCATCCCTCCACGCTGTATCCCGGCGGCGTGGGCACCGTGGCGACGATCCAGCTGATGACGGACTACATCACCCGGCTCATGCGGTACGTGGAGTTCATGAAGAAGGTCGTGCCGATGCACGATGACCTCTTCGACTTCTTCTATGCGGCCCTGCCCGGGTACGAGCAGGTGGGGCTGCGGCGCACCCTGCTGGGCTGCTGGGGGTCCTTCCAGGACCCGGAGTTCTGCAATTTCGCCTACAAGGACATGACGGAGTGGGGCCGGAAGATGTTCGTCACGCCCGGCGTCGTGGTGGACGGCAAACTCGTGACCACGGACCTGGTGCGCATCAACCTGGGGATCCGGATCATGCTGGGCTCGTCCTACTACGAGGACTGGGGCGACCAGGAAATGTTCGTCACCCGCGATCCGCTGGGCAACCCGGTGGACCGCCGGCACCCCTGGAACCAGCACACCAACCCGCGGCCGCAGAAGCGCGACCTCGAGGACAAGTACAGCTGGGTGATGTCACCGCGGTGGAATGACGGCGAAAGCAACCTGGCGCTGGATACCGGCGGCGGCCCGCTGGCCCGGCTCTGGTCGACCGCTCTTGCCGGCTTCGTCGACACCGGCTACCTCAAGTCAACGGGCAGCAGCGTCCAGATCGAGCTGCCCAAGACTGCGCTGAAGGGCCCGGTGACCCTGGAATGGAAGATCCCTCAGTGGAGCAACACGCTGGAGCGGAACCGCGCCCGGACCTATTTCCAGGCCTACGCGGCGGCCGCCGCCCTGCACTTCGCCGAAAAGGCGCTCGAGGAGATCCGGGCCGGCCGCACCAAGACGTGGGAGTCCTTCGAGGTGCCGGAGGAAGCCATCAGCTGCGGCTTCACCGAAGCCGTCCGCGGCGTGCTCTCGCACCACATGGTGATCCGCGACGGCAAGATCGCCAACTACCATCCCTATCCGCCGACGCCGTGGAACGCCAGCCCGCGCGACTCCGAGGGAACACCGGGCCCGTATGAGGACGCGGTGCAGGGCCAGCCCATCTTCGAGGAGAACGACCGCGATCATTTCAAGGGCATCGACATCATGCGCACCGTCCGCAGCTTTGACCCCTGCCTGCCGTGCGGCGTCCACATGTATCTCGGCGACGGGCAGACGCTGGACTTGCTGCACTCCCCCACGCAGTCGCTCACCGGTGAGTAGCCCGCCATGGACCGGGAGAATCTGTTGGGCTCGGCAGGTGAACGGATCAGTTCGCTCCTGGACGCGCTGGGCTCGGGCGGTCCGGTGGCCCGGGACCGGGCGGAAGAACTGGTCCGGCAGGTGACGGAACTGTACGGTGCCGGGCTGGAACGGATCCTGCACGTGCTCGATTCGCAGGGTGCGCTCGGGCCCGGAACGCTGTCCGCCCTCACGTCCGACCCGTTGGTGTCGGGCCTGCTCCTGATCCACGGGCTGCACCCCGTGGACCTGCCCGGCAGGATTGCCGGCGCCCTGGACTCGGTCCGGCCCTACCTCGGCTCGCACGGCGGCGATGTGGAGCTGCTCGGCATCAGCGAAGAAGGCGTCGTCCGGCTGAGGCTGCTGGGCAGCTGCCAGGGCTGTCCGTCGTCGTCGGTGACGCTCAAGCTCGCCGTCGAGGACGCGATCGAATCTGCGGCGCCCGAGGTGACCGGCATCGAAGTGGAGGAAGCGGCCCCCGCCGCCGTTCCCGCCCTCATCCCGGTCGGCGCCCTGCGCTCGCGGCTGGACGGGCTGGGCGGCCCGCCCGACGGCGGCATTCGCAGTGCCGCGCCGGACTGGGCGGTCCCCGACTCCGGCACACCGGCCCCAGGCTCGTGGCAGGCGGTCCCGGCCCTCGCTGAGCTGGAGTCCGGAGCCGTGGCCGGCTTCCTGGTGGCGGGCGTGGAGGTGCTCACGTGCCGGATCGGCCCGGACATCTACGCGTTTGTGGACCGCTGCCCGCGGTGCACCCACACCATGCCGGGCGCCTCGCTGCAGCGGGCGCTGGCTGCCCCGGTGGGCGGGGGGCTGTTGCGCTGCCCGCACTGCCGCAGCCACTTCGACGTCCGGAAGGCCGGGGCCTGCCTCGAGGACAAGGGGCTGCATCTTGATCCCCTTCCGCTGCTGCTCCGCGACGGGGTTCCCTCCGTGGCCGTCCCCACCACCGCGGACCCTCTGTGAGATGCCGGCACATGAATTCCGCGGCACGGGAACGGAGCAGGGCATGACGGCGACGCCGGGAACCGGGAGTCAGCCGCCCGGCAGCGCCGGAAACAACAGCGCCGGAAACGCCACCGCCGGAAACAACAGGGCCGGAAACAGCGCGTCGGCGCTGGCCGTGCTCCGCCGGATAACGTCCACCCGCCCGGCCCAGCCTGCCGGCGAGCGCTGCGAGATGTGCGCGGAGCCCATCCCGGACGCCCACCAGCACGTGGTGGATCTGGAGGGCCGCTCCCTGCTGTGCACGTGCCGGCCCTGCTATCTGCTGTTCACGGACTCGTCGGCCCATCTGCGTTACCGCTCCGTCCCTGACCGCTACCTCTCGTTCGAGCCCTTCGAGCTCGGCCAGGCCCAGTGGGACGAGCTGGAAATCCCGGTGGGGCTGGCATTCTTCTTCTTCAACTCGACTCTTGGCCGGACGGCCGCTTTCTACCCGAGCCCCGCGGGCGCCACGGAGTCCGAACTTCCCCTGGCTGCCTGGGCGTTGGTCGAGGCGGCCAACCCGGCCATCACCGTGCTCGCCCCCGACACGGAAGCCCTGCTGATCCGCGCCCCCGGCCCGGACCGGGACCGGGCGGACTGCCACCTGGTCCCCATCGATGCGTGCTACGAGCTGGTGGGCCGCCTGCGGCGGGTATGGAAAGGCTTCGACGGCGGCCAGGAGTCCCGCCAGGAGCTCGCGGGATTCTTCGACCGGATCAGCCGCCGCAGCAGGCCGGGCGCCCCCGCGGCAGACTTGGAGGGACGCCATGGTTGAGCTCGAATTCAGTGTGCTGGACATCGCCCCGGAGCCCTACGCGGCCGCACCCCAGCTGACCGCGCGCCTGCGGATCCAGGAGAAGAGTGGCGCCGCCGTCCATGCCATGGCCCTGCGGTGCCAGGTGCGGATCCTGGCCCAGCGCCGCGGCTACGATGCCGACGAGGAAGCCGGGCTGCTGGAACTCTTCGGCACCCGCGGACGGTGGCCCACCACACTCAAGCCCTTCATCTGGATGCACAGCGGCGTCCTGGTCCAGGGATTTGCGGACAGTGCCGACGTTGACCTGCCGCTGCCCTGCACGTTCGACTTCGACGTCGCAGCGGCAAAATACCTGAACTCCCTGCGGGACGGGACGGTCCCGCTGGAGTTCCTCTTCTCCGGGACGGTCTTCACGCGCGGCGCGGCGGGCTTCGGCGTCGAGCAGATTCCCTGGGACCGGGAAACGCGGTACGCCCTGCCCGTGGCGGCCTGGCGCTCGCTGATGGACGCATTCTTCCCGAACCAGGGATGGATCCGCCTGGACCGCGACGTCCTCGCGGCCCTGGCCAGGTACAAGGCGGTCCACGGCTTGATTTCCTGGGAGGCCGCTATCGAGGGGCTGCTGGCCGGGGCGGGTGACCCGGTGCCGTGAACACCGGACTCAGCCTGGCCCGCGCCGTCGCCGACGCCGTCCTCTACGAGGGATACCTCCTGTACCCCTACCGCGCCTCGTCCGCCAAGAACCAGGCCCGCTGGCAGTTCGGCGTGCTCGGGCCGCCGGGCGCGGCTGAATCCGGTGCCGGCGAAGCGCCGGACATGGCAGCGGATTGCCTCCTCGAGCCGGGACCCGCGGCCCGGGTCGACGTGCACCTGCGCTTCCTGCACCTCCAGAGACGGTCCGCCGAACGCGCGGATGACGGCGGATTCACGCCCGTCGACGAACTCACCGTCGGCGCCTCCCGGTGGCTTAGCTGGGACGAGGCAACGGATCAGGAGATCACCCTCGGGCCGTACAGCCTCGGCCAGCTTGCCGCGGGCGTGTCCGCGCCGGTGAACGTGCCGGCGAACGAGGACATCGAGCCCGTGCTGGATTCCGCCGGCGCCATTGCGGGCCGGCTTGTGCGCCGGCGGCGGGAGCTTCGTGGCGAGGTGCGCCTGCTGGCGGCGCAAGTGGCGACGCCGGGGCAGGCCGCCGGAGCAGATGCCGCGGCGGGGCAGGCCGCCGGAGCAGATGCCGCGGCGGGGCCGGCCCACGGGCCGCTGTGGCGGCTCAGGGTCACGGTGGAGAACGCGGCGGCAGCGGCCACCGACACGCGTTCCGCCATCGAGTACTCGTTCATCGGAGCCCATGTCCTGCTCGCCGTCCACGATGCCGATTTCCTGTCGGTGATCGATCCGCCGGGATGGGCAGCGGCGGCGGCGGCTTCGTGCAGCCAGCACCGCTGCTGGCCCGTGCTCGCCGGCCCCGAGGGGCAGCGCGATGTCCTGCTCCTGTCCCCGATCATCCTCTATGACCATCCGGCGGTGGCACCGGAAAGCACCGTGGAACTGTTCGACGCGACGGAGATCGATGAAATCCTGACCTTGCGGGTGCTCACCCTGACCGATGCGGAAAAGGCGGAGGCCCGGTCAACCGATGCCCGGGCCGCGGCGATCATCGAACGCTGCGAAAACATGACGGCAGAGGAGCTCCAGCAGCTGCACGGGATCCTGCGGAACCCGCACGCCGGTGCGCCCCGCGGACCCGGGAGCATCGGAGGCGACGGCTTCCCCGGCCCCGCGGTCCCGGCCTATCCGGAGTTCGCAGTTCCGGAGTTCTCGGTTCCGGAATTCTCGGTTCCGGGCGCCTCCGACGCGGACACCGGCACGCCGTGGTGGGATCCGGCCCGGGACGCCGCCGTGGATCCGGGATCGGACACCGTCTTCATCGACGGCGTCCCGATCTCACGCGGCAGCAGGGTGCGGGTTGTCCCGCTGCGCCGCGCCGACGCCCAGGACCTCTTCTTCGCCGGCAAGTCGGGGCGTGTCACCGGAGTCCACTTCGACGTCGACGGCGGAACGCACGTCGCGGTGGTCCTCGAGGCCGACCCCGCCGCCGAACTGCAGGAGTGGTACGGACGGTATCTGTATTTCGCCCCCGAGGAACTCGTCCCGCTCGCCGCGGCGCCGGCCCCGGACAACGGAAAGGAACCATCACCATGAAAGCTCTGGGCATCATGACAGTCGTGCTCTTGCTGGCCGCGGGCCTGGCAGCAGCCGTCGTCGGCCTGCGTTCAATTCCGGACATTAAACGCTACGTGCGAATGCGGAGCATGTGAGGCCCGGTGTGAGCGGGGTCCTCGTGGCGGGCGTGGGGAACGTGTTCCTTCGCGACGACGGATTTGGGCCGGCCGTCGCCCGCCGGCTGGCCGAGGAGGTGTCCGGCCTGCCCGGCTGGGCGCCGGAGGAGGTCCAGGTACGGGACTACGGGATCCGCGGGCTGCACCTCGCCTACGATCTCCTCGACGGGGTGGATGCGCTGGTGCTCGTGGATGTGCTTCCGGCCCCGGCGGACGGGAGCGCAGGCGCGGGAACGCTCCGGATCCTGAAGATCCGGGTGGAGGACCTGGAAAGCGGCGGTCCGCTGACGCCGGCCGGCCTGCGGGCCAATCCGGCCTTCGATCCTCATGGCATGGACCCGCTGGCTGTCCTCCGCCGTCTGCGTGTTTTGGGCGGATCGCTGCCGGAGACCTACCTGGTCGGCTGCATCGCGGGGCGAACGGACGAGGGCATGGGACTGTCCGAGGACGTGTCCCGCGCGGTTCCGGCAGCCGTGGAAGCAGTCCGCACCCTGGTCACAGCCCGCATCACGAACGCAGACGCAGCGCCCGCGAGCGCGGCTCCGGATGAAACAGGCTAAGGAGGAACCACGGATGTGTCTGGGAATACCGGGCCGGATCATCGAAGTGATCGACGGCTACAACGGGCAACTCGCCCTCGTGGATGTGGCCGGGGTGGAGCGCAAAATCAACATTGGCCTCCTCGATGACGGCCCCGTGGAGAGCGGCACGTGGGTCCTGATCCACATGGGCTTCGCCCTGGAACGCGTGGACCAGGAAGGCGCCGACCGTGCGATGACGGGACTTGAGCTCATGGGACGGGGCCCGGACCCCACCGACACGGTCCCGTAGCCTTCACTCCCCCACTGAAGGAACTCTCCCGCTGAAGGATCTCCCCCACTGAAGGAACTGAAGGCGCCGCTATTCGAGGGCGATCGCGGCGCCGCGGTGCTCCACGCCGGAATTCGCGATCTTGAGGTGGCGCGCAAAGTAGTGCTGGAGCCGGTGGAGCTGGGCTGGCAAGAGCCGGTCGCACACCCAGTCCCAGTGGAGGGACACCATGTCCCCGGGCATGAGGTCAGCGATGAAGCCGGACCCGGCCACGGCGTACTTGGCCGTCTCGATCACCGGTTCCCCCAGCGACAGCGCCATCCCGTCCCACGCCAGGGGCCGCGAGCGCACGAGGGCGCTGTCCCCTTCGACGGCCACCACCTCGCCCCACCGGATGCGGCATTGGTCAAGGACATTCAGGGCCGTGGATGAGCGCCTGTCATCGCGCAAGAGTCCCGTCCACGGATAGATTTCCAGGACGTGGAAGCTGTGATGCGGGACGCCGCCGGCCAGGACCCCTTCCATCAGATGCGGGAACTGATGCCCGGTCCGTGCACGGAACCGGTCCTCCATGGAATTGCCGATGCTGCGCACACCCACGGAGTCCAGCAGCGAGTTTCCCACCCAGTAGGCCTCCACCACCGCGTAGTCCAGCGGGTCCGGGTTGCCGGTGGCGCCGGCGATGAGCTCCAGGTACGGCCAGGCCCCGGCGAACCCCTTCGCAAGTTCGCGCAGGCCCGCGTCGGTCACCCCGGACTGGCCATAGTGCAGCAGCGCGTCGCTGTCAGGCGGCCCGCAGCTGCCCCGCGAATTCGGCGGATACGCGTAGCGGACAAACAGTTGGGCGCCGTTGATTTCCATCCCGTGGCCTCATTTCACAGGGGATATCAGCGAGGCTAGCACCGGCGCCCATCGGCGAACAATGCCCGGCGGGACCGGCATTGACACCCCTGCGCATTCGGCGGATGCTGTGAGGAAATGCCGCACCGGGACCATTGCTGTGGCCGGCGCGGAGCGAATGGCCGTTGCGCGCGGTCCTTCCCGGGAGGTAGGCCGATGAGCGTCCCCGAAGCCAACCGACGATCTGTCCTGGCAGCGGCCCTCTACGGCGGAGGGGCGCTGTTCCTCGCTTCCTGCGCCGCGGCCGGCACGGCGCCACAGTCGTCGCCGCAGTCAACGCCGCCGGCAGGGGCTGCCGGTACTGCGCCCCCGGGTTCCGCCTCCGGCCCGGCCGGGATCCAGGTGACGGACCAGCGCGGGACGGTCCTGAGTTTCGACCGCCCGGTCACCCGTGTGGTGACCATTCCCATGCCCGCCGCCTCCCTGCTGGCCGCCGTCGACCAGGGCGCCGGCCATCTGGCCGGGATGCACAACGCCTCATGGGTCGCCATGCGCGACGGCGCCATGGGCACCATGTACCCGGAGGCCCTGAACATCCCGCACGACATCGCCACGACCGACTTCACGCCCAATGTCGAAAGCATCCGGGCGCTGAACCCCGACGTCGTGGTCCAGTGGAGCGATGCGCAACTGACGGCACCCCTGGAACAGGCCGGGATGAAGGTCCTGGGCATCACGAACACCGGCACGCAGCAGGACGTGGACACGTGGACCGCGCTTTTCGCAACGATGCTGGGCCGGCCGGACCGGGCCGTGCAGATGAAGGCGCGCAGCGACGGGCAACAGAAGGCCATCCAGGCCGAGGCCGCCGCCCGCGGCACCGGCGGCCCGGGCATCATCTACTTCAACAGGTTCAGCGGCGGCCTCAAGGTAGCCGGAAACGGCAGCTACAACGACTTCTACATCAAGCTCATCGGGGCACACAACCCCGCCACCGGCCCGCAGGGCCTTCAGGGCAAGGGCATGGTGGGCGTGGACGTCGAACAGGTCCTGGCCTGGGATCCGGAAATCATCCTGCTCGGGAACTTCGACGACGCGATGCCCGCCGACGTCTACGGCAACCCGGTGTGGCAAAGCGTCTCCGCCGTGCGCTCCCGCCGCGTCTACAAGGTCCCGCTGGGCGGCTACCGCTGGGATCCCCCCGGCCAGGAATCGCCACTGATGTGGCGCTGGCTCACAGATGTCAGTTTCCCCTCCGGCAACCGCTCCACGCTGAGGGACGAGACAAACGACTACTTCGACTTCCTGTACCGCTACCGGCCATCGGCGCCGGAGCTGGACAAGATCCTCTGGACCGAAGCCAACGGCACCTCGGCCAACTACCGGCAGTTCGATGCTTCGTGAGGCCCAGCCTCTGACCACGGGACCCCCCGGCGGCCGGGGACCGGGGCTGCGCCAGGTCATCGGTCCATGCCTGCTCTCAGGAGCAGTCCTGGCGGCCGTGTCGGCGGTTGCACTCGCCAGCGGCCGCTACAGCGTGTCCCTGGACCATGTCGTGCAGATCCTGGCGTCCCGAATAGTTCCCTTCGGCCCGGGCCTTCCCGCGGCCGAGGAAAACGTGGTGCTGCTGATCAGGTTGCCCAGGGTCCTGCTGGCCCTGCTGGTCGGTGGCGCCCTCGCAATCGGTGGCGCGGCCCTGCAGGCCGTGTTCCGCAACCCCCTGGTCAGCCCGGAGGTCATCGGCGTCTCCTCGGGCGCCTCCTTCGGCGGTGCCCTGGCCCTGCTGCTGGGCCTGGGCCCCGTCGCCCTCGTGGGCGGATCGTTCGGCTTCGGGCTGCTGGCACTGGGAATCGTCTTCCTCATCACGTCCGGGCGGGGCGGCGCCCACATCCTCATGGTGGTCCTCGGAGGAATCGTCACGGCCTCCTTCTTCTCCGCCCTGGTGGCCCTGGTGACGTATCTGGCGGACCCGTTCACCACCTTGCCCGCCATCGTTTTCTGGCTGCTTGGCAGTGTCTCCACCGCCACCTGGGCGAAAGTGCTGGTGGCCCTCATTCCGATCGCTGCCGGCGGCGTCGTCCTGCTGGCCCTGCGGTGGCGGATCAATGTGCTCTCGCTCGGCGACGACGACGCCACCGCCCTGGGGCTCCGGCCGCGCCCCCTGCGCTGGGCGGTCCTCGCCGCCGTGGCTCTCATGGTCGCCGGGGCCGTCGCCGTCAGCGGCGTCATCAGCTGGGTGGGGCTGGTCATCCCGCACCTCGCACGCATGTGGGTGGGACCGGACCACCGGGTGCTGCTGCCGGTCTCCTTCCTGCTGGGCGGGGCCTACCTGATCGCCATCGACACCATCGCGCGCACCGCCACGGCCGGGGAAATCCCGTTGGGCGTCCTGACCGCCCTGATCGGCGCACCGGTGTTCTTCGTGCTGTTGCGCCGGAACCGGGAGAGGATCTGGGACGGTGCTTGAGCTTCACGGGGCCGGGTTTGGCTATTCGCCGCAGAACTGGGTGTTCAAGGATCTCAGCTTCTCGGTGCCGCCGGGCACCGTGACCGCGGTCCTGGGGCCCAACGGCAGCGGCAAAACGACCCTGGTGCGCTGCGCGGCCGGCATGCTGGCCGTACAGGAGGGTGCGGTGCGCAGGTCCGAGACGGCGGGCTATGTTCCCCAGGCGCGCGGCAGCACGTTCGGCTACCCGGCCCTGGACATGGTGGTCATGGGCCGTGCCCGCCACATCGGCGTTTTCCGCTCCCCCGGCAGCCGGGACAGGGCCGCCGCGCTCCGCGCCATGGACCGGGTGGGGATCGCCGCCCTGGCCGACCGGCTGTTTCCGACGCTGAGCGGGGGCGAGCAGCAGCTGGTCCTCATTGCACGGGCTATCGCGGGCGGTTCGCGGCTCCTCGTCCTGGATGAGCCGTCCACCGGGCTGGACCTGAAGAACCAGGTCCGGGTCCTCCAGCTGCTGAGGGAACTCGTGCGGACCGGGATGTCGCTGCTCGTGAGCACCCATCACCCGGACCACGCCCTGTTCCTCGCGGACTCGGTGGTCCTCATGGGCGCCGCGGGTGTGGTGACCGGGCCTGCCGGGCCGCTCCTCGCCGATGCGCAGCTTTCCGCGCTGTACGGCGTCCGCGTCAGCACCCTGAGCTACGACGACGCCGGGACGCCCCGCCGCACGGTGGTCACCCCCTTCGGCGCCGAGGAGGGCTGAACCGAACGCCCAAGCGCCCGGCAGCTGGGCTGCCGGGCGCTTGGGGCGTCATCGAGCGGTAGTGCGTCCGGTCAGTTTAGGGCCGGGGTGCGGCCCTGGCCGGTTCCGGCGTGGTTCGGGACGGTGCAGGCGCGGGTTCAGGCGTGTGCCAGGACCGGTTGTGCCGGCTGTGCGGGCTGTTCGGCGGCATCCTGTGCGCCGGAGTGGCCGGCCAGCATCGTCTCTTCGTCGAACGGCTCGGCACCGGCCAGGACACGGTCCACGCGTCCGCCGTCGATCTCCTTGACCCAGGTGCCGATCAGCACCGTGGCGACGGCGTTGCCGGTGAAGTTGGTCAGGGCGCGCGCCTCGGACATGAACCGGTCGATGCCGACGATCATGCCCACGCCGCCCAGCAGTTGGGGTGCGTGCGCCTGGAGTCCGGCGGCCAGCGTGGCCAGGCCGGCACCGGTGACGCCGGCGGCACCCTTGGAGGCGATGATCATGAAGACCAGCAGGGAAACCTGGGCGCCAAGGTCCAGCGGCGTGCCCATGGCGTTGGCGACGAACAGTGCGGCCATGGTCAGGTAGATGGCGGTCCCGTCGAGGTTGAAGGAGTACCCGGTGGGGACCGTGACACCCACGACGGGCTTGGACACGCCGAGGTGTTCCATCTTCGCGATCAGGCGGGGCAGCGCGGCTTCGGAGGAGGACGTGGAGAAGATCAGCAGGTATTCGCGGCCGAGGTACTTCATGAGCTTGAAGATGCTGACGCCTGCGACCGCCTTGAGCAGGCCGCCGAGGATCACGACGATGAACAGGGCGCAGGTGATGTAGAAGGCGCCCATCAGGGTCGCCATGCTGATGATGGCCTGGAAGCCGGTGGCACCGACCACTGCGGCGATCGCGCCGAAGGCTCCGACCGGGGCCAGCCACATGATCATGATGAGGATGCGGAACACGAGGGCCTGGCCGTAACCGACGGCCTTGAGGATCGGGGCTCCCTGCGGTCCCATCTTCTGCAGCGCGAAGCCGACCAGGATGGCGGCGAGGAGGGTCGGCAACACGGGAATGTCGCCCGGGATGATGCCCAGCAGGAAGTCAACGGTGCTGTCGACGGCCGCCTTCTTGTTCGGATCATAGGGGGCGAGCTTGAGGCCCTCGCCCGGGTGGATCAGGTTGCCGACCACCAGGCCGATCCCCAGGGCGAACGTGGACATGACCACAAAGTAGGCGAGCGCCAGGCCGCCGACCTTGCCGACCGTGGCGGCCTTGGCGATGGAGCCGATGCCCAGCACGATGGTGCAGAAGATCACGGGCGCGATCATCATCTTGATGAGTTTGATGAAGCCGTCGCCGAGTGGTTTGAGGGATTTGCCGACCTCGGGGAACAGCAGGCCGATAACGGCACCTGCGATCACGGCTACGATGACTGCGATGTAGAGGTAGTGGGACTTGTCCAGTCCCTTGCGCTTCTTGGCCGGAGCGGCGGCCGGTGCTGCTGACTCTCCTCGTTGAGAGGCCATGGTGTTCTCCTTGGATAGGCTGGACTTGGTGCGGTCCTGGCTGTGGTCCGCTCTTGTCCTTCTTGCGTGTAACCCCATCATTGATGAGAAGGTGACGCGCATCACCCTTGCGTTCATATTGGTCATGGAAGGTGTTGATGATCCGGCGCTGGAGCATCGCCCGCAGGCTGTTTGCGGCCAACCTGCTGTTCGTGGTGGCCCTGACGGCCATCGTTGGCACGGCCGTGTTCGTGGACGCGCGCGATCACGCCTACGACGAGGCCGGACGCCGGATGGCCGGCATCGCCACCGCCGTCGCCGACGCCCCCTTCGTCCTGGCTGCGGCGGACTCGGCCGATCCCACGGCCCTGCTGCAGCCGTATGCCCTGAAGACCATGAACGACGCCGACGCGGATTTCATCACGATCATGGCCCCGGACCGCACGCGCTGGACCCACCCGCGGGATGAGGAACTGGGCAAACCGTATATCGGCTCCATTGACGCGGCCCTCCATGGCCAGGTGTTCACGGAAGTCGTGGCCGGCACCCTCGGCCCGTCGGTGCGCACCATCGCCCCGGTCAAGGATGCCGACGGCAAGGTCCGGGCGCTCGTGGCCGCGGGCGTGACGGTCCGGACGGTGGACGTCGCACTCTCCGGCCGGTTGCCGGCGCTGCTGGCCATCAGCCTGGCGCTGCTGGCCGGCGGGTCGGCGGCGGCCTGGCTCCTGGGACGGTACCTGCGCCGGGTGACCCGCGGCTGGGGCCCCGAAGAGCTGGGCCAGCTCTTCGCGTACTACGAATCGGTGCTGCATTCGGTGCGCGAGGGCGTGATCCTCATCGACCCCAAGGGCAAAGTGGTGATGTACAACGACCAGGCCGCCGAACTGCTCGGGTTGAGGAAGCAGTCCGCCGACGGCGGTCCCACCTCCGGCGCTGACCGCGGGGTTGCGGGGGGCGGCCGCCAGGCGGCGCCCTCCCTCGCGGAGTTGCCGCTGGCCCCCAGCCTCAAAGAGCTCTTCGAATCGGGGCGGACCGCCCTGGATGAGATCCACCTGACCGGCTCGCGGATCCTGGTGGTCAACCAGGGCCCCGCGGTGGGACCCGAATCTGCCAGCGCCCGCCCGCGCGGAGCGAAGTCCGGCGCTGCCGGCGCTGGCACTCCTGTTTATGGAACGGTCGCCACCATCCGGGACCGTACCGAGATCGAATCCCTGGGCAGTGAACTCGAGACCATGCGCACGCTCTCGGACGCGCTCCGCGCCCAGACCCATGAACACGCCAACCGGCTCCACACCATCGTCTCGCTCATGGAACTGGGCCGGGGCCCCGAGGCGCTGGACTTCGCCACCAAAGATCTGGAACTGAGCCAGCGGCTCACGGATGACATTGTGAGCTCCATCGAGGAACCCGTGCTCGGCGCCCTGATCATGGGCAAGGCAGCCGAAGCACACGAACGCGGCGTCGAACTGACCCTCAATACCAGCGGTTCCACGGCCGTGACCGGACTGGCCGTGCAGGACCTCGTGGCCATCCTGGGGAACCTGCTGGACAATGCCATCGACGCCGCGGCCGAGGCGCCGGCACCCCGGCTCGTGGAGCTGACCGTCGAGACCACCGGCTCCGCCCTGGAGATTACCGTGGAGGACAGCGGCCCCGGGATCGATCCCGCGGCCGTGGAGGACGTCTTCCGGCACGGTTTCAGCACCAAGGCCCCGGGACCGTTCGGACGCGGCCTTGGACTGGCCCTGGTGCGCCAGGCGGTACAGCGGCTGGGCGGTACCATGACAATCACCAGCCCGGCCGGGGCGCTGTTCCGCGTCACTCTGCCCGTCACAACACCGCCGGTCACTCCGCTGCCGGTCACTACCGAGGGACAACCATGAGCGAGATCCGGGTACTCGTCGTCGAGGACGAGCCCATCGCTGCCGCAGCGCACGCCGCCTACATAGAAAGGCTGGACGGTTTCACCCTGGCGGGCTCCGCGCCCGACGGCCAGTCCGCCCTGCGCCTGCTCACCGAATTCTCCGCGGCAGGCAATCCGGTGGAGCTGGTCCTGCTGGACATGAACCTCCCGGACCTCCACGGGCTGGACATCGCACGCCGGATGCGGGCGGCCGGACTGTTCGCGGACATCATCGCCATCACCGCGGTGCGGGAACTGAACATTGTCCGCAGCGCGGTGGCCACCGGCGTGGTCCAGTACCTGATCAAACCGTTCACCTACGCGACCTTTGCGGACAAGCTCGCCAGCTACCGGCTGTTCCGCGAGCAGCTGGCCGCACCCCTGGCCGGGGAAGCCGGAGCCCGGGCGTCCCAAAGCGATGTGGACCAGGCCTTCGCCAGCCTCCGTGCCCCGTCCGAGCTGTCGCTGCCCAAGGGCCTGGCCGTATCCACGCTGGAATCCGTCCAGGACTACATCAAGCAGCAGGCCGAGGCGGTGTCGGCCAGCGAGGTCATGGAGGCGCTCGGGATGTCCCGGGTCACCGCCCGGCGCTACCTCGAATACCTCGCCGACGCCGGAACGGTCTCCCGCGCCGCCCGCTACGGCGCCCCCGGGCGGCCGGAGAACGAATACCGCTGGAACCGGCCGCGGACGTAGGCCTGCCGCTCCCCGTTACCGTCACCGGGAGGGCACTTGCCGGCAATCCCGGGAAACGCTGCCGCGAAATGCCGTCCCGGCGGTTTCCTTGTGGCGGGATGATCGCGAATGCTTAGTGCCATGCGGCCGCTGTTGACGTGTCAGGGCAGCGGGGCGGCGCGCGTTGCGAATAGGCGATGATCCGGGTGATCATCATTCGCCGCCCCACTGCGGTCTGGTGCCGGCGGGCTCTGTGTGTCCGGGCCTTCTGCGTGGTTACTTGCCGCAAACGAAGACTTCATTCAATGCGGCGGGGTCGGCCCGGCTATCGGTAGCCGCACCGCCGGTGGCCGCGCGGTTACATGATGCCGGTGGGAACCAGCAGGACCCAGGCGAGGGCCGGGGCTACGAGCACCACTCCCCCGGCATACGCCATCAGCTGCCGGTACACTCGCTGCCTGTCATTGTCGCGGGCGTTGGCGACCACCAGCGCACCGTCGGTGGAGAAGGGCGAGACATCCACCACCGTGGCAGCTATAGCCAGCGCCGCGACCGTTCCTGATGCGCTCAGCGAGCTGGTAGCCAGGAGCGGACCGGCCAGGGGAATGAACGCGGTCAGCAACGCCGTGGAGGAGGCGAAGGCTGAGCCGACGCCAATGACATAGCAGAGGACCAGCGCCACCAGCAGCGGTGCGCCCAGTGCCAGAGCCTGCTCGGCGAGGGTGTCGATGACGCCAACGTGCTGGAGCAGGGAGACATAGGTGATCATGCCGGCTACCAGCAGGACGGTGGACCAGGAGACACCGCCGATGAACGTCTGGTGTTCTTTGATATTGACCAGCGCCAGCAGGAGCCCGGCGGAGAGTGCGACAAAGCCGATCGGCAGGTGGAAGCCCAGGGTGCACACGAGCATCACCGCGATCAGTGCCAGCGTGAGGATCTGCTGCCCGCGAGGGCGGCTGGTGCGGGCGGTGTCGACGTCGGCATGCTGGCCGCCTTCGCCGTCCCGCAGCCTGCCCAGGAGGGCGAACAGGACGATGGTGAGCACGGAGAGAATGAGGTTAAGAGCGAAGCTGGCGATGAAGAGTGCGCCCTGGGAAATGGGAAATCCGTTCTTCAGGGCGATATCGTGCACCAGCACGCCGGCGACGGACAGCGGGGAAAAGCCGCCGGCGTGGGCTCCGTTGATGATGAATGCGCCCATCAAGACGGGATGGATCCGGGACTCGTAGGCGAAGCCGATGGCCGCCGGCGCCAGCAGCGCGACGGCGGCCGGCGAGAAGGTGCCCAGTGACGTGAGCGCAGCAGCGATCAGGAAGAACACCCAGGGCAGCAGCATCGTCTTGCCCCTGACGAGGCGTACACAGGTCTGGACGATGATGTCGATGGTGCCGTTCCGCTGGGCCATGCTGAAGAAGTACGTGACTCCGATGATCGTCACCACGATGCTGGCGGGGAACTCTTCGAGGATCTGCTTGTCCGTCATTCCGAGCATGAAATAGCCGACGCCGAAGGAGGCAACCAGCCCCATCACGCCGATGTTCAGCGGCCATTTCGTGGCGACGATGAACATAATGACGAGGATGACGAGCGGGATGATTTGGACAGCGGTCATGGAGTGCTCCGGTTGCGGGGTGGCCGAAGGGTTGAAGATATCACCCCCCAGCACGAGCGCAATCAAAGCCAGGAACGCGAACCCGGCGGCCGCCACCAGTAGGATTCGGCGGCGGCGGGTTGGACGCGGGGCATCGTTGTCCCGGGTCTGGTCCGCAGCGACAGCGGTGCGGTGCTCAGTCTTGGTCATGATGGTCTCCTCAGCGGGTGGCTCCCGCGAGGGAGGCAGCGACGGCGCTGCCGGGGACCTCGGGGAGATGGATGATGGTTGTGGCGATGGTGCGGGCCGTGCGGTCGACGCCTACGAGGAGCGTCCCGTCGTGCTCCTCGCTCCAGGTCTCGATGACCCCGGCGGGGGTGCGGAGCCGGAGCGTGCTCCCCAGGGAGTCGCCCGTAATGGTGTGCAGCACGGTGCCGGGGGTGCGGGCGGCCAGGGTCAGGGCGATGCTGCCGGTGATGGCCAGGGCCGGGTGGGGCTTGCCCATGGAGAGCATCATGACGTTGGCGTCGCAGTCTGGGTCAGCCTGGGCGGGCGCGGCGACGATGGCGAGCTTGGGGATGGCCCGGGCCGCTTCGGCTGTTGTGCGGACCAGCCCCATCCGCACCGCCGCCTGCCGCCGGATCTGCTCCAGGGTATCCAGCTGCAGCTCCACTCCGGCGCGCCAGCTGTCGTACCTGGCCGGGTCCAGGCCCAGTTCTTCGGCGTTGACGATCACCACGGGCGCTCCGGCGTCGACCATCGACACGGTCCAGCGGGTTCCGCCGGCGATGAGGGTGTCAGTGGCCGCACCGGTGGGCAGCAGCGCACCGGTGGTCCTGCCGGCAGGGTCCTGGAAGCCAAGCCCCACAGCGTAGCCGGGGAAGGGTACGCCTGGCGTCCGGGCGTCCGGAACGGAGGCAAGGGCTCCGGCAGGGGTGGCCACGCGCTGGACGATGATTTGGTTGGTGTTGGTGTTGCGGGTGACGATCCGGGTGACGTCTCCGTTGGGGAGCACCCAGCCCTTCTCGATGGCATACAGACCCACCACCGCCGAGCCGTTCCCGCAGTTGCTGCCCCAGTCCACCGCGGCCTCTTCGACACCCACTTGGGCAAAGGTGTACTCAACGTCGACGTCGCCACTGACGGGCCGGTGCACGATCACGGCCTTGCTGGTGGTCGAGGTGGCGCCGCCGACGCCGTCGATCTGGCGCGGATCCGGGCTGCCGAACAGCCGCGGCAGCAGCACATCCAGGCTGATGCCGCCCGCCTGAAGATGCTCCGCTTCGAACACCCAGCACTTGCTGGTGCCTCCGCGCATCCATTGGGCTTCGATCTTCATGGTGTTTCCCGCTTCTCCTCGTGCCTCAGACTTGAATGAGGACCTGAAAAGAGATTGAGCCAGATCACAACTTTAGACAATGTTGGATTTTTTCAGGGGGATGTAGGATTGCTTAACTCATAGAGCGCTGGAGGATCATTCCCCAGCTGCAAAGCGTCCGTTGCCAGGAAAAGTGCTCGAAGTCCTCAAGGCAGGCCTCGTCCCGGCAGGGAATGAACCAAAGGCGAAGAAGGGTGAAGCGTTGCTAAAGGACGAAGGTCAGGATTTGTTCGACATAAGGCGGCTGGCGCTTCTGCTGGAGGTGGTGGAGCAGGGCTCGATCACCGCGGCGGCCGAGTTGATGATGTACACGCCCTCGGCCGTCTCCCAGCAGCTGCGCAAGCTCGAACAGGAAGTGGGGCAGCCTCTGCTCACCCGCCGCTCCCGCGGGGTGGTGCCCACCGAGGCCGGCCAGGTTCTGGCCGGCCACGCCCGCAAGATCGTCTGGCAGATGCAGGCAGCCCGGTCCGACCTGGGCCAGATTGCCGGCCTCAGACGCGGTTCCCTGACCGTGGGTACATTCCCAACCCTGGCCGGATCCTTCCTGCCCATCGTCATCCGGACCTTCAAGAAGCGCTACCCGGCCATCAGCCTCTCTTTGCGCAGCGCCCGCTTCGACGAACTCGTCGCAGATCTGCAGTCCGGGGTCACGGGTCTGTGCCTGCTCTGGGATTACCCCTGGAACCCGTTCCGGGACGATTCCATCCGCGTAACCGAGGTCTTCCGGGAGAGCACCGTTATCCTGGTGGCCCGCAGCCATCCACTCGCCGAGCGGGAGCAGGTACGCATGGAAGACCTGCGCAACGAGTCCTGGATCGTGCGCGCCGAGGCCCACCCCGTCGTGGAGGTGCTGCAGCGTTCCGCTCACGACGCCGGATTCGAACCGGAGATTGCCTTCCTGGCCAACGACTACCAGGAGGCCCAGGCCATGGTCAGCGTGGGAATGGGCGTGGCTATGGTGCCCAAAACCGCCGTGGCACTTCAGCATCCCGACGTAAAGGTACTGAGCCTGGGTTCCGCGGCCCCGCTGCGGAGAATACTGCTGGCGCAGCGGGAGGACAAGGTCTATGCCCCGGCCGAGGTGGCCTTCCACTCCACCCTGTTGGAAATCGCCCGCGAACGGGCCGGCGACTATCAGTAGACCACGAGGCTGCTCCGGTCACTCCGAAGGGCCGGGGCGCAGGGTGTCGAGCAGCGCGTCGATCACGCCGGCGTCCTCGATCGTGGAGGGCACCACGTAGGTCTCGCCGTCGGCGATCTGGCGCATGGTCTTGCGCAGGATCTTTCCCGAACGGGTCTTCGGCAGGGCATCCACCACGG
The DNA here is from genome assembly GCF_056393985.1 of Arthrobacter sp. 10T425. Classification (NCBI taxonomy): domain Bacteria; kingdom Bacillati; phylum Actinomycetota; class Actinomycetes; order Micrococcales; family Micrococcaceae; genus Arthrobacter; species Arthrobacter sp. 10T425. The sequence continues at coordinate 19,282 of NZ_JBFTGZ010000014.1, read as the reverse complement.
TGACGTGCTTGAAGTCCGCCACGGCCCCGATGTCGCGCCGGACCAGGGCGATCAGGTCCTTGACCAGGACTTCCTCGGGCACGTCCACCCCGGACTTGAGGACCACGTAGCCGCTGGGCCGCTGGCCCTTGAGCGGGTCGGCGAGGCCGATCACGGCGCATTCGGCAACTGCCGGGTGCTGGCCGATCACCTGTTCCATGGCGCCGGTGGAGAGCCGGTGTCCGGCGACGTTGATGATGTCATCCGTGCGGCCCATGACGAAGACATAGCCGTCCTCGTCCCGGTAGCCCGAGTCACCGGTGGCATAGTAGCCCTCAAACGCCTGGAGGTAGGAGGAAATGTAGCGGTCGTCGTTGCGCCAGAGCGTGGTCAGGGTGCCAGGCGGCAGCGGCAGGCCGAGGACGATGTTGCCTTCCGTGCCGGCCTCGACGTCCCCGCCCGCGCCGTCGACGACGTTGAGCCGGAAGCCGGGCATCGGGACGCTCGGCGACCCGGCCTTGATCGGCAGTCCGCCTAGGCCTCGGGGGTTGGCGCAGATGGCCCAGCCCGTCTCCGTCTGCCACCAGTGGTCGACCACCGGAACACCGAGCACCCGGGAGGCCCAGTGGAAGGTATCGGTGTCCAGCCGCTCGCCGGCCGCGAACAGGGTCCGCAGGCTGGCAATGTCGTACTTGTCCAGGAACCGGCCCTCAGGGTCGGCCTTGCGGATGGCCCGCAGCGCGGTGGGCGCGGTGAACAGCACGTTGACCTTGTGGTCCTGGATGACCCGCCAGAACGCGCCGGCGTCGGGCGTCCCCACCGGCTTGCCTTCGTACAGCACCGTGGTGGCGCCGGCCAGCAGCGGACCGTAGACGATGTAGGAGTGGCCCACCACCCAGCCGACATCCGAGGCGGTCCACATGACGTCGCCGGGGCCGACGTCGTAGAGGTTTTCCATGGTCCATTTCAGGGCCACGGCGTGGCCGCCGTTGTCCCGCACCACGCCCTTGGGCGAGCCGGTGGTGCCCGAGGTGTAGAGGATGTACAGCGGGTCCGTCGCCTTGACGTCCACCGGCGCGGCCGCCTCGGCGGCGGCCATCTCGGTGTCCCAGTCGAGCCACCCGGGGTGCTCGGCCGCCATGGAGGCCACCGTCGAGGCGAAGCCGTCCCTGGCCTTGACCAGCACCGGGGTTTCGGCGGCGCCGGCGATACTGAGGGCCTCGGCGACGGCGGGCAGGTACTCAATCCGGCGCGACGGCTCGATGCCGCCGGACGCCGTCACCACCGCCGCGGGGGCTGCGTCGCGGATGCGGGCGGCAAGTTCCTTGGGGGCAAACCCGCCGAAGACGACCGAGTGCACGGCGCCGAGCCGTGCGGTGGCCAGCATCGCGATCACGGCCTCGGGGATCATCGGCATGTAAATCACCACGCGGTCGCCCTTGCCGACGCCGCTGCGGCGCAGGACACCGGCGAACCGGGCCACGAGGTCCGTCAGTTCCGCATAGGTATAGCTCTGCCGGATGCCCACCATCGCGGAGTCGTAGACCAGGGCATCCTGCTGACCCCTGCCCTGGGCGACGTGCCGGTCGAGGGCGTTGTACGACGTGTTCAGGACCCCGTCCGGAAACCAGTCGTAGAGCGGCGCCCGGCCCGCATCGAGGGCCTGCCGCGGTGGCGTCTGCCAGGAGATCCCTTCCGCGGCCTCCAGCCAGAACTCTGCGGGATGTTCCAGGCTCCGTTCGTAGGCTGCCCTGTAGCTCTTGGTGACCATGACGTACATCCTGTCCACGACGTTGTGATGCGACCAATGATAGACAAGGGTAAACCGGGGCGGACCAGCGATACAAGGGTCATGTATACACAACTCGGCTATTTGTTCACCACAGGCGGCAATTGCTGGGCAAAGGGCCGTTGCGTGTATACACTGATGATGTTCCATCCCGACACAGCCGCCACCGAAGGAGGCAGGATGCGCGCCAGCGACAAGGCCTACGCGGCCCTGCGCGACGACATCATCGAATGGCGCCTCCTGCCCGGAACCGTGCTCGCGGAGGTGGAACAGTCGGCGCGTCTCGGCATCTCCCGCACCCCGCTGCGGGAGGCCCTGAGCCGGCTCACGGCCGAAGGGCTGACGACGACGGCGGGCGGCCGCGGCGTCGTCGTCACCGACATTTCCCTGGACGACATCGACGAACTGTTCGAACTGCGCGAAACCCTCGAGGGCAGGGCCGCCGCCCTGGCCGCCGAGCGCGGCGACCCCGCAACCTTCGATGCGTTGCGGCGCGAACTGCTCCAGGCCCCGGAACTGATCGGCGGACAGGATCCGGCCCTGCACGACTATTACGGGCTGGTCGGACGGCTGGACGCGGCCATCGACGCCGCCATCTCCAACGCCTACCTCGTCCAGGCCATGCGCAGTCTCCGCGTCCACCTCGTGCGCGTCCGGCGCCTGGCCGCCGACGACGCCGCCCGGCTCACTGCCGCGGCCGCCGAGCACGCTGCCATCGCCGAGGCGATCGCCGCCGGCAACCCGCGCCTGGCCGAGGCCGCCACCACGCTTCACCTGCACCGCAGTCTTTCGCACGTCAAAGCCACCCATACACCTCAGCAAAGGGAGCACCATGGTTAAGGAACACCACGTCCGCGTTTACAAGAGCGAGGAAAACCTGGGCCGCGAGGACCAGCTCGCCTACAAGATCGCCAAGGTCGCCGCGGATCCCGTGGAGGTCACCGATGAGGTCACCGACATGGTGATCAACCGGATCATCGACAACGCCTCGGTGGCGGTTGCCTCGCTGAACCGCGCCCCGATCGTCGCCGCCCGGGCCCAGGCCCTCACCCACGGCCCCAGCACCGGCGGCAAGGGCGCCAAGGTCTTCGGCATCGAGGAACGCGTCTCCCCCGAATGGGCCGCCTGGGCCAACGGCGTCGCGGTCCGTGAACTCGACTACCACGACACCTTCCTGGCCGCGGACTACTCGCACCCGGGTGACAACATCCCCCCGGTCCTGGCCGTCGCCCAGCACGTCGGTTCCAGCGGCCGGGACCTGGTCCGCGGCATCGCCACCGGCTACGAGATCCAGGTCAACCTGGTCAAGGCCATCTGCCTGCACAAGCACATGATCGACCACGTGGCCCATCTCGGCCCGTCCGCGGCCGCCGGCATCGGCACCCTGCTGGGCCTCGACGTCGAGACCATCTTCCAGTCGGTCGGCCAGGCGCTGCACACCACCACCGCCACCCGGCAGTCCCGCAAGGGCGAAATCTCCACCTGGAAGGCGCACGCCCCCGCGTTCGCAGGCAAAATGGCCGTCGAATCCGCGGACCGTGCGATGCGCGGCCAGACCTCGCCCGTACCGATCTACGAGGGCGAAGACGGCGTGATCGCCTGGATGCTGGACGGCCCGGACGCCTCCTACACCGTGCCGCTGCCTGAGGCCGGCGAGGCCAAGCGGGCCATCATGGACACGTACACCAAGGAACACTCGGCCGAATACCAGGCCCAGGCGTGGATCGACCTCGCCCGCAAGCTCAACGGCGAACACCCCGAGGTCACGGACCCGGCCAACGTCGAATCCGTGCTGATCAAGACCAGCCACCACACCCACTACGTGATCGGCTCCGGCGCCAACGACCCGCAGAAGTACGATCCCACGGCCAGCCGCGAGACGCTGGACCACTCGATCCCGTACATTTTCACCGTCGCCCTGCAGGACGGCACCTGGCACCACGTGGACTCCTACGCCCCGGAACGCGCCGCCCGCCCCGACACCGTGGAACTCTGGCACAAGGTCACCACGGTCGAGGACCCGGAATGGACCCGCCGCTACCACTCCCTGGACATCGCCGAGAAGGCCTTCGGCGGCACCGTGGAGATCACGCTCAAGGACGGCACGGTCATCACTGATGACATCGCGGTCGCCGATGCCCACCCGCTGGGCGCCCGGCCGTTCGCCCGGGAGCAGTACGTCAACAAGTTCCGCACCCTCGCCGCGGGCCTGGTGGCCGACGAGGAGATCGAGCGCTTCCTCGCCGCCGCCGCCCGGCTCCCCGAGCTCGCCGCCGGCGAGCTGGACCAGCTGAACATCCAGGCCGCCGACGGCGTGATCGACCTCGCCGGCGCCCCGAAGGGACTCTTCTAATGTTGTATTCGAAAGTCACCCCGGAGCAAAAGCGGATCCGGTTCCGCGAAATCCTCGCCTCCGGCACCATCGCCCAGTTCCCCGGCGCGTTCAACCCGCTCTCGGCGCGGCTGATCGAGGAGAAGGGCTTCGCCGGGGTGTACATTTCCGGCGCCGTCCTCGCCAATGACCTGGGCCTGCCGGACATCGGGCTGACCACCCTCACGGAGGTCGCCACCCGCGCCGGGCAGATCGCCCGGATGACGGACCTGCCGGCAATCGTCGACGCCGACACCGGCTTCGGTGAGCCCATGAACGTGGCCCGGTCGGTCCAGGAACTCGAGAACGCCGGCCTGGCCGGCTGCCACATCGAGGACCAGTTCAACCCCAAGCGCTGCGGCCACCTCGACGGGAAGAACGTCGTGGACCTGGAAACCGCCACCAAGCGGATCCGGGCCGCGGCCGATGCCCGCCGCGACCCGAACTTCCTGATCATGGCCCGGACCGACATCCGCGCCACGGACGGGCTCGAGGCCGCCCAGGAGCGCGCCAAAGCGCTCGTGGAGGCCGGTGCGGACGCGATCTTCCCGGAGGCGATGAAGGACCTGGCCGAATTCCAGGCCATCCGCGACGCTGTCAACGTCCCGATCCTGGCCAACATGACCGAATTCGGCCAGAGTGCCTTGTTCACCGTGGAGGAGCTGGCCGGCGTCGGCGTCAATATGGTCATTTATCCGGTGACGCTGCTCCGTAGTGCCATGGGCGCTGCGGAGCGTACTCTGGAATCGATTAAGGCCGACGGAACCCAGGAGGCACAGGTTGGAAGCATGCTGACCCGTGCGCGTTTGTACGATCTCGTTGATTACGAGGCTTACAACCGTTTCGATACCGGAGTCTTTAATTTCCAGATCCCCGGTAAGTAAGCCCCGCATAGAACCTCCGGCACGTGCCGGTATACAGGCGTTAGGAACAAAGGAGTTTCAGCATGGCTGAACAGGACATTAAAAAGGGCCTCGCCGGCGTCGTGGTGGACTACACCGCAGTCTCCAAGGTCAACCCGGACACGAACTCGCTGCTGTACCGCGGCTACCCCGTCCAGGAACTGGCTGCCAAGTGCAGCTTCGAGGAAGTCGCCTACCTGCTCTGGAACGGCGAGCTGCCCGACGCGGCGCAGCTGGCGGAGTTCACCGCCCGGGAACGCGCCGGGCGCGCCCTGGATCCGGTCGTCAAACAGGTGATTGACGCGCTGCCCACCACCGCGCATCCCATGGATGTCTGCCGGACTGCCACGTCGGTGTTGGGGGCCCGGCACCCCCTCGCCGAGGACGCCTCGCGCGAAGCCAACCTGGCCAAGGCCATCGATCTGTTCGCCGCGATGCCGGCCGTGGTGGCCTACGACCAGCGGCGCCGGCACGGCCAGGACGTGGTGGAACCCCGCGAGGATCTGGGCTACGACGCCAACTTCCTCTGGATGACGTTTGGTGAGGAGGCCGTCCCCGAAGTAGTCGACGCGTTCAATGTCTCCATGATTTTGTACGCCGAGCACTCCTTCAATGCCTCGACCTTCACGGCCCGGGTAATCACCTCCACGCTCTCGGACCTGCACTCAGCCGTGACCGGCGCCATCGGGGCCCTCAAGGGATCGCTGCACGGCGGTGCCAACGAGGCCGTCATGCACACCTTTGACGAGATCGGCATCCGGCCGGAGGAGTCCCTGGAGGACGCCCACGTCCGGGCCAAGGCCTGGATGGAGGACGCCCTGGCCCACAAGAAGAAGGTCATGGGCTTCGGCCACCGCGTCTACAAGCACGGCGACTCCCGGGTGCCCACCATGAAGTCGGCGCTGGACAAGATGATCGCGCACTATGGCCGGCCGGAGCTGCTGGGCCTCTACAACGGGCTCGAGACGGCGATGGACGAGGCGAAGGGGATCAAGCCGAACCTCGACTACCCGACCGGACCCACGTACCACCTCATGGGCTTCGACACCGCCACGTTCACCCCGCTGTTCGTCGCCAGCCGCATCACAGGCTGGACGGCGCACATCATGGAGCAGCTGGATTCGAACTCCCTGATCCGTCCCTTGAGCGAGTACAACGGCGTCGAGGAACGGCACCTGGCGTAGCAGGGCTTCCTGCGGGACGCACGGGACCGGACAGCCGGCACGGGCCGGCCACCTATTCGTAGGTGGCCGGCCCGTGCTGTTTGCCCGCGGACTTCAGCGTCGCGGGATCCGGACCGACGCAACAGTCTCGTTGTCCTCGTTGAGGACCACGACGACGTCGATCGTTTCGCCTGCCAGCGCCGGAGGCAGCCAGTGCCCCGCATCCTGCCACATCCGCTCCAGCGGCAACGCCGCGGAGTCGAACCATTCGGGCGTGATTTCCGGGCTCTCGGCGGGTTCGCCGTGCCACCGCCGGGTGGTGAAGAGCCGGCACGACATGTTCCAGTCAGGCCGGGCCGGAAAGATGAACTCGACAACGCCGGCGTGGGCCAGGTCCTCTTGGAGCACTATGATCCCGGCTTCTTCCCAGACCTCGCGGACCACGGCCTCGGCGTCGCTCTCCCCCGGCTCAACGTGGCCGCCGATTCCCACGATCTTGCCGATGCCAAAGCCGGTCCTTTTCATGCCCAGCAGCACCTCGGTGCCGCTCTCCGCATCACGGAGCGGGAAGCAGAGAGTGACTGGCGTGAGCTTCATGTGCTCAACCCTATAGCTGCCGCAGGCTGCCGGCGCTATCCGGCGGCCGGGCCGTCGCCGACAAGCTGCGGCCTCAGTTCGACCGGTATCCCCTTCTGCGCGAATTCCTTGTCCATGGCCTGCTGCGGCGTGAGGCCCTGGTTGTTCGTGGCTTGGAACTCCCAGTTGTAGACGCTGGACCACTCCTGCCGGACATCGCAGAGGAACCGGCCGTTCTGCAGTCTGGCGAGCTTGAACCAGGCGTTGCCGCCGTCGAGCTGGAGCGCCCGGATCCCGTCACCGGAAATGGAATAGGCGAGCCAGCCGCCGGCGCAGCCCAGCACCGTGTAGTAGCCCTGGTCGGCGCGGGCAATCGGGATGATCGCGCGCTGCTGGTCATTGCGCTGCTGGTCAATGTTGGCAAGGGTGCATGCGACCCCGCCGGTGCTCAAAGCGGCAGGACCCGCTTTCGTGGGAGACGACGGGGCGGCTGGTGAGGCAGCGGACGGGGTTGGGGACGACGGCGATGGGCTGGCGGAGACAGTCGGGGCCGGGATGCCCGTCTGGGCCGGCCCCGGCGCTGGTTGCGGCATCAGATTGCCGCCGACAACCACCGCGCCAACGATGGCTGCAGCGGCCAGTACAGTCGCGGCCGCAGCCCGCACGGCATTCCGTCGTGCCGGAGTGCGCCCTGCCAAAAGAACGACATTCGGATCCGTGGAAAATACGATTGAGCGGGCAGAGTCGCTTCCCGGCTCTGCTCCCGGCGCTCCCACCCGAGGTTTTGCATCCCTCATGAGCTGTTCGATGCGGTCCATGGCTAGTCCTTCCGTTCGGTCATGAGATGTGAGGGGGCAGCTTTCGCAAACGCCCGGCGTGCCCGGTGGAGGCGAACCGCAGCGGCGGATGAGGAACATCCCAGCGTCTGCGCCAGTTCAGCGATGGTCAGCTCGTCCCAGTAGCTGAGCATGAGGACCTCGCGGTCCCGCTCCCTGAGCTGCACCAGCACCTCTGCCACGGCGCCTCGTTCTTCATTGTTTGACTCGGGGATTTGGCTGCGCGCATCGTCTTTCAGCCTTTCGACAAGTTCCTGGCGGCGACGGCGGCCCTTGTACTCATTGCCGACCACATTCCGGGCCGTTGCCAACAGCCAGCCAATGCCGGGCGGTTCCGACAGCTCCTTCTCCCAGGCAATTCTGAAGACGTCCGCGGCCAGTTCCTCGGCGCGGTGCCGGTCACTGATACGGCAGGCAATGTAGCGGTAGACCCGCGCGGAGTGCTGGGTGTGCAGATCAATGAACGCTTGCTCTTTGGCAGCCAACATGGTGGTTCCCCCGGACATCGATGACTTCTTCTTGCTGTGTAAGTGTCCAGTGAACGGCATTTTCTTACACAGGCCCGCAAAAAAGTTTGCCGGCACCGGCGCGGTGCGGGGACCCGGCGGACTGCGCCTTAGCCCAGGGCGCGCGGGTGCGCGGCGGCGTAGATCTCCCGCAGCGTATCGGCCGTCACCTGGGTGTAGACCTGCGTGGTGGTCACCGAGGCGTGCCCCAGCAGCTCCTGCACCACCCGGACGTCGGCGCCGCCCTCCAGCAGGTGGGTGGCGAAGGAGTGCCGCAGCGTGTGTGGCGAAACGTCCTTGGTGATGTGGGCCTTGTCCGCCGCCGCCTTCAAAATGGTCCAGGCGCTTTGCCGGCTGATCCTGCCGCCGCGGGCGTTGAGGAACAGGCCGGGGGTGCCCTTGCCCTTGGCGGCCAGCAGGGGCCGGCCGCGGACGAGGTAGGCGTCAAGGGCTCGTGCCCCGTAGGATCCGAGCGGGACGAGGCGTTCCTTGGACCCCTTGCCGAAGAGCCTGACGATCGCGGGCCCGTCGCCGGCATCGGACCCGCCGGAGGTGTGCAGGGAAATGTCGTCAACGTCCAGGCCCACGGCTTCGCTGATGCGGGCACCGGTGGAATAGAGGAATTCGAGCAGCGCGCGGTCGCGCAGGCCCGTTGCCGTGTCCGTGCCGGCCGCCTCGAGGATCCGGGTGACCTCATCGACGCTGATGGCCTTGGGCAGCCGCTTACCGGGCATGGGCGGGTGGACGTCGCTGGCCGGGTCGCTGGACGTGATGCCTTCGAGGGCCCAGAACTTGTGGAGTCCGCGCACAGCCACCACCGTCCGGGCCGCCGAGCGGATGCCCAGGGCGGAGCCGCCGTCGGACCCGTCGGAGAGCGCCTGAACGAATCCGGTGACGTCGTGCCGGGTGATCTCCGCGGGGCGTTCCCGGCCCGCGTGGGCCAGATGCCTGGCGTAGCGGGCCAGGTCCCGCCGGTAGGCGGAGAGGGTGTTGGCCGCGAGGCCCCGCTCCACGCCCATGTGCTGCAGGTAGTCAGTGATTGCGCGGTCGATCGCCGTCAACGCCCTGGCGGGCGGGCGCTCGGGAGCGGCTGCCTGCGCCGGGGCCGGCGGTTCGGCGATCAGCGGCTCCACTAGCGCTGGCTGGGATGGGCGGGCCAGGGCGCGTCGGCCGGGCGGAGGCTTTCGAAATTGCCCGCGCGGGCGGCGGCAGCGGCCAGGACGCCGACGACGGCGGACGGGTTGTGGAGACGGCCGTCAAGGACCGCCTGCACGGCCTCGTCCAGCGGGGTCCAGCGCAGTTCGATTTCGGCTTCCTCGTCCGTGCGGACGTGCCGCTCATGTCCCGGCACCTCACTGAGGCCGCGGGCCAGGTAGATGCGGATGGCCTCGCTGGAGGAGCCCGGGGAGTTGAAGAAGTCCGCCAGCACGTTCCAGCGGTCCGCGACGAGGTCCGCTTCCTCGGCCAGTTCGCGGGCGGCCCCGACGACGAAGTCCTCCCCTTCGACGTCAAGCAGCCCGGCGGGGATCTCCCAGAGGTCCATGCCGACGGGGTGCCGGTACTGCCGGAGCAGCAGCACGTCGCCGTCGTCGTTCATCGGGAGAACCGCCACCGCGCCTGGATGGTCGATGTAGTCCCGGACCAGGGTGTCGCCGTCGTCGTTGAGCTGGAAACTGTCGCTGACGACGTCCCAGATCCTGCCCTCGTACACCTTTCGGGACGACAAAAGACGGCGCGGGCTCGGTTCATCCGAAACCTGCCGTGCAGCATTGGGGGTCTCAGACATACCGGGCATCGCGCCGTCCTTTGATTCAGTTGGAAATTACTTGGACACTGCTGCCGACGAGGGCTTGGGCGCAGGTGCCGGGGCATCGGCCTTTGCACTCGGGCTGCTGTTTGCAGCGTTCGCGGCGTCCCCGGCCCGCTGGTGGCCAAGGGCAGCCTCAATCAGGCCCGCGAACAGCGGGTGCGGCCGCGTGGGCCGCGAGCTGAGCTCGGGGTGCGCCTGCGTGGCCACGTAGTACGGGTGGACGTCGCGGGGAAGTTCCACGAACTCGACCAGTTTGCCGTCGGGCGACGTTCCGGAGAACGACAGGCCCTTGGCGGCGATCTGATCGCGGTACTTGTTGTTGACCTCGTAGCGGTGCCGGTGCCGTTCGCTGACCTTCGTGGCGCCGTAGGTCTCGGCGACGACGGAGCCTTCGTCGAGCTTGGCCTCGTAGAGGCCCAGGCGCATGGTGCCGCCGAGGTCGCCCTTGCCGTCAACGATGTCCAGCTGCTCTTCCATCGTGGCGATGACGGGGTACTTGGAGTCCGGCTCGAACTCGGACGAGGACGCTCCCTCGAGGCCGACCACGTTGCGGGCGTACTCGATCACCATGCACTGCAGGCCCAGGCACAGGCCCAGGACCGGAAGCTTGGTTTCGCGGGCGTACTTCAGGGCGCCGAGTTTGCCTTCCAGGCCGCGGATGCCGAAGCCGCCGGGAACGCAGATGGCGTCGACGCCGGCCAGGGACTGCACTGCGCCCTCACGGGTTTCGCATTCGTCCGAGGGGACCCAGCGGATCTTGACCTTGGTGTCGTTGGCGAAGCCGCCGGCGCGCAGGGCCTCCGTGACGGACAGGTAGGCGTCCGGCAGGTCGATGTACTTGCCCACGAGCGCGATCTCAACTTCGTGCTTCGGGTTGTGGACGGCGTCGAGCAGCTTGTCCCAGCTGGTCCAGTCCACATCCTTGAACGGCAGGTCCAGGGCGCGGACGATGTAGGAATCCAGACCCTGGGAGTGCAGGGTCTTCGGGATGTCGTAGATGCTCGGTGCGTCCGGGCAGCCGATCACGGCGTCGATGTCGACGTCGCACATGCGGCCGATCTTGTCGCGCATCGGCTGCGGGACTTCGCGGTCCGACCGGATCACGATTGCCTCGGGCTGGATGCCGATGGAGCGCAGCGCGGCAACGGAGTGCTGCGTCGGCTTGGTCTTCAACTCCTGCGACGGGCCGATGTACGGCACGAGGGACACGTGGAGGAAGAACACATTTCCGCGGCCGATGTCCTGGCGGACCTGGCGGGCGGATTCGAGGAACGGCTGGGACTCGATGTCGCCCACCGTGCCGCCGATTTCGGTGATGATGACGTCGGGGGCGTTCTTGCCCTCGGCGGGAAGCCGCATGCGCCGCTTGATCTCATCGGTGATGTGCGGGATGACCTGGACGGTGTCGCCGAGGTATTCGCCGCGGCGTTCCTTCGCGATGACGGTCGAGTAGACCTGGCCGGTTGTGACGTTGGCCGATCCTTCGAGGTTTTCATCGAGGAAGCGCTCATAGTGGCCGATGTCCAGGTCCGTCTCGGCGCCGTCGTCAGTGACGAAGACTTCGCCGTGCTGGAAGGGGTTCATCGTGCCCGGATCCACATTCAAATAGGGATCGAGCTTTTGCATTGTTACAGACAGACCGCGTGCCCGCAGGAGGTGGCCGAGGCTCGAAGCCGTCAGTCCCTTACCGAGCGAGGACGCTACACCACCGGTGACGAAGATGTGTTTGGTCGTCTTGGACGAGCCCGGAAACCGGGAATTTACACGAGAGTTTGATCGCTGCACCACGGGGTTTGAGCTTATCATCAATTCGGCCTTCCACGGGTTCCTTGGCGGGATCCCGATGTGATTGTTGTCCTAGCAGCGGTCCTTGCGGGAGTCCCTGCGGACGTCCTTTCGGGCCCGCCTAGCTTTGCGGGAGGAGTTTGGCGTCGTCCAGCAGCTCCTGGGCGTGGGCCTGGGCTGATTCGGAGTCCTCTTGGCCGGCCAGCATGCGGGCCAGTTCGCGGACGCGCTCGGCCTCGTCCAGCAGCTGCACGTCGCTGGAGGTGAAGCCGGTGGCGGTAGCCCCGTCAGCGCCCCGCACGGAAGTCTTGGTGACCCTGATGTGCTGGTTCGCGAAAGCGGCCACCTGCGGCAGGTGGGTCACCACGAGGACCTGGACGTGCTGGGCCAGCATCGCCAGCCGGCGCCCGATCTCGACGGCGGCACGGCCGCCGACGCCGGCGTCGACCTCGTCGAAGACAAACGTCGGGACGGGATCGACGGCGGCAAGCACCACCTCAATGGCGAGCATGACGCGGGAGAGTTCACCGCCCGAGGCGCCTTTGCCCAGCGGCCGGGCCGGCGCGCCGGAGTGCGGCTGAAGCAGGAAGGAGATCTCGTCGGCCCCGAACGGTCCCAGCTGGCCTGCGGGCTCCACATTGATGACCAGGGTGGCATCGGCCATGGCCAGCGCCGTGAGCTCAGCGCTGACCCGCGCGGAGAGGTCCTTGGCGGCCTTGGTGCGGGCCTTGCTGATCCCGGCGGCCTTCTTCCGGAGCTCGGTTTCGGCCCGTGCGACTTCGGCGTCCAGCGCTTCGATCCTGGTGGAGTCGTCCTGGAGTTCCTCGTGCCGGGCCCGGGCCTCCTCCGCCCAGACCAGCACCTCGTCGATGCTCGGCGCGTACTTGCGGACCAGCTTGGCCAGCGCGGCCCGTCGGTCCTCGATTTCGGCGAGCCGTTCCGGGCCCTCCGTGTCAAGGGCGGCCTGGTAACTGGCGAGTTCAGCGGCGATGTCGTTGAGCAGGAAACCGACCTCGGCCAGGCGCGCCGCGGCAGAGCCCAGCTCCCCGTCGTGTTCGGCCACGTGCTCCAGGGTGCGTTTGGCAGCGTCCACGAGGGTGGTGGCGTCGGCTTCTTCACCGAAGTCCTCGGCGATGAGGGCCTGGTGGGCGGTGCTGGCCGCGATCCGCAGTTCCTCTACGTTGGCCAGTTTCACGGCCTCGGCCTTGAGGGCCTCGTCCTCCCCCGGCTGCGGGTCCACGGCGTCGATCTCGGCCAGGGCAACGTGCAGCGACTCGGCCTCGCGGAGGCGTTCACGCGCGGCACTGCGCAAGGAGTCCAGCTCGCCCTGGCTGGCATGCCAGTGCGCGTAGAGGTCCTGATAGGCGGTCAGCGCGCCCGCAAGGCTCTCGCCAGCGAATTTGTCCAGGGCGCCGCGTTGCGCCACCGGGCTCTTGAGCCGGATCTGGTCCGACTGTCCGTGCACCACCACGAGGGTTTCGCCGATTTCGGCCAGCACCCCCACCGGCGCGGCGCGTCCGCCCAGATAGGCCCGGCTGCGGCCGTCAGCTCCGACGCTGCGGGCCAGCAGCAGTTCCACACCGCCGTCGAACTCCTCCACCTCGGCCCCGGCTTCCCTGCACCGCTCGACGGCAGCGTGGCCGGCGTCGAGCTTCAGCACAGCCTCCGCCGAGGCGCTCTTCGCGCCGCTGCGGACGGCGCCGGCGTCGGACCTGGCACCGAGGAGCAGCCCGACGGCGGTCACCACCATGGTCTTGCCGGCACCGGTTTCACCGGTCACCACGCTGAGGCCCGGGCCCAGCGGCAGGGTGGCGTCGGTGATGACGCCGAGGTCGCGGATACGCAGTTCTTCAAGCATGGTTCACTTCTCGGTTGTGGGATCTGGCGAGGGATCGGGCGCGTCACCGGGTTCGGCGTGGCGCGGCGAGGGAAGCGGCGGCATGGGACGGGGCGTGCGGATGATCGGGAGGGGGCCGGTGTGGATGGCCCGGGTTTGGGGCACGGGCCCGCGCCAGCCCTGGATGGGGAGCTGGAATTTGCGCACGAGCCTGCCGGAGAAGGGGGTCTGGTGCGTCCTGGCCAGACGCACGGGCGTTGCGGAGCGGGTCACTTCGACGCGCGCGCCGGGCGGCAGGTCCACCGAGCGGCGGCCGTCGCACCAGAGGACGCCCTGGGCGTCGGTGCGGTTCAGGATCTCGACGGCGAGCCGGGACCGCGGCGAAACCACGAGCGGCTTCGCGAAGAGGGCATGGGCGCTGATCGGCACGATCAGGAGGGCCTCGACCTCGGGCCACACCACGGGACCGCCGGCGGAAAACGCGTAGGCCGTGGAGCCTGTGGGCGTGGCCAGGACCACGCCGTCGCAGCCGAATGAGGTCAGGGGGCGTTCGTCGACTTCGGTGACCACCTCCAGCATCCGTTCCCGGTTGCCTTTTTCGATCGCGGCCTCATTCAGGGCCCAGGTGTGCCAGATCTTCTGGCCGCGGACCCAGACCTGGACGTCGATCGTCATGCGCTCTTCCACCGTGTAGTCACGGCTGGCGATCCACTCGACGGTCTGGGCGAGGTCGGCCCGTTCGCTCTCGGCCAGGAACCCCACGTGGCCAAGGTTCACCCCAAGCAGCGGCACATCGACTTCGCGGACCAGTTCGGCAGCCCGGAGGATGGTGCCGTCTCCGCCGAGGACCATGACAAGTTCCACGTCGGGCAGCTTCACGTGGTCGTGAAGGACCTCGACCGGGTGGTCGAGCCGGCCGAAGAAGCGGACCATGTCCCCGAGCTCGTTCTCCTGCAGCACGGGGACCAGCCCGGATTCGTGCAGCAGCGCACACGCTTCCCAGGCAGCCTTGAGGGACTCCTCGCGCCCTGTGTGGGCCAGGATCAGGACACGCCTGCTCATCAGGTTCCGCCTTCTGGTGGTACTAGTGGTTCGGCCAGATTGTTCCGAGCAACGCAGCAACAGCTGCGTCCCGCTCCTCGATCTTAGGCGGGACTTCCGACATCGCGCGTTTTATCCACAGGAAGTATTCGACATTGCCGTCCTGGCCCGGCAGCGGGCTCTGGGCGAGGCCTGACAAGACCAGGCCCGCGTCCACGGCGGCGGCAGCCACCTTGCCCACGGCGAGCCGGCGTTCGCGTTCCGAGGTGACCACGCCGGTCCGGCCCAGCCGGTCCTTGCCGATCTCGAACTGTGGCTTGACCATGAGGACGAGGTCGCCGCCGGGCAGGGTGCAGGCCGCGAGTGGCGCCACCACAAGCGTCAGCGAGATGAAGGACAGGTCAGCCACCGTCAGGGCGGCCGGTCCGCCTATTTCCGCGGCCGCCATGTAGCGGACGTTGAGGCCTTCGTGCACGGAAACCCTGGAGTCATTCCGGATTTCCGGCACCAGCTGGCCGTGCCCCACGTCGACGGCCACCACGTGGGCCGCACCGCGCCGAAGCAGCACATCGGTGAACCCGCCGGTGGAGGCGCCGGCGTCGAGGCACCGTTTGCCTGCGACGTCGACGGCGGGAAAGGCATCCAGCGCGCCGGCCAGCTTGTGCCCGGCGCGGCTGACGTAGCCGTCCTCGGCCGAGGCCGTGACGTCCAGCGCGGCGTCCTCCGGGACCTGCAGGGACGCCTTGGCGAGGACCTCGCCCCCGGAGCTCACCTTGCCCTCGGCAATGAGCCGGGCGGCATGGGTCCGGGACCTGGCGAGCCCCCGGCTGACGAGTGCCTGGTCAAGCCGGCTCACGATCCCCCGTTCCCCGCGGCATGGATACGGCGCGCCACGCCGGCGTGGCCGGCGACGTCTTCGTTCAGGGCCTCCAGCAGGGCATCATGCATGCCCGCATAGACTTCGCCGTGCCCGGACACAGGCATTTGCCGCACGGCCCCGAGGCGGTCCAGGACAGCCTTGACGGCCGGATCAAGGTCTGCTGCCGCGTGCTCTGGTGCGGCGTGCCCGGACAGCTCCGCCGGGAGCTGCTGCGACGGCAGCTCGGGCCAAGCGACATCGGCCGCAGGGGTCGGCGCCTCAGCCGGCCGTTCGTCTGGGGCCTGGTCCAGTCCCTGGTGTAGCTCGCTCATGTGTCCAGCCTAGTGATCGGACCACTCGAGGACCGGAGCCAGTGCGCTGGTCGTCTCGGGGTTTGCGGCCCACCAGGCCGAACAGGCGGCACGCCACGAATCGAGGTCGGCGGGGTCGCCGCTGATGTGGACCGACTGCCCCCGCACGACCGCCGAGGCCGTGCCGCTGCGGAACCGCCCGGCGTCGTGCTCTACGGCAGGGTATGGCGCGTACAGGCCGGTCAGATCATTGATGAGGAAATCGGGGCGTTCCACAGATCGTGCCGCGAGGATCGATTCCCTCGTGTCCACTCCGGTCAGCACGGCGACGGTGGCGAAACCGGCGTTGTTGCCGCCCAGGATGTCGGTGTCCAGGCGGTCGCCGACGACCAACGGCCGGTCCGCCGCCAGCCGCTTGGCGGCAGTGTGGAACAGTGGGGCTTCGGGTTTGCCGGCCACGATCGGACTCTTGCCGGTCGCGGCTGCCACGGCGGCCACGAGGGTCCCGTTACCGGGGGCAATTCCACGCGCCTGGGGAATGGACCAGTCCGTGTTGGTGGCCACCCACAGGGCGCCGCCGGCGACGACGTACGATGCCTCGGCGAGGTCCTTCCAGCCAAGTTCCGGACTAAAGCCCTGAACGACGGCGACGGGGGCATCCTCCGCGCCGCGGACGGGAACCAGGCCAACCAGTTCAATTTCCCGGGCAAGTGCGGCACTGCCCGTGATCAGCACGTGTGCCCCGGCCGGCAGCATCGACGCCAGCAGCGCTGCCGCTGCCTGCGAGGAACTCACCACCTGGTGGTCCTCGGCGGGGGCGCCGAGATCGCGCAGGTGTTGGGCCACCTGTGCCGGGGAACGGGATGCGTTGTTGGTGACGTAGCCCAGCCCGACGCCCACCCCGGCCAGCCGGCGCAGCGACTCGACGGCCCCGGGAATGGCGTTGGGGCCGGCATAGACAACGCCGTCAAGATCGGAGAGCAGGGCATCAAAGGTGGCGATCAGGGCGGTTCCCGTCATGCGATTAGTCCTCCACACTTTCGTGCTGCGCCGGCTCTGAGTCAGCGGAGAGTTCCTCGTCCGCGTCATCGTTCAGTTCCAGGTCGGCCTCGTCGATCGCTTCGCCGTCGGCTTCGTCATCGGCTTCGTCATCAGCTTCGTCGAGCACGTCGGATTCCACTGAATCCACGTCTGACTCGGCGTCGTCAGACTCGAAGTAGTCGGCTTCTGCGTCGTCGGCTCCGTCGTCGCTGGCGAGCTCATCGCCCGCGTTCAAGCCGGCCACTCCGGCTGCGGCGCCGGTGGCTTCTGCCGCGGCAGCGGCACCTGCGGCACGCGGTGCGCGCTCTTCGGTTCCGGCGTGCGTGTCGGCATGCTCCTGCGCCCGGAGGCGGCGCTGCCGTTCCTCCTCGCGGGCTTCTTCTTCCTCGTCCCAGCCGAGATCGATGATGTCGGGTTCCTCGTCAGCCCCGAGGCCCAGCGCGTTTTCGGCCACGGTGGCCTGGCGTTGCCATTTGGCGGCTTCGGCAGCGCGGCCGGCTGCCGTCAGCGCGTCAGCATAGGCACGGAACAGCCGGGGGCTGTAGGAAAAGGCGCGGTTGATGTCCAGCTGCGGGATTTCCAGTTCGGAAACCGCGGCGTCGAGCTGCCCGAGGTCGGTGCGGGCCCCGGCTGCAACGATGGCCAGTTCCACCTTGCCGGGGGCGTCGAGATCCTTGGCTTCGTCGGACCGGGCCATGTCCAGTGCACGGTCCGGGCGGCCAAGGCCGCGTTCGCAGTCGGCCATGACGGGCAGGTGCATGTTGGAGCCACTGATCCGGCGGTACGTCCGGAATTCCCGGAGGGCTTCACCATAGTGGCCGGCTGCGTAGGCCGTCAGGCCGACAGCTTCGCGGACGGACGCGAGGCGTCCGCCACGGCGGCTGGCTGCCAGGGCATGCTGGAAGGCAAGCTCAGGTTCTTCGTCCAGGAGCCTCCCGGCCATGACGAGGTGGCGGGCCACCCATTCGGCGCTGGTGCCTTCGAGGGTCTTGATCTGGTGCTGCGTGGCGCGGTCAAGCTCCTTGCCCGTGACGTCCTCGTCGATCTGGGGTGAACGCTCCCGGTCCGGGCGGTTGGCGCTGCGGAGGTCGCGGGCATTGGGCACGCGAACCGGACGGTCCTCGGGGCGGTCGCGTCCGTACTGGCGCGGGCCTGAGTCGCCACGGTCGAAGCCCCGTGCGGGACGATCCTCGCGGGTGCCGAAGGGCTTGCGGTTCTCGCCGCTGCCGTACGGCTTRCGGTCACCATAGGACGGGCGGCTGTCGCCACCAAAGCTGCGCTGATCCCCGCCGTCACGCGGGGCACGGTCACCGTACGGCTTACGGTCACGATCGCCACCACCGCTGTACGGCTTACGGTCACCATAGGACGGGCGGCTGTCGCCACCAAAGCTGCGCTGTCCCCCACCTTCACGGGGAGCACGATCACCGTACGGCTTACGGTCACGATCGCCACCACCGCTGTACGGCTTACGGTCACCATAGGACGGGCGGCTGTCGCCACCAAAGCTGCGCTGTCCCCCACCTTCACGCGGAGCACGATCACCATAAGGCTTACGGTCGCCGCCGCCGAAGCTGCGCTGTTCCCCGCCCTCACGCGGAGCACGATCACCATAAGGCTTACGCTCACCACCGCCGCTGTACGGCTTGCGGTCACCATAGGACGGACGGCTGTCGCCGCCAAAGCTGCGCTGAYCCCCGCCCTCACGMGGAGCACGATCACCATAAGGCTTACGCTCACCGCCGCCGCTGTACGGCTTACGCTCGCTGTTTCCGAAGCCGCGCTGATCCCCGCCCTCACGAGGAGCACGATCACCATAAGGCTTACGCTCACGGTCTTCCCTGGAACGGAATCCGCGGGGATCGCCGCCAGAGTTGCTGGTGCCGCGGAACGGGGCTCCACCGGAACTGCGTCCGCCCGAGTTGCCGTGGGCCTTGCCGCCGCGGTTGCCATCATTGTGCTCAGCCATGCTGGAATCCTCCTGTTGTGAGCTGACCACTGGCGCAATCGCAGCCGCTCTGTTCCGTGTTTCGTTTCCTACGCAACCCGAAATCAAGCGCTTCGAAGTCCGTACATCTCCCCCAATTCTAGGCGAGCAACCCGCTACCGGCTAACGGCAACAGGTCGACGGAGGCCCGCGGTGGGAAGTCTCACAACCTCCTGCGGCACTTCTGTCGGCGGCCGCCGGCTGCCGGGCAGTTGGGTGGTCGACGGCGGCTGTGACGCTCCCCCACCTCGGGCGGGAAGTCCGGTGACGCTCCCTCACGTTTGGCGGGGTGTGGCGGGATGCTCCCGCAGGTATTGCGGGGGCCCGGCCCTGCCTGAGAAGGGGGGTTAAATGCGGGAGGACCCCCACCTGGTGGTGGGGGTCCTCGACCGTTAATGGTGTTCCGGCGGTGACCTACTCTCCCACACCCTCCCGGGTGCAGTACCATCGGCGCTGTGGGTCTTAGCTTCCGGGTTCGGGATGGGACCG
>NZ_JBFTGZ010000013.1:0-130691 GCF_056393985.1 Arthrobacter sp. 10T425 | reverse complement strand
GCACGGCCTGCAGCACCTGGAAATCTTCGCCACCACGGACCAGTTCGAACACCTGATCACCGTGATGAACACCGCCACCAACCCCCGCACCGGCCCAGACACCGGCCAGGGCACCGCCACCGGACCGGGTGACGGGTCCGCGGCGGCGGGTGCGCCAGGCCCGGCTGCGGAGCCCGCCACGCGAGAGGACCCGTCGCTGCCGGTTCTGGACCTCCGCTCCCGGCCGCAGAAGCTGCTCGACGGCCTGGTCGGCGCGTGCAAGGCGGCCCTCGCCACCGGAGGGCTGCCCGCCGCGGGCGGACTCCGGCCCCAGGTCATGGCCACCATCGACTACCGCGACCTGCTCACCCGGCTCGGGACGACTCCCGCCGAAGCAAGCGCCCCTGCCAACACCGCACAGCACGGCACCGGGACGCTGCTGTTCACCGGCCCCGTCACCGCAGGCACCATCCGCAAAATCGCCTGCGACGCCGACATCATCCCCGTCGTCCTCGGCGGCGAGGGCCAGGTCCTGGACATCGGCCGCGCCTCCCGCATCTTCCCGCCCCACATCCGCAAGGCCATCACGGCCCGGGACCGGGGCTGCGCCTTCCCGCAATGCACCATCCCGGCCCCCTGGTGCGAGGCCCACCACATCACCTACTGGTCCCGCGGCGGAACCACCGGAACCGGCAACGGAACCCTGCTCTGCTCCCAGCACCACCACGTGATCCACAAGGAACACTGGAGCATCCAGATGCGCACCGGCATACCCTGGTTCATCCCGCCACCCCACCTCGACCCAGCCCAGACACCCCGACGGAACACCTACTTCCGCCTGGAGTGACCCCGTGGCCGCCGCGTGACAGAAGCCCTGACGGCCGGGTCACCGTGGGGGTCGAACGGCAGCGGCCCGGACGGCCGGGTGGAACAGATACTTCCGCCCCCACCAGTAGCGCCCCGCGGCGCTTACGGCTAGTCCCGCCGACACGTCACCGCCTCCACCGCGCGCAATATCGGCTGCGACTTCGACATGATCCCCGTCGTCCTCGGCGGCGAGGGCCAGGTCCTGGACACCGGCCGAATCTCTCCGCGTCCGGGGGCGAAGCCCACCCAATCACGTAGTAGTTCCGCGCCGGAACCACTGGGCTGGACAACGGGACAGGTCGATAATAAGAGCTCTGGGAGCGGTGGTTATTCCTCAGAGAATCTTGCGCCGAAGACTCACGATTGCAACGCAGTTAGGGCTGCGATAGTTTGTGCCTTGAACGACACAATCATGTGGAACCTGGGACGCCACTGTTAGGTGGCGCTCAAGTGTGGATATGAGCCACGCGCGTACTCTTTCAAGAAGGGTTTCGCTCGATGGCAAGCTGCACCAAGATCACCTACTCCACCCCCTGGCACGCGAACCGCGCGCTCAAGGAAATCATCCGGCAGGGCTCGTCATCTGGGGGCAAGTTGCCCGCGAGCGTATACCCATGCGGAGGCTGCAAGGGATGGCACCTGACCTCGAAAAGGGCAGCTGGAAAGGCAAAGAAGTGGCAACGCCATTCTTCGTGAAAGTTTCACCAGCGCGCTAATGGGACCCTGCGTACTCGCACAACCACGTGATCCACGAGGACTGTGGACCATCCGGATGCGGACCGACGGCATACCCGGTTCGTCCCCGCCGCACGTCGACCCGGCCGGGCCGGACCGGGCCGGGCCTACCGATGATCGCGCCGGCGCGTCATCAAGAGCAAGGGTGATCAGGAGGTCCGGCCGGCGCAACCAGATCAGCCCCGCCGGCCGAGCGGGCGTTAGAGGAACTCGGCCCGGCCTTCCATTGCCGAGGACGCCAGTGCGTGTTCCCGCCGCGGGATCCTGCCGGCCGCTTTCGCCAGCCTGCCGGCGATGACGGCATGTTTGAAGGCCTCGCCCATGAGCACCGGATTCTGCGCACGGGTCACCGCCGTAGCCAACAGCACGGCGTCGCAGCCGAGTTCCATCGCCAGGGCAGCGTCCGAGGCCGTGCCGATCCCGGCATCCAGCACCACGGGCACGGACGCGCGCGAGACGATCAGCTCGATGTTGTGCGGGTTCAGGATGCCCAGTCCGGTGCCGATCGGGGCGCCCAACGGCATCACGGCCGTCGCGCCGAGGTTTTCGAGCCGGAGGGCAAGCACGGGGTCGTCGTTCGTGTAGGCGAAGACCTTGAAGCCTCGGGCCACGAGCTGTTCGGTTGCGTCCACGAGTTCGACGGCGTCCGGCAGCAGTGTGTGCTCGTCGGCAATGACTTCGAGCTTGACCCAGTCCGTTTCCAGGGCCTCCCGCGCCAGCTCGGCGGTAAGGACGGCGTCCTTGGCGGTGAAGCAGCCTGCCGTGTTGGGCAGTACCCGGATCTGATGGTCCTCGAGCAGCTGGAACAGCGAGCCCGTCTCCGCCGGCGAATAGCGGCGTATCGCCACCGTGGTCAGCTCCGTCCCGGACGCCACCAGCGCCGCCCCGAGCCCGTCCAGGCTCGGCGCACCGCCGGTTCCCATGATGAGGCGGGAGCCGAGCCTTACGCCGTCGACCACGAACGGATCGGCCACCGCACCGGTCATGGGGACGGCCTGTGCTCCTGCGAACGTCGTCTCGTTCATGCTGGTCATCCTCCTTGGACTGCCGTGACAAGTTCGACGTCGTCGCCGTCGGCGAGCGCCGTGGCGTGCCACTGGCTGCGCGGCACCACTTCGGCGTTGCGGGCGACGGCGACACCGAGCTTCCGCCCGTCGGCGGCGCGGCCGTCGGGGCCGATGCTCCGGCCAGTGAGCTGGCTGACGAGTGCGGAGACGGAGGCGCCGTCGGCGACGCTCTGATCCGTTCCGTTAAGTCGGATGTTCATGCTGCTTCCTTCTTAGGGCTGTCCCCGGACGTAACCGGGATGCGGGAAAAACGGTCGGGGCGGAACCCGGCCCAGCGCGGGTCCGGCGTGAAATCCATGAGTTGCCGGCACACGGCGGCAGCGGCGGGGGTCAGCAGGACGCCGTGCCGGAAGAATCCTGTGGCGATAATGAGTCCCGGGACGTCGCCGCCGTCCGCTTGTGCGACCCGCCCCAGCAGCGGGGCATTGTCCGGGGTTCCGGGCCGCGCCCGCGCCGTGGCTTCCAAAAGCTCCAGCTCGGCGACCGCAGGCACCAGCTGCTGGGCATCCCGCAGCAGCTGGTAAATGCCGCCGGCGGAAACTGCGTGCGGATCCGACGGTCCATCCTCCCGCTGGGTGGCCCCGATCACCACGGTGCCGTCCTGGCGGGGGACGATGTACACCGGGATGCCGCGCACCATGCCCCGCACGGTGGCCGTGAGCAGCGGTTGCAGATGCGGAGGCACGCGGAGCCGGAGGATGTCGCCGTAGACGGGCCGCAGCGGCAGCGCCAGCCCGGCCGGTAGCTCCTCGAGCGCGGCGGCGCCGAGCCCGTTGGCGACCACGGTCTCGGCAGCCCGCACGGTACCGCCGCCGGCCAACCGCACACCCGCCACCTGTCCGTCCTGCCACAGCAGTCCTGCCGCGCGCCGCCGGACGAAGCTGCCGCCTTCCGCACCGAGCACGCCGGCGAGCCGGGTGATCAGCAGGCGGGGGTCCACCTGGTGGTCGGCCGGGATGTCGAAGGCACACGAGATGCCGGGACTCAGGAGGGGCTCCCGGGTGCGCGCCTCGCGCACTGTCAGTGGCTCCACGGCCAGGCCGCATGCCTTCTGGACTTCCCTCAAGTCCGCGAGCGCGCGCCGGTCCGCCGCGTCGGCCCCCACCGCCAGGGTCGGCGTCGTTAAGTAGCCGGTACCTGCCGGCGAATCCGCGCCGGCGGCACCGGCGTCTAGAGCCGCAGCGAATCCTGGCCACAACCGGGAGGCCTCAAGCATCAGTTCCAGGAGCTGTTCCTCCTGGTAGTGCAGTTCACTCACGGGGGCCAGCATGCCGGCCGCGGCCCAGCTGGCTCCGCTGCCGGGAGCATCATCGATCAGGACCACGGATCGGCCCGAGCGGATGGCCTCGAACGCGATGCCATGGCCGATCACCCCGCCGCCGATCACGGCCACGTCGGCAGTCGTATCCCCCGCGATGATTCCCTCTGCGGTACCGGGCCCCGTGTCACAAACCTGGGCGTCGGCGTCATTTGCGGCTCCGGCCGCACGGCCGGCTCGTGTGCCCATGAAGAATTCCTTCCCTACGCCGGTACTAGCCGGATCAGGTCAAGCGGTCGGCTCTGACGCCCTCTCAGCCGGGCAGCGGCGACATGGCTGCTGCGGGCTCCCGCGGTATGCGCCCAGTTTAGAGGAACTAGGCTGGTCCCATGAGCCAGGACCCCCTCCACACCACCGCCCGCCTCTATCTCTGCACCGACGCCCGCAGGGACCGCGGCGACTTCGAGGACTTTGTGGACGCCGCCTTCGCCGGCGGCGTGGACATCATCCAGTTGCGCGACAAGTCGCTCGAGGCCTCCGAGGAGCTGGAACTGCTGGAGGTCCTGCACACCGCGGCGCAGCGCCACGGGCGGCTGTGGGCCGTCAATGACCGGGCGGACATCGCCTCCCTGTCCGGGGCTCCGGTGTTCCATGTCGGTCAGAAGGACATTTCGCTCGACGCCGCCCGCGGCTTTCTCGGCAAGGATGCCGTGATCGGCCTGTCCACCCACAGCCCGAAGCAGGTGGACGCCGCCATCGCTGCCGCGCCAGGCCGCAAAGGGCTCGATTATTTCTGTGTGGGCCCCGTGTGGGCGACGCCCACCAAGCCCGGACGCGCCGCCGTCGGCCTCGATCTGGTGCGCTACGCCGCCCAGGCGATCGGCGGGGCGGACGCGGAGGGAACCGGCAAGGTCGACGAAAGCGTGCTGCCGTGGTTCGCAATCGGCGGGATCGACCTCAGTAACGTGGAGCAGGTAGTCGATGCCGGTGCCCGGCGGATCGTCGTGGTCCGGGCGATCACCGACGCCACTGATCCGGCCCACGCCGCCGGAGCCTTGCTGGCGGCGCTGGACGCCGCCGCATCCTAAGCAGGTCCCCAGCCCGTAATGCCGGCCGGCACTGAATCTATCCGGCGAGACCCAGCTCCGTCATCCGGCGCGCGTGGTTCGCTGCGAGTTCGGCCGCCAGGCCGTTGACCAGCGCCCGGGCGCCGGCGTCGTCCAGCCCTGACAGTCCGCCGAGGAACGCGTGCTCGGCGCTGACACGCTGGGCGTGGTTCAGCACTTCCCCCAGCAGACGCCTGGCCCACAACGCCAGGCGCGACGCCAGCCGGGGGTCATCGGCCAGGGCCGCCTTGATGCGCGCCTGCAGCACGGCCGTGGACTCACCGGTGGAGCGGACCTGCCCGATCAACTCACGGGTCGCGGCGTCGACGTACCGGCCCACGACGCCGTAAAAGTCCGCGGCGACCGTGTCGATCACGTAGGCCTTCATGAGGGCCTCGTACCAGTCCGACGGGCGCGTGCGTTCGTGGAAGTGGTCCACCGAGGGCTGGAACGGCAGCATGGCGGCCTCCGTATCCAGGCCCATGTGTTCGAGCCGGATTCGGACGAGTTCGTAATGCTGGAACTCGACCACCGCCATCCTGCCCAGCAACGCACGGTCATGCAGCGTGGGCGAATACCGGGCACTCGAGGACAGCCGCTCGAAGGCGGAAAGCTCGCCGTACGCCAAGACTCCCAGCAGGTCGGCAAGGAAGCTGTTGTAGAGGGCAGGATCGTCCGCAGTTGCGCTCATCATCCAAGACTAATAGCGGAAATCGGGCTACCCTGATTTTCGTGTCACATCATCGCCTGACCCCCAGTGTCCACGAGCAGCAGAACCAGCTTGCCGGGGCACTCAAGGCGTTGCGCACCACGCTGGAACTGCCCGGCCCGTTCCCCGAGGATGTGCTGCGCGACGCGGAGGCGGCGGTGGCCGAGCACAAGCTCCCGGACCTTGACCTCACGCACGTCGAGTTCGTGACTATCGATCCGGCATCGTCCACCGACCTGGACCAGGCCCTGTTTATCGAACGGAGCAACGGCGGCTACAAGGTCTTCTACGCCATCGCCGACGTCCCCTCCTTTGTCGCCCCGGGCGGGGCGCTGGACGCCGAGACCCGGCGCCGCGGCCAGACCTTCTACACCCCGGACGGCCGGATTCCGCTGCATCCGGAGATTATCAGCGAGGCCGCCGGCAGTCTGCTCGCCGGGCAGCTGTGCGCGGCGTTCGTCTGGGAGTTCGAGCTCGACGCCGCGGCAGAGGTCGCCTCGGTCCTCGTGCGCCGGGCACAGGTCCGCAGCCGCGCGAAGCTCAACTACAAAGGCGTCCAGGCCGAGCTCGACGCCGGCACCGCGGCGCCCGTGCTGCAGCTGCTGAAAGAAGTAGGCCTCAAACGGGTGGAACTGGAACGACTGCGCGGCGGCGCGAGCCTGAACATGCCGGAACAGGAGATCCAGCAACTGCCCGACGGCGGCTACCGGATCGTAGCGGCCCCGCCGCTGCCGGTGGAGGACTGGAACGCCCAGATTTCACTCATGACCGGGATGGCAGCCGCGGCGCTCATGCTCCAGGGCAAAGTCGGCATCCTGCGCACCATGCCCGCCCCGGACGAGGCATCACTGCGCCACTTCCACCGGCAGACCCACGCCCTCGGCAAGCCCTGGGACGGGGAAATGCGCTACGGCGAGTACCTGCGGACCCTTGACCCGACGGACCCCCGGCAGCTGGCCATTGTGCATTCGGCCGGGATGCTCTTCCGCGGTGCCGGATACACACCCTTCGACGGCACAGTGCCCAACGCCGCCGTCCAGTCCGCCATCGGCGCCGCGTACGCCCATTCCACGGCACCGCTGCGGCGGCTGGTCGACCGCTTCGTGCTGGTAATCTGCGAGGCCCTGAGCAACGGCACCGAAGTTCCTGCCTGGGCCCGGGAGGCGCTGCCGTCCCTCCCCGCCATCATGGGCACCTCGGACCAGCTGGCCGCGAAACTGGAGCGGCTGTCGCTGGACACCGTTGAGGCGGCGCTGCTCGTCAACCACGTCGGCCAGGAATTCGACGCTGTCGTCATCTCCGGTCCCAAGCCGGCCAAGGGCACCAACGGCACCAGCAACGGCAACGGCGGGAAGACCAACGGCAACGGAAACGGCCCGTCCGGGATCGTCCAGATCGCCGAGCCCGCCGTGACCGCACGCTGCCCCGGCGAGCTGGAACCGGGCACCAAAGTCCGGGTCCGGGTGGTGTCCTCGGACATCGCCACGCGGGAAATCCAGTTGGAGCTCGTGGGCTGACGGCCGGCTATCGGTCCGTTGACGGCCCGCTGGCCGTCCTCACGCCGTCCCCACGCCGTCGCCAGCCAGCGCTGCCGGCCGCCCTCCCGGTCACCTCCCGAGGCGCAATCACCCGCCCAGTCGAGGATCCACGCCTTGTACAGCTAGACTGAAGAGGTAGAAATGGATGCCCGGTCGTTGATTTCCATGATTTTCGAATTCAACAAGCCCGCCCCTACGCGATCTTGAGATACACCCGCTGGTCCCCAGTGCCAGCATTTAGATAGCCCGCGATCGGCTTCCACTGGAATTGCTTGCGCGCCTGAGCGTGCTCCGGAACGGCCACCACGGCCGGCCCCGTTGAGCAAGCAGCGCAGCCCAAAATGAATAAGGAAACTCCCCTGTGAGTGAATTGCACACGCACCAGCTTCTGACCGATGAGTCCGGCACGGAGACCATCGAGCCCGAAGAGACCATCATCTCGGACGAAAAGCCGCACGAGATTGCCGAGAAGACCTTTGCCGACTTCAATGTCCGTGCCGACATCGTGGAGTCCCTGGCCGACGCCGGCATCACCCACCCCTTCCCGATCCAGGCCATGACCCTGCCGGTCGCACTGGCAGGGCATGACATCATCGGCCAGGCCAAGACCGGTACTGGCAAGACCCTCGGCTTCGGCATCCCGGCGCTGCAGCGCGTCGTCGGCCGCGACGACGCCGGCTTCGACAAACTGGCCGTTCCCGGCGCCCCGCAGGCCCTGGTGATCGTGCCCACCCGCGAGCTGGCCGTCCAGGTAGCCAAAGACCTCGAAAACGCCGCCAAGAAGCGCAACGCCCGCATCGCCACCATCTACGGTGGCCGCGCTTACGAGCCGCAGGTCGAGGCGCTGCAGAACGGCGTCGAGGTTGTCGTCGGTACCCCCGGCCGCCTGATCGACCTCTTCAAGCAGAAGCACCTGAGCCTGAAGAACGTCAAGATCGTTATCCTCGACGAAGCCGACGAGATGCTGGACCTCGGGTTCCTGCCGGACGTCGAGACCCTGATCGCCGGCACGCCCGCGGTCCGCCAGACGCTCCTGTTCTCCGCCACCATGCCCGGCCCGGTCATCGCCATGGCCCGCCGCTACATGACCCAGCCGACACACATCCGCGCCGCGGACCCGGACGACGAGGGCCTGACCAAGCGCGATATCCGCCAGCTGATCTACCGTGCCCACAGCATGGACAAGGTGGAAGTGGTGGCCCGCATCCTGCAGGCCCGCGGACGCGGCCGGACCATCATCTTCACCAAGACCAAGCGCACCGCCGCGAAGGTGGCCGAGGAACTGGTGGACCGCGGTTTTGCTGCGGCCGCCATCCACGGTGACCTCGGGCAGGGCGCCCGCGAACAGGCGCTGCGCGCCTTCCGCAACAACAAGGTGGACGTCCTCGTTGCCACCGACGTCGCCGCCCGCGGAATCGACGTCGACGACGTCACCCACGTGATCAACTACCAGTGCGTCGAAGACGAGAAGATCTACCTGCACCGCGTGGGCCGCACCGGCCGTGCCGGCAACAAGGGCACCGCCGTGACGTTTGTCGACTGGGACGACATGCCGCGCTGGGGGCTCATCAACAAGGCCCTCGGCCTGAGCTACCCCGAGCCCGTGGAAACCTACTCGTCCTCGCCCCACCTGTTCGAGGAACTCGACATCCCCGCAGGCACCAAGGGCCGGCTGCCGCGCGACAAGCGTGTGCTGGCCGGGGTCGACGCGGAGGTCCTCGAAGACCTCGGCGAGACCGGCAAGAAGAACTCGCGCACCAGCGCAAAGGACGGCGCAAAGGACGGCAGCCGCACGAGCAGCCGTGACGGCGCCCGTGAAGGCAGCCGCACGAGCAGCCGTGACGGTGCCCGCGAGGGCAGCCGGACCGGCGGACGTGACTCGCGCCGCAGCGGCACCGAAGCCGGCGGACGCTCCGGCGACCGCCGTCGCCGTCCCGCCGAGGCCGATGCCGCCACGGCGTCCACTGCGAACGGACAGGGACCGGAAGCTGCTGCCGCCGCGCCGGCGAAGGCCCCCACCGAGGTGGACCGGGCGACCCGTGCCCGGCGCCGGACCCGCACCCGCCGCCGCAACGGCGAGGTAGTGGCCGGCGGCGACGCACAGCCGAGCGGCGCCGAGGCCTAATCCCCTCCATGACTGACACCGTCTGGGCGCCGGACGGCAGCAACCTGGTGGTTCACGCGGACAACGCGGAATACCTCCCCACGCTGCCGGACGGCGCCTTCACACTGATTTACGTGGACCCGCCCTTCAACACCGGCCGGGTCCAGCGGCGCCAGGAAACCAGGATGGTGCTCAACGCCGGCGGCGAGGGTGACCGCGTCGGGTTCAAGGGCCGGTCCTACGACACCATCAAGGGCGCGCTGCACAAGTACGACGACGCGTTCAGCGACTACTGGTCCTTCCTCGAGCCCCGGCTCGTGGAGGCCTGGCGGCTCCTGGCCGACGACGGCACCCTGTACCTGCACCTGGACTACCGCGAGGTGCACTACGCAAAGGTCATGCTGGACGCGATCTTCGGCCGCGAATGCTTCCTGAACGAGATCATCTGGGCGTACGACTACGGTGCACGGGCCAAGTACCGCTGGCCCACCAAGCACGACAACATCCTCGTCTACGTCAAGAACCCGGCGAAGTACCACTTCGACAGCGCCGAGGTGGACCGTGAGCCCTACATGGCGCCCGGACTGGTGACCCCCGCCAAGCGCGAGCTCGGCAAGCTGCCCACGGACGTGTGGTGGCACACGATCGTTTCGCCGACCGGCAAGGAGAAAACCGGCTACCCGACGCAGAAGCCGGAGGGGCTGATCCGCCGCGTGGTTGCGGCCTCGAGCCGGCCGGGCGACTGGTGCCTGGACTTCTTCGCAGGTTCCGGCACGCTCGGGTCCGTGGCCGCGAAACTCGACCGCAGGTTCGTGTGCGTGGACCAGAACCAGCCAGCCATCGACGTGATGGCCAAACGCCTGGCCGCGCAGGCGCAGTTCACGTCTTTCCCGACCCTCTGACCCGCCGCCCTCACCACGCCCCGCCGCCCTCACCACGCCCCGCCGTGCCCGCCCGTTGCGCTAACACTTGTGGCGGCTATTCGGGTCCTGGGGGGGCCTCATAGGGAGGCTAAGTGATAGCTCAACACGGGTCCAGGGTCTCAGCGGACTGGGTCTCAGCGCACCACGGACGAGCCCGTGCCCAGTTCCTCGATCCGGGCCAAGACTTCTGCGGAGGTCAGATTCTCGCCCAGCAGGTTCGGCTTTCCCGCGCCGTGGTAATCGGAGGACCCTGTGATCAGCAGGCCATAGCGTTCGGCGATGCGGCGCAGGAACGTCCGGCCCTCCTCGGGGTTGTCCCGGTGGTAGATTTCCAGGCCGGCCAGGCCGGCGTCGATCATCTCCCGGTAGGTCCCCTCCCCCACGATCCGGCCGCGGGCGGATGCAACTGGGTGGGCGAACACCGGGACGCCCCCGGCTGCACGGACCAGTTCGACGGCGAGCGCCGGCTCCGGCGCATAGTGCTGGACCCAGTAGCGCGAGCGTGCTGTGAGGATGGAACCAAAAGCCTCGGCCCGGTCTTCCACCACACCGGCCGCGACGAGCGCGTCGGCGATGTGGGGGCGACCCAGGGTGGCCCCCGGCGCGACGTGGTGAATCACGTCGTCCCATGTCAGCGGGTAGTCCTCCGACAAAAGGGTGACCATCTTCTGCGCCCTCGTGTGCCGGGCGTCCTTGGACTTGGTGATTTCCTCAAGCAGTCCGGGATGCGCGGGGTCGTGGAGGTAGCTGAGCAGGTGAACGCTGATGCCTTCCGCGGTGCGGCAGGAGATCTCCATCCCCGGGACCAGCGCGACCCCGGCTTTCCGGGCGGCGACGGCGGCCTCCGCCCACCCGGCAGTGGAATCGTGATCGGTCAGGGCGACGACGTCGAGGCCCGCGGCGGCGGCGGACTCCATGACACCGGCCGGCGCCTGGGTGCCGTCGGAAACGTTGGAGTGCGCATGCAGGTCGATCCTCACCTCACCAGCCTAGTAGATGGCAGGATCCAAAGCCTCTGCCCCGTAGTGCCGGGGCCCGGCAGCGGCCCTGCAGCGCGAGCGCGCCGTTGGCCTAAGCCGCGGCGCTGGTGAGACTATGGGACGGTGAACGATGCAGATAACACCCTAGTCTCCGCTTCCCAGCCCCTCGAAGAGCGCGTCAACAACCGCTCGCAGCGGCCCAGCTCCGACGCCTTCAAGGCCTTCATGGCCAGCAACTGGGCGCCGGCCTCGCAACAGCTCCCCGAGCGGGATGCCGTCGCGGGCCACGCCGCAGGCCGGCGCCGCTCCATCTCAGGCCAGTTCAAAGGTGAACGCCTGGTCATCCCCGCCGGCCCGCTGAAGGTCCGCTCGAACGACTGCGACTACCGCTTCCGGCCGCACTCCGCCTTCGCGCACCTCACCGGCCTCGGCCTGGACCACGAACCTGATGCGGTCCTGATCCTGGAACCGGTCGCGGAGGGCACCGGCGACGACGGCGGAAACCACCACGCCACGCTGTACTTCCGCCCGTTGGCCGGCCGCGACACCGAGCAGTTCTACGCCGATTCCCGCTCCGGGGAGTTCTGGATCGGCGCACGCCCGACCCTGGCCGAGTTCAAGGCCAAGCTGGGACTGGACACGGCCGACATCGCCGAACTTGAACTCGCCATCACCAAGAATGTCGGTGCGCCGGAGATCGGCGGAATATCCATCAGGCTGGTCCGCAAGGTTGACGAGAACATTGATGCCCTCGTCGACACTGCCCGCTACAACACGGCCAAGGACCCCGACAACCTCGACCTGAGTGTGCTCGACGCCCTGGACGAGAAACTCACAGAGGCCCTCTCGGAACTGCGCCTGCTCAAGGACGAGTGGGAAATCGAACAGATGAAGATCGCCGTCGCCGCCACCGTGGCCGGCTTCACCGAGGTGGTCAAGGCGATCCCGCGGGCGCTGACCCACCACCGCGGCGAGCGCGTCGTGGAAGGGGCGTTCTTCGCCCGGGCCCGCGAAGAAGGCAACGAGCTCGGCTACGACACCATCGCCGCCTCCGGCAACAACGCCACCGTGCTGCACTGGACCCGGAACACCGGCAAGATCAACGCCGGCGAACTGCTGCTCCTGGACGCCGGAGTCGAGGCCGACTCCCTCTACACCGCGGACATCACCCGCACCCTGCCGGCCAACGGCAAGTTCTCCGAGGTCCAGCGCAAGGTCTACGAGGCAGTGCTCGACGCCGCCGACGCCGGCTTTGCCGCTGCCCAGCCGGGCACGAAGTTCCGGGACATCCACACCGCAGCCACCACGGTGCTGGCCGAGCGGCTCGCCGAATGGGGCCTCCTGCCCGTCTCCGTCGAGGAAGCCGTGAGCACCGAGGGCCAGCAGCACCGCCGGTGGATGCCGCACGGCACCAGCCACCACCTCGGCCTCGACGTCCACGACTGCGCCCAGGCGAAGCGGGAACTCTACCTCGACGGCGTGCTCACACCCGGCATGGTGTTCACGATCGAACCCGGCCTGTACTTCAAGAACGAGGACATCGGCATCCCCGAGGAATACCGCGGCATCGGCGTCCGGATCGAGGACGACATTCTCATGACGGCCGACGGCCCGGTCAACCTCAGCGCCGCACTGCCGCGCAAGGCCGACGACGTCGAGTCCTGGATGGCGGGCATCTACCTGGAAGCGGACGGCCAGACGCCGTAGGTCAGCCAGGCAGTAAACAAGAAGCAAAAAGGGAGCGTCCCGGCACCGGGACGCTCCCTTCTTGCTGCTATTTGCAGCTGTTTGCTGCTGTTTCCTGCCTGAATCAGTGCTGCTGGCCGTCCTGGCCTGCCGCGGGCTTCTCGCTGTCCGTGACCCTGACCCCGTACTGCGGGCGGCCGTCCGGGAGATCCGGATAGCTCACCCCGGAAACCCGGCCGGCCGGCCGGGCCGCCGCCTCCTCAGCCGCGGCCGGGGCCGGTGCCGTCGGAGCGGGGCCTGCGGGGCCCTCCTGCTGGGGTGCACCGCCCTGGTACTGTCCGGCCGGGTCTGCGCCGGTCTCCGGCGTTCTCTGGCCGTACGGGTCGTTCCAGCCCGCGGGGCGCTGCGGCGCATGGGTCTGCTGTCCCGGCTGCTGCGGGCCCGGCTGCTGCGGTGCCTGATGGCGGTAGTCGTGCTGCGCGAAACCGCCGGCCGCGGCACCGGACGCGTCATGCGCCGTCATGGGCAGCTGGTGGAGCAGGCGCCGCGCTTCGCCGGCGGCCTCGAAGGAGACCACGACGTCGTAATTGGTCGCCACCACCTGGCTGGTTGAGGTGAAGTCACGCTTGCCGCGCTGCATGGCGTAGGTGACGATGCCAAACAGCATGAAGAACGCTGCACCCATCAGCACTGACGTCACAATCGAGAAATAACCGGGGGTTGTGGAGAAGAAGGACAGCATGACGCCGACGAACAGACCGAACCACATGCCGCTGAGGGCGCCGGAGAGGGCGACTCGGGGGTAGGTAAGCCGGCCGGTCACCCGCTCGACCATCTTCAGGTCATTGCCCACGATCGACACCATCTGCACGGGGAACTGCTGGTCAGCCAGGTAGTCCACCGCCTTCTGGGCATCCAGGTAGGAGTTGTAGGAACCGACAACGTCGCCTCTCGGGACGGTGCGGGCCTCGTCCGAGCCGTTGGGGGCACCGGCCCTGGGAGCACCAAAAATGTTTGACATATGCCCATTCTCACCCATCGGGCTGGTGTGCGGCTGGAAATTCAGCTAAAAGAGAGCAGACTCGGTAGCCTGTAGGGGTGAGCACGAATCTTTCGCGAGTGTTTGTCGCGCGCCTCCTCGGACTGGACGTCTTCGACCCATTGGGTGACCGTCTGGGTCGGCTGCGCGACGTCGTGGTGCTCTCCCGCGGAACCAGGGGCGCCCCGCACGTGGTGGGCATCGTCGTCGAGGTCCCCGGAAAGAAGCGCGTCTTCGTGCCGATGACCCGGATTACGTCCATAGACCAGACCCAGGTCATCTGCACCGGGCTGGTCAATCTTCGCCGTTTCGAACAGCGCGGCGCGGAAACCCTCGTGGTGGCCGAAATGTTCGACCGCCGGGTGACCCTTGCGGACGGCAGCGGCGACGCAACCATCGAGGACATCGCCATGGACCGGCACCGCTCCGGCGACTGGTTCGTCAGCAAGCTCTTCGTCCGCCGCGGCCACTCCCTCTCGCCCCTGAGCCGGCTGCGCCGCAATGAAACCCTCATCATCGACTGGGCCGATGCCCGGCAAGGCGCCAAGACCGAGCCCCAGGCCGCCACCCAGTTCGTGGCCACGCACGAGGACCTCAAGCCCGCCGACTTCGCCGAGGCCCTGCAGGAAATGAGCGACAAGCGCCGCTTCGAGGTTGCGAGCGAACTCCAGGACGAACGGCTCGCGGACGTCCTGCAGGAGATGCGCGAAGGTGACCAGGTGGAGATCCTCTCCGCCCTGGACGTCAACCGTGCCGCCGACGTCCTCGAGGAGATGGATCCGGACGACGCCGCCGACCTCCTCGCCGAACTCCCCAGCGCCCAGGCTGAAGAACTCCTGCAGTTGATGGAACCCGAAGGCGCCGAAGACGTCCGCCGCCTGCTCGAATACGACGAGGACACCGCCGGCGGGCTCATGACGCCCGTGCCGGTGATCCTGCCCCCGGAAGCAACCGTCGCCGAGGCACTCGCGCACGTACGCCGGGAGGAACTCTCCCCCGCCCTGGCGTCGTCGATCTTCGTCGCCCGGCCCCCGTTGGAGACGCCGACGGGACGATTCCTCGGCGTCGTCCATATCCAGCAGCTCTTGCGCTTTCCGCCGCCGGAGCCGCTGGGCAATCTGGTGGACAAAAGCCTGGAGCCGGTCTCCGACCAGGCCCACATCAGCGAGGTCGCCCGCGCGCTGGCAACGTACAACCTCAACTCGCTTCCAGTTGTCAACGATGACGGACGGCTTGTGGGGGCGGTGACTGTTGACGACGTGCTTGATCATCTGTTGCCGGACGACTGGCGCGCCCACGAGGACGATGCCCCGATAAGAAAGCTTGGAGGCCGCATTGGCTGATCCCACAGCACCACGGACCTCCAATGTCCGCCCTGGCGGCAGGACCACCGGCGGCCTCGACACGCCACTAAGCGGCCGGCAGCGTATCCTGCCCAACTTCCGTCCCGACCCGGACGCCTTCGGCCATGCCACGGAAGGCTTCGCCCGTTTCATGGGCACCCCCGCGTTCCTGATGTACATGACGGTGTTCTGCTTGTTCTGGCTGGGCTGGAACACGTGGGCGCCGGAGGAATGGCAGTTCGATTCACGGGCGCTGGGCTTCACGCTGCTGACCCTCATGCTGTCCCTGCAGGCCTCCTACGCCGCGCCCCTGCTGCTGCTGGCCCAGAACCGCCAGGACGACCGCGACAAGGTCTCGCTGCAGCAGGACCGCCAGCGGGCCGAGCGCAATCTCTCCGACACTGAATACCTGACCCGGGAACTTGCGTCCCTGCGCATCGCGCTGCGCGAGGTCGCCACCCGCGATTACGTCCGCGCCGAGCTCCGCAGCCTGCTGGAGGACATGCTGGAGGCCCAGGAGGAACTGCGCACCCACGATCCTTCAGCCGGCGCCCACGAGACCCCGCGGGAAAAGGTCAAGGAGAAGATGAAGGAGCGGCGCGACAAGCAGCGCAGCCCCCGGACCCAGCAAATCCCCCGGGTAAAAGCCGGCGGCAAGCGCGATGACCCGGCGAGGGACCGTGCCCAGGGCTCTTCGCAGGACCCGACAGGGAACCCTTCGGGGAAACTGCCGAACCCGTCGGCGAACCACTCCGGGGCCGCGGCCGATCCCACCCGCCAGCCCGCACACCGCACCATCCCCGAAAGCTGAGCATCGCCCGCATGAGCACCCCGCTGGAACAGGCAGTGCACGGCGCACTTGCCACCGTGATCGACCCTGAGCTCCGCCGCCCCATCGCCGAGCTCGGCATGGTGGAGTCCGTTGAGATCGGCGACGGCGGCCGCGTGCGGATCGCGGTGCTGCTGACCATCGCGGGCTGCCCGTTGCGCGGAACCATCACGGCGGACACCGAGGCTGCCCTGTCCGCCGTCCCGGGCGTCACCGGCGTGGACGTGGACCTCAAAGTCATGACGCAGGTCCAGCGCGACGCCCTCAAGGAGCAGTTGCGGGGCGCCGGCGCCCAGCGCGGCATCCCGTTCAACGCGCCGGGCTCGCTGACCAAGGTGTACGCCGTCGCGAGCGGCAAGGGCGGCGTGGGCAAGTCCTCGGTCACGGTCAACCTGGCGTGCGCCCTGGCCGCCCAGGGGCTCCGTGTGGGGATCGTGGACGCGGATGTGTACGGTTTCTCCGTTCCGGCGCTGATGGGCATCACACAGGCCCCCACGCGGGTGGACGACATGATCCTGCCGCCCGTGGCCTACGGGGTCAAGGTCATCTCCATCGGCATGTTCGTCACCGGGAACCAGCCCGTGGCGTGGCGGGGCCCGATGCTGCA
The DNA here is from genome assembly GCF_056393985.1 of Arthrobacter sp. 10T425. Classification (NCBI taxonomy): domain Bacteria; kingdom Bacillati; phylum Actinomycetota; class Actinomycetes; order Micrococcales; family Micrococcaceae; genus Arthrobacter; species Arthrobacter sp. 10T425. Next base: position 113,921 of record NZ_JBFTGZ010000013.1, on the reverse strand, counting down.
CCGGGCGCTGGAGCAGTTCCTCACCGACGTCTACTTCGGCGACCTCGACGCCCTCTTCCTGGACCTGCCCCCCGGCACCGGCGACATCGCGATCTCCGTCGCCCAGCTGCTGCCCAAGGCGCAGATCCTCGTCGTGACCACCCCGCAGGCGGCCGCCGCGGATGTTGCCGAGCGGGCGGGTGCGATCGCCACCCAGACGGGCCAGACCGTGGCCGGCGTCGTGGAAAACATGTCCTACCTTGAAATGCCCGACGGCGGCAGGATGGAACTGTTCGGCAGCGGCGGCGGCGCCGTGCTCGCCGGGCGCCTCTCGGCCACCGTGGGTGAGGACGTGCCGCTGTTGGGCCAGATTCCGCTCGAAGTCCTGCTGCGTGAGGGTGGGGATTCCGGAGTGCCGCTGGTGCTGGGCCGTCCGGAGACGCCTGCGGCCGTGGCCTTGACGGGGATCGCCGGCAGGCTGGCGTCGGTTCCCCGCGGCCTCAAGGGCATGCCGCTGGGTCTGCAGCCCCGCTGACAGCGGCCGGCCGCATCCCTGCGCAGGCACTGCGGCGGGCCCGCCGCGGGAAGTCCTAGGTCGCCTCTGAGTCGAAGGGTGCCGGTTCGCCCTCGGGCAGCCGCTCGAGCACCCGCTCGGGGCGGTGCGCGGCGACAGCAGTCGCGGCAGCGGCCGTGGAGACCGTTGCCGGTGCCCCGGCGCTCATCGGCTTGGTGTCATCGTCAAGGAGCGCTTCCTTGATGATCCGGCGGGGATCGTACTGGCGCGGATCGTACTTCTTCCAGTCGACCTCATCGATGTCGATGCCGACTTCTTCCTTGATCTGTTCCCGCGCACCTGACGCCATCCGGCGCACTTCCTTGACAATATTGGCAAGTTTTTGGGTGTATTCGGGCAGCCTGCTGGGACCAATCACCAGAAGGCCGATGATCAGCAGAAGTAAGAACTCCGGTCCATTGATTCCAAGCACTTTAGGAAGGTTACCCTCTCGCTCGGGCTGGCGACGATTCCGCGAAGTCCGTATGCCGGCCATGTCCGGCCCGTCCCTGCCTCACGGTGCCAGGTGCTCCAGGATTCGGCTCAATCCGCGCTCGATCCGTTCCGGAAATCCGTTGTGCGAGGCCGGCACGGGAGTGCCACTGCTGACCCGGGTCAGCGCGGCAACGCCGTCGTCCGCCTGCTCGGCCGGCAGGTCCGAAATGTACGTGTATGTCGCCGCCGACGTCTGGTAGATGGCCCGGTAGGGCGGGGCGGGGTTGACCCAAAGAAAGCCATACCCGGGTTCGGGGGCGGCCGACGGCGTGCCGGCCTTGGCCGGGATAAAGCCGTCAGCCACGGCGGCGTGTCCGGTCAGCACATTGATGGGCGAGACTTCGGCCCGTGCGGGTGCGGGGGGCGCCGCGGGCGCCCGCGTCGAAGCGTGCTGCTCAAGGACCGTGGCGAAGTGCCGGCCATCCGTGAGGCGAAGTTCCAGGACCTCGTCCCCGGAGATGACGCCGGCACGGGCCCAGATGAGGTGGAATCCGAGCTCGCGCAGCTCCGGACATGTCCACCCCTGCGAGCGGAACGCAGCAAGCTCACCGGTGTTCAGCGTCCCGGCAGGGGTGAAGTCGGGCTCGCCGCCGAGGCCGAACGCAACACGGGGCCCGGTTCCCTCGGCGCCGGCGACGCCGGATCCGCTGGTGTCGAACAGCTCCGTTGCACCGAGCGGCTCACCGCTGCCGGGCAGCCCGGGGGCATCCGGGTGGGCGAGGGTGGCAGTCTCTGCGCCTTCGGCGGGGACCGCGTCGTCGCCTCCCATGACGTACGCGGTGCCGGTCATGAGGGCCAAAGCGGCGACGGCTCCGCCGACAGCAAGCACCGGCAGGCGCGGGCCGCGGCGACGGGCGCCGTGTGGACCCGCGGCGGCGGCGCGACCGGCGACCGGTCCCGCCGTCCCTGGCCGGCCCGGCAGGGCGTGTCCCGGCGGGAACCGGTCCGAGGGCCACGGACGATGGCCGGCCCCGGCAGCGCCCGCCGCGCCCGGCCGTTCCGCTGCATCCAATACGTCCGCTGTGTCCGCCGGGTCGGGGCGTTCCGCCATGGCCCGTTCCGGAGCTGAAGGTGCCGAAGGTGTAGGAGCCGTAGGTGCCGGAGCTGTAGCTGCAGGCACCGCAGCTTCCGGGGCTGTTTGTTCCCGCTCCGCTTCGGCTGTCCGTTCGGCCGCCGCCCGTTCCGCGGCCAGCTGACCGGTCCGTGCCAGGAGCCGTGCAGTCAGGTCCTCACTGGCCTCGGGCACGGCGGCGCCGCGGAGCTTCTCGAGGTACTGGCGTTCGCGCTGTTGCCGGGCGCGGCATTCGGCACACGATTCCACGTGGTCGTGGCGGCCGGCGGCCCATTTCCGGGTAGCCCCGGGCCCGCCCCAGAACCTGCAGCCTGGTGCTCCCAGCAGCCGTCTCAGCAGACCCATTGACCGGTTCAGAGGAGGCCGGCGATGCGCGGCATCTTGAGCCGCGGCTTGAGGGACTGCTTGGCCGGCTGCGCCGGGCGCGGGTCGCGGTGCGCGAGTTTTTCACGGAGCATTGTCCGGCCGCGGTGAATCCGGGACCGGACGGTCCCGAGTTTGATGTCCAGCGCGGCGGCGACTTCGTCGTAGGAGAGCCCTTCGAGGTCGCACAGCACGACGGCGGCGCGGAAGTCGGGCGGAAGTTCCTCGAGCGCTGCCTGGACGTCGACGTCGAGGTTGTTGAATTCGAAGCTTTGCTCCGGCCCGGGCTCCCGGCCCGGCAGCCGCGACTCGGCGTCGTCGGCCAACGCATCAAAGCGGATCCGGCTCTTGCGCCGGGCCTGGTCCAGGAACAGGTTGGTGGTGATCCGGTGCAGCCAGCCATCGAGCGTGCCGGGCTTGAAGTTCTCGAGCGAACGGAAGACCCGCACGAACACCTCCTGGGTGAGGTCCTCGGCGTCGTACTTGTTTCCGGTCAGACGGTACGCAAGGCGGTAGACCTTGGCGGAGTGGTTCGTCACCACTTCCTCCCAGGTCGGCCGGACCCATTCGGCTTCCGCCGCGGTCCGGGACTGGCCGGTTGAATCTGTTGCCTCTGTTGCCGGGACAGGTGCCAGAATCGACATCGTCCACTCCCCTCGTGGATGGTACCTACGCCTGAATTGTGCCTGCTTGCACAGGTTTCTGCACCCTTCATTCGACGCCGATCACCACGCGGATGAGCGGATACCCATCATTTCAAAATAAGCTGGGAATTTCCTGATCCACCGCGGTCTTCCGCCGAAGGCAGAACGACCCCCTCCGGCCGGGGCCACGGTGCTGCCGCTTCCGCGTCCCGTCCCGCCGGACACAGTACGCTGTAGGGAACACTCCCCTGCCGCCCAGAAAGCGATATCCCATGAGCGCCGATAAGTCCACGAGCTGGTCCTATGCAGAAGATCTGCCTGCCGAGGATGAGGTCCTGTTGCACGCGCGCGAACGGTCCTTCGAGCTTGGTGTGACCCCGATCGGCCCCGGCGTGGGCGCCGTGCTGACGGTGCTGGCGGCGGCGTCCAAGGCACAGACCGCCGTGGAGATCGGCACCGGCGCAGGCGTGTCCGGCGTGTGCATCCTGCGCGGGCTGGGTCCGCAGGCTGTCCTGACCACTATCGACGTCGACGTCGAACACCTCAAGGCAGCGCGCGAAGCGTTCCAGGAGGCCGGCAGCCCCGCCAACCGCACCCGCACCATTTCGGGCCGGGCCGGGGATGTCCTGCCCCGGCTTACGGACGGCGCCTATGATCTCGTCTTCATTGACGCGGACAAACCGAACTACCCCAGTTACGTCGAACAGGCCGTGCGGCTGCTCAAATCCGGCGGGCTGCTGATCGTCAACGATGCCCTCGACAAGGACCGGGTCGCGAACCCGGCCGCCCGGGAAGCCACCACCGTGGTGTTGCGCCAGATCGGCAAGTCCATCCGCGACGACGACCGTCTCGCTTCCGCCATGCTGCCCACCGGAGATGGCCTGCTGATCGCGGTGAAGAAGTAGCCGCCAGGATTCACCAGCCCGGGTGCAGGGGCGGGCGCTGACAGCAAAGGGCAGGGTCCGCAGCCTGGTGGCCGGGACCCCGCCCTGTTGCAAAGCTCTTGGCGTGACGCTATTCGGTGACGCCGACGAGGCATTCCTTGAGGTTCGTCGCCTCAGCGGCATTGAGTTCGACTACAAGCCGCCCCCCGCCTTCGAGCGGAACACGCATGATCAGGCTTCGTCCCTCTTTCGTCACTTCCATAGGGCCGTCGCCGGTGCGTGGTTTCATTGCCGCCATAAGGAATATCCCCTCCATTAGTCCCTGACATACCAGCCCGGCCGGGCTGCGTCCGCTTGGCCAATCAAGCCGTCCGGCAGCGCTCCAGGAGGCTGCCGTGACCGGCAAACTCACAAATAAACCGCTTACAAACTGTGTGCTTCTTGTCCTTGCTTATCCTCTATTATCGCGTAACAATCCGCCCGTAGCTAATCGTTGGACTTTCCAGCGCGTCCCGCCAGGCCGGGCCGGCACCGCCAAATGGTGCTGTGCGTCACGGCGGGTAGTCCCCTCCGCCCGGCAGTTGCGCCCACGCCCACAGCCACACAATCCAGACGACCTGCAGCAGCACGAACATGACCACCACGGTGCCGCGGTAGGCGCGGGAACGCGAGAGAAGGGCGGCGCTGAGGGCGAGCGGGAACAGCGGCAGCAGCATCCTGAACGTGCTGGTCTGGGGGTGCAGGAAGACCAGCAGGTAGCCCATATAGCAGCAGCACCAGAGCCTCAGCTCGGTGCCCAGGGCGACGACCGGCCGGGACATCATCAGCAGCGTGAACGCAGCAACGAACACGAAGGGAGCCAGCACGCCGAAGGTCGGCCCGAACAGCATGATGCCGGCGTCGAACCATGGCTTGAACGGCACCAGGTCTTCGCCGCGCCATGCGGTTTCGGTCTTGGTGTAGGCGCCCGGATCGCCGGTCGCGGCCCAGGCGATGGCCGGCCACAGCAGGGCACCGATGCCGCTGACGGCGGTGAGCCCGCCCAGTGACCACAGCTCGGCGTTGCCGGGGAGGGCGAGGCCGTCCCGGCGCTGCACTGTGACGCCCTGTGTCGCGGGGCTCTGGTTCGCGGGGTGTTGTGCCGTGGCGTGTTGTGCCGTGGGATGCTGCACAATGCGGGTCTGCGCACTACGGGTTTGCGCAGTACGGGTTTGCGCAGTACGGGTTTGCGCAGTGAGGCGCTGCCAGAGACGGTAGAGCAGCAACAGGCCCATCATCGCGGCAAACGGAACCCCGGTAGGCCGGGAAAGGCACATCAGGACCACAACGGGCATGGCCCACAGGTACCGGCGCTCCATGACAAGCAGCAGCGCGGCGCCGAGGAGCAGCAGGTTGAGGGATTCGGCGTAGGGCACCTGCAGCACCGGCGCCACCGGGAAAGCCGCCAGGAACACCGTCCCCCAGAGCGCCGTGCGGTGCGTGGCCCGGTGCCGGAAAATTCTGTACGCCACGAGGGCTGCACCCACACCGGAGACCATGGCAATGGCCGTCAGGGACCACGCCGGGCCCGTGCCTGTCAGCCCGGACACCACCCGGCCCAGCACCGGAAACAGGGGGTAGAAGGCCCACGTGTTCTCCTGGACGGTGCCGGCGTCGTCGGTCGGCAGAAGCGCCGGATACCCCGCCTGCAGCGCTTGGGCGTACCAGCGGGCATCCCAGATGTTGATGAAGTTCCAGTAGTCGGGCTTGGCGGGAAACCACGGATTCACGCCCTGGTGCAGGGCGGCGGCCATGAAGATGCAGGCGCTGACCAGCCTGGCGGCGATGTAAAGTCCGGCCACCTGCGCCCACCAGGGCCACCGCGCCATCCCGGCGCCCGCGGCGGCGATGCGGCTCCACAGGGCCGCGTTCAACCCCTGGGGCTTCCGGGCCTCAGGCGCCGCGACGGTCTTCGGGTCTTCCACGCGGCTCACGGACGCTGTTCGGTCGGCGGACGGAGGCGCTCCAGTTCCTCCCCGAGTGCCTCGATCTCCTGGTCCTTGGCGGTGATCTGCTCCCGCAGATCATCCAGGACCTGATCCACCTGGTCCATCCGGTAGCCGCGGAGTCCGACGGCGAAGCGCAGACGGTCAATGTCCGCCGCGGCCGCGCGCTCGGGCAACAGGACCGGCGGCAGGGATGCGACCGGCTCGTCGAAACCGTCGTCAAAGGAACCGCCCGCACCACCGTCCCGGCGGCGACGGAAGATTTTCGGTGCCAGGCCGGTGCCCAGGAGGACGGCGACGCCGATCAGCACAATCGCCAGGAAAACCAGGAAGAGACTCACTAGACCATCGTGCCAGAAGCCGGACGCCGGAGCGCTCAGGCGGACGGATCAGCCCCGCGTTCCCTTGATGTTTGCCGTGCCGGTCCCGTTGGTGGAGCCGCCGTTCGGGTTCCGGTGGCGGGCGGCGCCTTCCACGACCAGCTCGACGGCCCGCGCGGGGTCGTCCACCACCTGCACGAGGTCCAGGTCCTCGGCCGAGACCATTCCCTCCGCGACGAGAGTGTCCCGGACCCACTCGAGCAGGGGGCTCCAGAACGCGGTTCCCACCAGGACGATCGGGAAGGAAGTGACCTTGCGGGTTTGGACCAGGACCATGGCTTCGAAGAGCTCATCCAGGGTGCCGAGGCCGCCGGGGAGCACGATGAAGCCCTGGGCGTACTTGACGAACATGGTCTTGCGGGCGAAGAAGTACCGGAAGTTGATGCCCAGGTCCACCCACTGGTTCATGCCCTGTTCGAAGGGCAGTTCGATTCCGAGCCCCACGGAGACGCCGTTGCCCTGCACGGCGCCCATGTTGGCGGCCTCCATCGAGCCGGGGCCGCCGCCCGTAATCACGGCCAGTCCGGCCTCGGCCAGCCGGCGTCCGACCTCGACGCCGAGTTCGTAGTACGGGCTCCCCGGCACGGTGCGGGCGGAACCGAAGACGCTGACTGCCGGACCGAGATCGGCCAGCGCGCCGAATCCTTCCACAAACTCGCTTTGGATCCGCAGCACGCGCCAGGGGTCGGTGTGGACGAACTGTCCCGGCCCTTTGGTGTCCAGCAAGGTCTGGTCGGACATCGTGACCTTGGCGGCCTTGCGGCGCAGCTCAAGCGGACCCTTGTGGCGGATCCCGTTGGGCGCCGGTGTGCTCCGGGCCTCCCTTGCCGGCTTTCCGCCGGGATTCTGTTCCGGGTTCTGTTCGGGGTTTTGCTTGGGGCCGTGCTGCGGATCGGTACTCATGCCCATAGGCTAGCGCGGAACTCGACCGCCGCCGCGTCGGCGCGTCGGCGCCGCACGGCCGCAGCCGCCTGCCGAGGCCGTATGCCGAGGTCAACGGCGAATGTCCGACGCAGTCCAGCAAGGGGCCTGACGTGCAGGTATCTCTTGAATCACGATCTGCACCAAAATGAGTGATTGCCGTCATATCTGGTCAATCTTCGCTAGATTCGTACTATGACTACTCAAGTGCCCGGCGATGCCCTCGTCTCCCTGAAGGCCGTGAACAAGCATTACGGCCAGCTGCACGTCCTGAAGGACATCAACCTGAACGTCCGCAAGGGTGAAGTTGTTGTTGTCATCGGCCCCTCGGGTTCCGGCAAGTCGACGCTCTGCCGCGCCATCAACCGCCTCGAGACCATCGACGACGGCGACATCAAGATCGATGGCAAGGAACTGCCCGAGGAGGGCAAGGAGCTGGCCAAGCTGCGCGCCGACGTCGGCATGGTCTTCCAGTCGTTCAATCTGTTCGCCCACAAGACCATTCTGGAAAACGTCACTCTCGGCCCCATCAAGGTCAAGGGCGTTGCCAAGTCCGAGGCCGACAAGGACGCCATGGCCCTCCTGGAGCGGGTCGGCGTCGGGCATCAGGCCCCCAAACTTCCGGCCCAGCTCTCCGGCGGCCAACAGCAGCGCGTTGCCATCGCCCGTGCCCTGGCCATGAAGCCCAAGGTGATGCTCTTCGATGAGCCCACCTCTGCCCTCGACCCGGAAATGATCAACGAGGTCCTGGACGTCATGGTCCAGCTCGCCAAAGAAGGCATGACCATGATCGTGGTCACCCACGAGATGGGCTTCGCCCGCAAGGCGGCCGACCGCGTCGTGTTCATGGCCGACGGCCAGATCGTTGAGGACGCGACCCCCGAGGAATTCTTCAACAACCCCAAGAGCAGCCGGGCCAAGGATTTCCTGTCCAAGCTGCTGACACACTGACCGACTACGTTTTCGCACCCTGGCTGCCGGACGGCGGCCGCCCAATGAAAGGAATGTCATGATGGCATTTTTGACCCGAAGGAAATCCCTTCTGGTTGCCGCTTCCGCAGCACTGGCACTCAGCCTGAGCGCCTGTGGCGGCAGCTCCTCCACGACCACCAACCCGCCCGTAGCCGAGAAGCCGAGCTTTCCTGCCGATTCCACCATGGCCAAGCTTTCCTCCGCGGGCAAGATCACCATCGGCACCAAGTTCGACCAGCCGCTCTTCGGCCAGAAGGGCCTCGACGGCAAGCCCGTCGGCTTCGACGTCGAAATCGGCAAGCTGATGGCTGCCAAGCTGGGCATTCCCGCCGACAAGATCGAGTGGGTCGAAACTGTCTCCGCCAACCGCGAGCAGTTCCTCAAGCAGGGCAAGGTGGACATGATCGTCGCCACCTACACCATCAATGACAAGCGCAAGGCCGAAGTCGACTTCGCCGGACCGTACTACGAGGCCGGACAGGCGCTCATGGTGAACAAGGACAACAACTCCATCACCAAGCCCGAAGACGTCAAGGGCAAGAACGTCTGCTCCGTGACCGGCTCCACGCCAGCCTCGACGATCGTGGAGAAGTACGGAGCCGTCCTGGTTCCGGCCGCGACCTACTCAGCCTGCCTGGAACCGCTGCGGAACCACCAGGTTGAAGCCGTCACCACCGACAACGTCATCCTGGCCGGTTTCGTGTCCAAGGAACCGGACGCCTTCAAGCTGGCATCGGATCAGACCTTCACCAAGGAGCCCTACGGCATCGGCCTGAAGAAGGACGACACCGCCTTCCGCACGTGGGTCAATGACCAGCTGGAGGCCTCCGACAAGGACGGGTCCTACAAGAAGGCCTGGGAAGACACTGCCGGCACCGTCATCAAGACCACGCCCGCGCTTCCCACGATCGACCGCTACTAGCCGCCACTCCCGTCTTTCGCCTGGAATCCCCTCAACGCAGCTGAAGGAACTTATGGACGTCATTATTGAAAACCTCCCCCAGTATTGGGACGGTTTTCTCCGAACCCTTTTCCTGTCCCTGGTCTCGGGGATTATCGCCTTGGTCTTCGGCACCATCCTGGCTGCCGCCCGTGTCTCGCCCGTCGCCGCGCTGCGTGGCTTCAGCATGACGTACGTCGAGATCGTCCGGAACACCCCGCTGACCATCGCGTTCTTCTTCGCCGCAGTGGTTCTGCCCCGCCTCGGCGTTACGTTCCAGCAGTTCGAGGTCGCCGCCATCATCGCCCTGAGCGCCTACACCTCGGCCTTCATTGCCGAGGCCGTGCGCTCCGGCGTCAACAGCGTCCCGGTGGGCCAGGCGGAGGCCGCCCGCAGCATCGGCATGCAGTTCACCCAGGTGCTCTCGCTGATCATCCTGCCGCAGGCCCTGCGCACCGTGATCCCGCCGTTGATCAACATTCTGATTGCCCTGGTCAAGAACTCTTCTGTGGCCGGCGCGTTCTATGTGCTGGAACTCTTCGGCCAGGGCAAGCAACTGGCCAATGCCAACGGCGACGCCGTCATGTGGGTCCTGGTCGGCATCGCATTCTTCTACCTGCTGATAACCATCCCGCTTGGCTTCCTCGCCAGCGTCGTTGAACGAAAGGTGGCGATCGCACGATGAGCTCTGTTCTCTATGACGTCCCCGGCCCCAAAGCCCGCCGGGTCTCGCTGATCGGCTCCATCATCGGCGTGATCGTGATCGGTGGCCTCCTCGTCCTGGCAGTCGTGACCCTCGCCCAGCAGGGAATCTTCGACCCCAAACGCTGGGCGGTCTTCCAGCTTCCCGAGGTCTGGGCCCTGATCGCCGCCGGCATCGGCGCCACGCTGGCCGCCGCGGCCGTGTCGGCTGTGATTGCCTTCCCGCTGGGCCTGCTCCTGTGCCTGATGCGCATCTCGGACAACGCCTGGATCAGGGTGCCCACCCGGATCGTGCTGGAATTCCTGCGCGGCATGCCCGTCGTGCTCATGATGCTGTTCGTGCTGCTCGTCTTTGCCACCAGCTCGTTCATCGCCGTCGTGGCCGGCCTTGTCCTTTACAACTCGGCGATTTTCGCCGAGATCATCCGCGCCGGCGTCCAGTCGCTGCCCAAGGGTCAGCGTGAGGCCGGCCTGGCGATCGGCCTGACGAGCTTCCAGTGCCGGCTGACCATCGAGCTGCCGCAGGCCATCCGGCGCATGCTGCCGTCCCTGGTCGCGCAGCTCGTGGTGCTGCTGAAGGACACGTCGCTCGGCTACATCGTCGCCTACGGCGAGCTGCTCCGGGCCGTGCAGGTCATGGCGGACTTCCTGGGTCCGCAGTACCTGTTCCCGGTGTTCTTCGTGGCCGCGGCCATCTACATCGCGATCGACCTGGCAGTCTCCCGCCTGGCCATCTGGCTCGAACGCCGCGGTTCCAAGCGCGCCGCCGGCGGCGTGGCGCACGTGCCGGTCGCCGGTATTCCGGCCGCCAAGTAAGCCGTCCCGCCCACAAAGGGTCCGGAACCTCTCGGAGGTTCCGGACCCTTTGTGCGTTGCGCCTTGTTTCCTGCCTTGTTTCCTGGTCGTGGTGTCCTGGGCGTTGGTTCCTGGGCTTTGCTAGGCGCTCAGCCAGGTCCGCAGCGCCCGCAGGCATTCGCGGATGGCGTCCGCCTCGACGTGTTCGTTGTCCTTGTGCGCCAGCAGAGCATCGCCGGGCCCAAAGTTCACCGCGGGGATGCCCAGTTCACTGAAGCGTGCGACGTCGGTCCAGCCGTACTTGGGCTTCGGCTCCCCGCCGACGGCGGCGACGAAGGACGCCGCCGCGGGGTGGTGCAGGCCCGGCCGCGCGCCGGCCGCGCTGTCGGTGCGCACGACGTCGAATCCGTCCAGCAGTTCGCGCACGACGGCCTCGGCTCCGTCCGGGGTCTTGTCCGGCGCGAAGCGGTAGTTGATTTCCACGACGCACTTGTCCGGAATGACGTTCCCGGCCGTGCCGCCGTGGATCTTCACGGCGTTGAGGCTTTCGCGGTAGTCCAGGCCGTCAACCGTCACGGTCTGCGGCTCATACGCCGCCAGCCGGGCCAGGATCGGGGCCGCGGCGTGGATGGCATTGCTGCCCATCCAGGCCCGGGCCGAGTGGGCAGCCTCGCCGTTCGTGGTCACTTCGAAGCGGCTGGTGCCGTTGCAGCCGCCCTCCACCGTCCCGTCGGTCGGCTCGAGCAGGATCGCGAAGTCCCCGCCGAGCAGGGAGCCGTGATTGCGCACCAGACGGCCCAGGCCGCTCTTCACGGCCTCGACCTCCTCGTGGTCGTAGAAGACGAACGTGACGTCCTTGCCTGGTTCCGCCCCGCCGTCGAACATGGTGGCCGCCAGCGCCAGCTGCACGGCGACGCCGCCCTTCATGTCAGTGGCGCCGCGGCCGTAGAGGATCCCCTCTCCAGGGGCCCCGGAGGGCCAGTACGCCGGCACGGTCCCCAGCGAGCCCTCTGTGGTGGGCAACGGCACGGTGTCCAGGTGCCCGGCCAGGATGACGCGCTCGGCCCGGCCCAGGTTGGTGCGGGCGATGATCGAATCGCCGTCGCGGACCAGCTCCAGCTGCGGCAGCTGGCGGAGGGCATGTTCCACGGCGTCGGCCAGGACCCCCTCGTTGCCGGAGACGCTGTTGATGTCGATCAGGGCGGCCGTGAGCAGGGCGACGTCCTGGCGGAGGTCCAGATGGACCGGTGTGCGGACAGGGACGCTGGCGGTGGCACTGGCAGGGGTGCGCGGGTTCGTGGGGGTCACCGTTCCACCTTATCTGTTTGCCTCCCCGTCCCACCTGAGTCGCTGCAGGGGCCGTTTCCAGGCGTCAAGAGGTCCTGCAGCGGTCAATCGGGTTGTCATGAGTTTCAGCGCCCGACGGGCCTCTCGTTAGACTTGGGCCATGACTGAAACTGCTGCTTCCGCTGTGCCCGCCGACGCTCGTTCTGACGCCCGCTCTGCCTATGGCTACGGGGTGGCCACCGTCTCCACCCGCAACGGTGACGCCACCGTGCTGGACGTGTGGTTTCCGGCGCCCGTGCTCGGAGTCGCCGCGGAGCACCAGCGTGACGTGGAGAACGCGGACCAGTCGCTGATCGACATCGCCGCCAGCGGCATTGACCCGGACCGGGGCACAGAGCAGATCGTTGTCTTCGCCCAGATCAACCTGGATGCGGCACCCGCGGACACGGCGGACGCCTACCTTCGCCTGCACCTGCTCTCCCACCGGCTCGTCCAGCCCAACACCATCAACCTTGACGGCATCTTCGGCAAGCTTCCCAACGTGGTGTGGACCAACTTCGGCCCCGCAGCCGTGGAGGACTTCGAGCTGACCCGGGCGCGCCTGCGCAAGCGCGGCGCCGTCACGGTGTTCGGCGTGGACAAGTTCCCGCGCATGGTGGACTACGTCGTTCCCTCCGGCGTCCGGATCGCCGACGCCGACCGGGTCCGGCTCGGTGCGCACCTGGCCGAAGGCACCACGGTCATGCACGAGGGCTTCGTGAACTTCAATGCCGGAACCCTGGGTACCTCCATGGTCGAGGGCCGGATCTCGGCCGGCGTCATCACCGGCGACGGGTCCGACGTCGGCGGCGGGGCCTCGATCATGGGAACCCTCTCCGGCGGCGGCAAGGAAAAGATCTCCCTCGGCGAGAGGGTCCTCCTCGGCGCCAATTCCGGTGTGGGCATCAGCATCGGTGACGACTCGGTGGTGGAGGCAGGCCTCTACGTCACCGCCGGCACCCGTGTGCGCGTGATCGGCCCCAAGGACGCCGACGGCGAAGACACCAGCCGGATCGTCAAGGCCGTGGACCTTTCCGGCGTTCCGAACCTGCTCTTCCGCCGCAATTCCACCACTGGTGAGGTTGAGGTCCTCCCCCGCAAGGGCCAGACGGTGGAGCTCAACGAGGCCCTGCACGCCAACTGACCGCACCGGCTGGTACGGTATGGCGGGCGGCGAAGACCGCGCGGGCGGGGCCGACCCGCCCCGCCGAAAAAGCCGATGACGCAGCCCCCAGGGGCCTGAGGGAGTATTTTCGTGGCACGACGAGGGAGCTGGCGGCGCCGGATTGTCCTTCTGCTGACCCTGGCGATGGTCGCGGGCGGCATCTACACCGCGGTGACGTTCCTGCAACGGTCGGAGACCTTGATCACCGAACGCTGCACGGCCACGGGAAGCGGCGGCGATGACCTCTCCACCGACCAGGCGGCCAACGCCTCCCTCATCACCGCCGTCGCGGTCCGGCGGGGACTTCCGGCCCGGGCCGCCAGCATCGCGCTGGCCACCTCGATGCAGGAATCCAAACTGCGCAACATCGGCCATGGCGACCAGGCCGGTCCCGACTCCCGCGGACTGTTCCAGCAGCGGCCGTCCCAGGGTTGGGGCACCACGGCGCAGGTGATGGACCCGTACCACGCCAGCAATGCGTTCTACGATGCCCTCGTCGAGGTTTCCGGGTACGAGTCGCTCGATATCACCGTTGCCGCCCAGCGCGTCCAGCGCTCGGCGTACCCGGAGGCCTACGCCCAGCATGAGGTGATGGCCCGCGCGTTCGCCTCCGCCCTGAGCGGGCAGACGCCCGCAGGCCTGGACTGCTCGCTGCGCTCCCCCGACGCCGCCGGGAATCCTGCCGCCGTCACCGCAGGGCTGACCGCTGCTCTCGGGGACGTGACGGCGTCCACCGACGGCCGGACCCTGCTCGTCGAGGCCGAAGGAACCCAGGCCTGGGCTGTGGGCCAGTGGGCCGTGGCCAACGCCAAGGAGCTCGAAATCACCAGCGTGGAGGTCGAGGGCCGCGCCTGGAACCGGCAGTCCCGCGACGGCTGGCAGCCGGCCCAAGTCCCGGCCGGCCAAGTCAGGGTTACCGTCGCAGACGCCCCCGGCACCTGACCGCTACCGGGGGTCAGTTGGCAGCGGGGTCAGTTGGCAGCGGGGTCAGTTGCCAGCGGGGTCAGTTACCAGCGGGTCAGTTGCCAGCGGGGTCAGCCGTCACCGGGCGGGCTCAGACGAGGAGATCGACCACCGGCTGCACGTAGCTGCGGAACAGCTCCGGCTGGGACAACAGCTCGTGGCTCATGATGATTTTATCGGGCTCGAGATACCAGGCCCGCGGCTCCGCAAGCGGGAGCTCGATGATCGTCAGGCCGAAATCCTTTGAAGCCCGTCCCACGTCAAGCAGGCGGTCCTCCACCATGTCGGCCAGCAGCTCGTTGTTGCCGTTGGCTTCGCGCTCCGCCTCGAGGGTTCCGTATTCGGCGAGGCGTTCCCGGGCCCACGTCAAAGCGGCCCCGAAGTGGGCCTGCAGCACGCGCCGGAGGGCCGGCGAATTGCTGAACGCACGGAAGCCCGGAGGGGAGAGCTCGGGGGACATTTCCGGGTGGTCTTTCAGCAGCTGTTCCCACCAGGCCTCCCATTCGGTCTTGAGCGCAGCCGGGCCGCCAACCTCTGCGATCAGGTGGGAGTGGTCCGAGGCGCGGATCTTCGGTGCCGCATGGCAGAGCGCCGGGTGTCCCGCGGTGTCCAAGCCGGCGGCGTCACGAACGTAGAGGGCAATGAGCATGGGACCAGAAGTATCCATCGTGATCCGCCAGCCTGGTCCGCCGGTGTGGTGCATCCAATTGCCTCCTTGGCAAGACGTACGATCTCAGTCTATTCCTGTTGTTATGAGGCGTTAACGGCTGGCTGCCCGGCCGCCAGCCGTCGGTTCAGGCCCGCCAGGTGGGCTTCGAGCACATCCTTGCACATCACGGCCGTCATCCACTCGGGCTGCAGGAGGGCGTGCATCGTCAGGCCGTCCAGGACTGCCAGCAGCAGTTCCGCTTCGGTGACGAGCACCTGCTGGTCGAGGCCGGCCGCGTGGTCGGCGTCAGCGCCTTCGGCCTCGGCCAGGCCCAGGATGAGCCCGCCCACGACGGCGGCCACCGCCCGGTGGCTGCGGTCGGCCTCGGCGGCCAGGAACGGCCTTGTCCGGGCGGCATTCTTGAAGGCCATCCAGACGCAGGCATCAACCGCCCGTTCCTCGTCCAGCGGAAGAAACTCACCCAGCAGCGCCAGGACGGCCGCATGCTGCTCCCCTGAAACCGGCGGCGCATCGCCCAGCCGGGAGTCCGCGTCGGTGAGGCGGCCGACGATTCGGTCCACCACCACGGCGAACGCGTGGGTCAACAGCTCGTCGCTGCTGGCGAAGTAGTGCCGCACCGAGCCGACGGCCAGCTGCGCTTCATCGGCAACTTCCCGCAGCGAGGCCCGCTCGAGGCCATCCGTTGCGATGATCCTGAAGACTGCGTCAACTATTTCCTGGCGCCGGATGACGGCGTCGACAAATTTAGGCACTGGTCTTTTTTAGCACGTACGTGCCGCGGCCGCCCCGGGCCACACCGGTCCCGGCGGGGACGTGGCGCGGGTCACAGCGACACAGTGCCCCCATAAGTACGACGCCGGCCGCGCACCTCAGCAAAAGGTGCGCGGCCGGCGTCGTACTGTCTATCGCGCGCCGTGGCCGGCGGGCGGGCTACAGCGACGGGTAGTTGCGTTCCGGTTCGCCGACGTAGAGCTGGCGCGGGCGGCCGATCTTCGTATTGGGGTCGCTGATCATCTCGCGCCACTGGGCGATCCAGCCCGGCAGGCGCCCGATGGCGAACAGCACGGTGAACATCTTCTCCGGGAAACCCATGGCCTTGTAGATCAGGCCGGTGTAGAAGTCCACGTTGGGGTAGAGCTTGCGCTGGATGAAGTAGTCATCGCCCAGGGCTTTCTCTTCAAGGCGCATGGCGATGTCGAGGAGCTCGTCGTTTCCGCCGAGTTTGCTCAGGACCTCGTGGGCCGTGGCCTTGATGATCTTGGCGCGCGGGTCGTAGTTCTTGTAGACGCGGTGCCCGAAGCCCATGAGGCGGACGCCGTCTTCCTTGTTCTTGACCTTCTCCATGTAGTCCTCGGGCTTGATGCCGTCGGCCTGGATCTGGCGCAGCATCTTCAGGACGGCCTCGTTGGCACCGCCGTGGGCGGGGCCGAAGAGGGCGTTGATGCCCGCGGAGACGGAGGCGAACAGGTTCGCGTTCGAGGAACCTACCAGGCGGACGGTCGACGTTGAACAGTTCTGCTCGTGGTCGGCGTGCAGGATCAGGAGCAGATCCAGGGCCTTGGCGATGACCGGGTCCACCTCGTACTGCTCGGCCGGCAGGCCAAAGCTCAGGCGCAGGAAGTTCTCCACCAGGTTCATCGAGTTGTCCGGGTACAGCATGGGCTGCCCGATCGACTTCTTGTGGGCGTAGGCGGCGATGACCGGCATCTTGGCCATGAGGCGGATGGTGGACACCTCCACCTGCTCGGCGTTGAACGGATCCAGCGAGTCCTGGTAGAACGTCGACAGCGCCGACACGGCCGAGGACAGCACCGGCATCGGGTGGGCGTCACGGGGGAAGCCGCTGAAGAAGCCCTTGAGCTCCTCGTGCAGCAGGGTGTGGTGGCGGATCCGCTGGTCGAAGGACTCCAGCTCGGTGGGGGTCGGCAGGTTGCCGTAGATCAGCAGGTAGGAGACTTCCAGGAAGCTCGAGTGCTGGGCCAGCTGCTCGATCGGGTAGCCGCGGTAGCGCAGGATGCCGGCGTCACCATCGATGTAGGTGATGGCCGAGGTGGTGGCCGCGGTGTTCATGAAACCGGGGTCGAAGGCGACGGCGCCGGTCTGCTTCAGCAGCTTGGAAACGTCGTAGCCTTCGTTCCCTTCTACAACCTTGATGCGCGGGAGTTCGAGTTCGCCGCCGGCATGGCGCAGGGTTGCGCTGGTGGTTTCAGTCATGGAGTCTCCTCATGAGGCATCGGGGCCTCTGTCGAAAGCTGGTCCAACATCTGGTGAAGCTGCCCGCGGATCCTGTGCGGACAGGATTTCCAAAGGCTGCGCTGCCTTCTTGTGGAAAGCCACCATTGATCGTCAGTTAAAAAGTACCTTCACTTCGCGGGTGGCACTAATCCGGGGGGGCCGTAAAACGCCAAAAACACGCCACATGTGGCACGCGTCACAGCATTGTTACGCTTCCGGGTCAAGCCGCGAGACGGCGGCGTCGATCCTTTCGTCGCTGGCGGTCAGCGCCACCCGGATGAACCCGTTGCCGGCGTCGCCGTAGAAGACCCCGGGGCCAACGACGATTCCGCGGTCCGCGAGCCGGCCCACGGTGTCCCACGTCGCCTCGCCGGCGGTGGCCCATAGATAAAGGCCCGCCCTCGATTCATGGATTGTCAGGCCGAAACCTTTGAGCGCGGGCACGATCCGTTCCCGACGGCCCCGGTACAGGTCCTTCTGGGCCTGGACGTGGGCGTCGTCGCCGAGGGCCACGCGCATGGCTTCCTGGACCGGATAGGGCACAATCATCCCGGCGTGCTTGCGGCTGTTGACCAGGTTCGCCATGATCACCGGATCGCCGGCGACAAATGCCGCGCGGTAACCGGCCACGTTGGACTGTTTGCTCAGCGAATAGACGGCGAGCAGGCCATCGTGGGAGCCTTCTGCGACCTGCGGATCCAGGACGCTCGGGACGGGGGCGCCGCCACGCTGGAGGTCCCACTCCCCCCAGCCGAGCTCGGCGTAGCATTCATCGGACGCGACGACGGCGCCGAGCTCGCGGGCCTGCCGGACGATCCGCCGCAGCGACGCGATGTCGCGGACGCTGCCGGTGGGGTTGGCCGGTGAATTGACCCAGACCAGGCGCACGCGGGCCCGGGTGCCGGCGTCGAGCTCGTCGAGGTCGTCCGCGGCGACCTGCTCCGCACCGGCGAAGGTGGCCCCGATGTCATAGGTGGGGTACGCAACCGTGGGCCGGACGACGACGTCGCCCGGCTTCAGGCCGAGCAGGAACGGCAGCCACGCGACGAGTTCCTTGGAACCCACCGTTGGCATCACATTCTGCGGGTCGAGCCCGGGGACGCCGCGCCGGCGCGCAAACCAGCCGGCGATGGCTTCCCGCAGGGCCGGCGTCCCGTGCACCGTGGGATAGCCGGGGGCGTCCGCGGCGGCGCGCAGTGCGTCCTGGATGAGGGCCGGCGTCGCGTCCACCGGGGTTCCGATGGAAAGGTTGACGGCTCCTGCCGGGTGCCGGGCTGCCGTGGCGAGATACGGCGCCATGGCCTCCCACGGGTAATCGGGCAGGCTCAGGCCGAAGGTGCGCACCGCGGATGTCACCGTAGCGCCGTCCTAGTTCTCTTGGTTCTGCGGCGGCAGGGCGGCGATCATGGGGTGGTCGGTGTGGGTGTTCCCAACCTTCGCGGCGCCGCCCGGGGACCCGAGTTCGTCGAAGAACTCGACGTTGGCCTTGTAGTAGTCGGCCCATTCTTCGGGGGTGTCGTCCTCGTAGTAGATCGCCTCCACGGGGCAGACCGGCTCACAGGCACCGCAGTCCACGCACTCGTCGGGGTGGATGTACAGGGAACGCTCACCCTCGTAAATGCAATCGACGGGGCACTCCTCAATACATGCCTTGTCTTTGACATCTACACACGGCTGCGCGATTACGTACGTCACGTCCCTGGCCTCTCCACGTTGGTTCCGGCGACCGGCCGGATGATTTCCAGGCCCTGAGCCGGGCTGCTGACTTCTGAGCCTATTATCTCCCAGCCTGTTCCCGCGAACCTAGCCGGACGTCACACATGCTCCGCGTCTTACGATGATCTGATGAGCTCGCCTTTGCCCTTGCCCCAGCAGTTTCTCTCCGCCGCCCCGCTCGGCACCCGCGTTGTGGTCCGGTACAGGATCGACGGCGGCCTGACGGATGCCCTCGGCGAGCTCGTGGATCGCGCCGACGGCGTATGCACCGTCCGCACCCGCCGCTCCGACGTCGTCATTGCCCTCCCCCTTGTCGTGGCAGCCAAGGAAGTCCCGCCGCCCCCGCCGCGCCGCGCCGCGCGGGTGCAGGAGCCCTGACGGGCGGTTCCGGGGTGGGCGCGTCGGTGGTGGTTGCGCCGAGGGGATATGCCCTCCGCCCCACCTGACAACTGGACATGCCCTCCCCTGCTGGCCAACCACGCACATGTCCAGCCCCACACCCGGCCACCAATGGACATGCCCTCCCCACCTGGCCAACCACGCACATGCCCAGCCCCACCTCCGGCCACCAATGGACATGCCCTCCCCACCTGGCCAACCACGCACATGTCCAGCCCCGCCCCCGGTCATCAATGGACATGCACTCCCCTTGCTGCTGGAGATGCACATTTCGGCGCCGTGCTCATCGCCGCCAGCCAGCGCGGGACATGTCCAGTGGTGAATCGACGGAACAAGGGACATGTCCAGCGGTAAACCAACAGAACAAGGGACATGCCCAGTGGTGCATCTAAAGAGCACGGGCCATGTCCAGTGGTGCATCGAAAGAGCGCGGGACAATTTCAGCGGTGGCTGGGCGCGGTGCAGGATCAGAGTGCAGGACCACAGTGCCGAACCGCATCGCAAGGGCACACGAAGCCGGACGTGGAGTCTGACTCTAGGCGGCGGCAGATAGCCTGTTCAAGGCTTCGCGGACCATAGCGATGAAATCCTCGGGGTGGTCCCTCAGCAGCGGGTACGTCACAACAAGAGTCGGGATTCCACGTCGCGTGGTGACGTTCCAACGCCGCCGGTCTTCCTCGAAGCTTGCCCTGTCCATGTGGAATCCCGCCCCGTCAGTCTCGATGCCGAGACGGCCGTCGACCATCAGGTCCAGGTGTCCCATCCCTGGAACGTTGACCTGCGATTCAACATGGAAGCCGGCCCGCCGCAGCAGGAACCGGGCCAGGCACTCAATGAGCGACTGCGACTGCGGGACAATCTCCGACACGATCCGGCGCTCCCGGGTGTCGTTCCGGCCATCGAGGCGCCGACGCAATGAACCCAGCGGGAGTCCCTTCAGCACGACGGCGGATTCGGCGATGATCAGCCCGTGAGGTTCGGGTAGGCAGCGCAAGCATTGGATGACCGTGTCCAGGAGTGTCGGCGGGGCGGGCGCCCGGTGGCACACGAAGCCCTGGTAGCTCCTGCTGTGGGTGAGGGCAACGTGCGGCTGGGCCGGGGCTTCAAGGACCCACAGCCCGCTGAAGTGCGCCGCGGTGATGCACGCCGGTTCCGCCGGAAGCGAGCGTATGGCGATCAGCTGCGCGTCTGCACCGGGCAACGCATAGACGCCGCGGGCCACCCGTGACACGGCTCCCGAGGCCATCGCGGACTTGAGCTGAAAATCGGAGACCCCCGCGGCGGCAATGTATTTGGCGCGGGCGACGCCGTCGTAATTCGAGAGCACCTCAATGATGTTGGCCATTCACCCATGGTGGAGCCGCACTCTGCGCCCTGGAAGTCGGATCCCGCACTATGTGGAAAACTGCACCGGCCGGATGGGGGCGGTGCCGGACAGGTCCGACCATGAGGGGGGCATGTCCCGCGCACCAACCCGGGGGCCGGACATAATGCCATTGTGCCCACTCGAGCGACCGAAAAATGGGCATGTCCCGAGGGGAGCCGGGCAGGGCGGTCCGGTCCTGGCCCGTCGTCACCGGTCCTGGCCGGTCGGCCTCCTGTAGCGCCGGCACCAGGCCAGCATGGCCACGGTGATGCCTGCGATGCCGAAGACCCAGATATTGCCCGCGGCGTCGCCGATGACCGGGCGCTTGCCCGTTTCCAGGGTGGACCACCAGCCAATCAGCGCGTAGCAGAGGACTCCGCAAGCCGCCGTCGGGACGACAGAACGGAATGCCGCCCCCAGCCACAGCTGGACCGAGCCCAGCAGCACGAGCGCAGCGACGGCGCCCCACGGGACGTCCACTCCGCCCAGGACCAGATCGTGGCGATGCAGGGCGGTGCCGGCCAGGGCAACAAAAAGAGCTGCCGGCACGGCGGCGGCAATGCCGCCTGCCGTACCGGCAGCTCTCTTAATCACGTTGTGGCTGAAGCCCGGAGACCGGGATCAGACCTTGGCGCGGGCGCGGTTGGCCTTGGCACGCTCGTTGGTGTCCAGGATGACCTTGCGGATACGGATTGAATCCGGGGTAACCTCAACGCACTCGTCTTCGCGGGCGAATTCGAGGGACTCTTCAAGGGTCAGGTCGCGCGGGGGCGTCAGGTTCTCGAAGGTGTCCGAGGAAGCTGCACGCATGTTGGTGAGCTTCTTTTCCTTCGTGATGTTCACGTCCATGTCGTCGGCGCGGGAGTTCTCGCCCACGATCATGCCCTCGTACACCTCGGAGGTGGGCTTGACGAAGAAGGATCCGCGTTCCTGCAGGTTGATCATGGCGAACGGGGTCACAACACCGGCGCGGTCGGCGATCATCGAACCGTTGGTGCGGTACTCGATGGGGCCGGCCCACGGCTCGTAGCCTTCGGAGATGGAGGCGGCGATGCCGGCGCCGCGGGTGTCCGTGAGGAACTTCGTGCGGAACCCGATCAGGCCGCGGGCCGGAACGATGAACTCCATGCGGCACCAGCCGGTGCCGTGGTTGGCCATGTTGGTCATGCGGCCCTTGCGGGCTGCCATCAGCTGGGTGACGGCGCCGAGGTACTCTTCGGGCACGTCGATGGTCATGTGTTCCATCGGCTCGTGGACCTTGCCGTCGACGGTCTTGGTAACCACCTGCGGCTTGCCGACGGTCAGCTCAAAGCCTTCGCGGCGCATCTGCTCGACCAGGATGGCCAGTGCAAGCTCGCCACGGCCCTGGACTTCCCAGGCGTCGGGACGCTCGGTGGGGAGAACCTTGATGGAGACGTTACCGATCAGTTCCTTGTCGAGGCGGTCCTTGACCTGGCGGGCCGTGACCTTGGCGCCCTTGACCTTGCCGGCCAGCGGGGAGGTGTTGATACCGATGGTCATGGAGATGGCCGGGTCGTCAACAGTGATCAGCGGCAGCGGCTGCGGGTTCTCGGCGTCGGTCAGGGTCTCACCGATGGTGATCTCCTCGATGCCGGCGACGGCGACGATCTCGCCCGGGCCAGCGGACTCAGCCGGGACGCGGTCCAGTGCCTTGGTCGCGAGAAGTTCGGTGATCTTGACGTTCTTGAGCTCGCCATTGGCGCGTGCCCAGGCCACGGTCTGGCCCTTGCGCAGGGTGCCGTTGTAGATGCGCAGCAGCGCCAGGCGGCCCAGGAACGGTGAGGCGTCCAGGTTGGTGACGTGTGCCTGCAGGACACCGTTCGGGTTGTAGGTCGGGGCCGGGATGTGCTCGATGATGGCCCGGAAGAGCGGCTCGAGGTCTTCGTTTTCCGGGGCGCTGCCGTCGGCGGGCTGCTCGAGGGAGGCGCGGCCGACCTTGGCGGCGGCGTAAACAACCGGCACGTTCAGGATCTTGTCCAGGTCGAGGTCCGGAACTTCGTCGGCGAGGTCGGAGGCCAGGCCCAGGAGCAGGTCCATGGATTCGTGGACAACTTCTTCGATCCGCGCGTCGGGGCGGTCGGTCTTGTTGACCAGGAGGATCACCGGCAGGTGCGCGGCGAGGGCCTTACGCAGCACGAAGCGGGTCTGGGGCAGCGGGCCCTCAGAGGCATCGACGAGGAGGACGACGCCGTCGACCATGGACAGGCCGCGCTCCACCTCGCCACCGAAGTCGGCGTGGCCGGGGGTGTCGATGACGTTGATGGTGATGGTTTCGCCGTTGGAGGACGGTCCGTTGTAGGCCACCGTGGTGTTCTTCGCCAGGATGGTGATGCCCTTTTCGCGCTCCAGGTCACCGGAGTCCATGACGCGGTCTTCGAGGTGGTTGTGCTCGGCAAAGGAGTTGGTCTGCTTGAGCATGGCGTCGACCAGCGTGGTCTTGCCGTGGTCAACGTGGGCCACGATCGCGACGTTGCGCAGGTCACTGCGCGATGCAGTGGCTACCGCGGTGTTGGTGGTGGTTTCAGACATGCGTTATTGCTCGATTCAGTGGTGAAGTCAGCTGTGGTATCGCGACATTTCCAACCGGAACGCACGACAGATAAGTCCCTTTGGCACAGGGCACCTACTACCATTCTAAACGCTAGGTCATTTATTGGCCTAAAATGCGGATCGGTGACCAGCGTCCGCGCTGTCGCCAGAGCAGGACGGGCGCACGGAAATGGTCTATCACGTGTGAGTAAAGTCACTGGATTTTCCAGCGCCCATGCACCATCATTGCTCTGATAGCAGCAAGCAAGCCCGGAGACATTCATGCGAAACGCCTCGGCCCTGTCCCGCTTCGTCGCAATGATGATCGCCACCGGCGTGGTTCTTGGCGGCTGCGGACAGACCTCTTATTCACCTGCGCCCGACGCGGGCTCTTCCGAAGTGGGCTCTTCCGACGCTGGATCATCAGAGTTGGGAGCTGTGGGCACGCCACTGACCGGCAGCGGGGCCGGAGCGGCCGTTGGCGCCGGAGTCCCGGTCGCGGCCGGGTCCGCGGCCAAGACGCGCATCGGGTCCACCATCGACCCCGCCGCACTGCCGAGCGGCTCGACCTACCGCAATCCTGCCAACGGCCGCAACGAGATCATCGTCAAGGACACCAGCAATGTCGCCGTGCTGATTGGCGACTCGCAATCGGAACCTTCCTACGGCTGGCCCAGGCAGGGTCTGGCCGCTGCTGGGTACAAAGTCTTCTTCTGTGGCCGGGGCGGCACCGGTTTCGTGGCGTCCAACGGCAAGACCGGCAACTACATCGACGCGCTTCAGCGCGGCGACTGGAAACTCCCGTACGGCACTCCTCCCCTCGTGGTGATCGAAGGCGGCGGGAACGATGCCGCACGCGGCGCCTCCGACGCGCAGATCGTCTCCAACGCGGAACGGCTGATCGCCAGCATCCAGCAGCGTTACCCCGCTGCCCGGATACTCATGGTCGGCACACTCGGGCGCGGCGCCCACTACGGCGGAGGACGCCGGAGCGAGGTGGACGCGCTTTTGGGGCGGGTGGCGGACCATCACGGGCTGTCGTTCGTCAGCGCAGGCGACTGGCTCACCCGGTACAACCTGACGGGCTCGATGGCGGACCGGGTCCACCTGAACCGGCAGGGCCACGCGGCCCTGGGCGCCGTTTTCGGCCAGCGGCTGCAGTCCCTGGGGTTTGACTACGCCGACCCCGGCATGCTCGCCGGCTTATCCCACTAACGCAGGCTTGTCCCACCGGCGCAGGCACCGCCAGCGCCGGGCCACCGGCGCAGGCACCGCCAGCGCCTGGCCACCGGCGTGGGCACACCGCCAGCGCCGGGCCACCGGCGTGGGCACCGCCGGCGCACGGGCCACCGGCGCAGGCACCGCCAGCGCACGGGCCGCAGCACAACAAAGGAGCCGGTGTCCGCCCCGAAGGGAGGACACCGGCTCCTGTACTGCCAGCTGCTAAGCGCTGCTGGCGGCGGACTTCTTCAAGCCCTCAGGAAACGGCCGCTCAGGCCACGTCCATTTCCGGCGGCAGCATGAGGCCGGCTCCGGGGATGGCGTTGAGCAGCGCCCGGGTGTAGTCCTGCTGCGGCGACTCGAAGACGTCGTCCGTCGAGCCTGTTTCCACCAGCTTGCCCTTCTCCATGACGCACACGCGGTCGGCGATCTGCCGGACCACCGCGAGGTCGTGGGTGATGAACAGGTAGGTCAGGCCGAGCCTGGACTGCAGTTCGGCGAGCAGGTTCAGCACCTGCGCCTGCACCAGCACATCCAGTGCGGAGACGGCCTCGTCGCAGATGATCACTTCGGGGTCCAGGGCCAGGGCGCGGGCGATCGCGACCCGCTGGCGCTGGCCGCCGGAGAGCTCGTTGGGGTACCGCTGCATGGTGGACTGCGGCAGCGCCACCTGGTCCAGCAGTTCCCGGACCTTCTTCTCGCGGCTGGCCTTGTCCCCGATCTTGTGGGTCCGCAGCGGTTCCTCGATGGTCCGGAAGATGTTGTACATCGGGTCCAGGGAACCGTACGGGTCCTGGAAGATCGGCTGTACCCGGCGCCTGAAGGCGAAGAGCTCCTTGCTGTTCAGCGTGGAGGTGTCCACGCCGTCGAAGATGATCTTGCCGGAGGTCGGCGTCAGGAGGTTCAGGACCATCTGCGCCACCGTGG
Source organism: Arthrobacter sp. 10T425 (assembly GCF_056393985.1). Classification (NCBI taxonomy): domain Bacteria; kingdom Bacillati; phylum Actinomycetota; class Actinomycetes; order Micrococcales; family Micrococcaceae; genus Arthrobacter; species Arthrobacter sp. 10T425. Next base: position 88,698 of record NZ_JBFTGZ010000013.1, on the reverse strand, counting down.
ACTTGCCGGAACCCGACTCCCCCACGATCGCCGTCGTGGTTCCCCGCTTGACGTTGAAGGAGATGTCGTCGACGGCGGTGAAGTCCGTGGACTTGCCCAGGCCAGAACGCAGCTTGAAGACCTTCCTGAGGTTCTGGATCTGCAGGACGTCGTCGGACTTGGCCGGCTCAACCACGCCGGTCTCGCTCGGGGCGAGCATGTCGTCGGTTTCCACACCGAGTTCCTTGGCCGCCTGGATGCGCCGGGACGCCAGCGACGGCGCCGAGGCGACCAGCCGCTGGGTGTACGGGTGCTGCGGGTTCTGCAGCAGCTCCAGCGAGGGTCCGGATTCGACTACCTGGCCGCGGTACATGACCACCACCTGATCGGCACGCTCGGCGGCGAGGCCGAGGTCGTGCGTGATCAGCAGCACCGCGGTGCCCAGTTCCGTGGTCATCTTGTCCAGGTGATCGAGGATCTGGCGCTGCACGGTCACGTCGAGCGCCGAGGTCGGCTCGTCCGCGATGAGCAGGCGCGGCTGGCAGGCGAGCCCGATCGCGATCAGCGCGCGCTGGCGCATGCCGCCGGAGAACTCGTGGGGGTACTGCTTGGCGCGGCTTCCGGCGTCGGGCAGCCCGGCCTGGGAAAGGACCTTGGCGACGTCGTCGGGGCCGCTCGGGAGTCCGTTGGCCTTCAGCGTCTCGCGGACCTGGTCGCCGATCTTCCACACCGGGTTCAGGTTGGACATCGGGTCCTGCGGGACCATGCCGATGCTGTTGCCGCGCAGTTCGATCATCCGCTTTTCGCTGGCGTTGGAGATGTCCTCGCCATCGAACAGGATCTGGCCTGCCGCGACCCGCCCGTTGCCCGGGAGCAGGCCGATAGCAGCCAGCGCGGTGGTGGACTTGCCGGAGCCCGACTCGCCCACAATCGCGACGGTTTCGCCCGGCATGACGGTGAGGTGGGCGTTGCGGACGGCGTTGACCTCGCCGTTGCTGGTGGTGAACCCGATGGCCAGGTCCTTGATTTCAAGCAGCGGGCGCTCAGTGGCGTACTCAGCTTCCTGGAAGTCAACAGAGGCGCTCATGGTGTCCCCTTTCATCGCTTGCGGGCTTTGGGATCGAGGGCATCACGCAGGGCATCGCCCAGCATGATGAAGCTCAGGACGGTGATGGACAGCGCGATGGCCGGGTAGATCAGTGGCATCGGGTTGGACCGGAGGGAAGCCTTCGCCGCGTCGATGTCATTGCCCCAGGACATGACGCTGGCCGGCAGCCCGATGCCGAGGAAGGACAGCGTGGACTCGGCCACGATGAACGTTCCCAGGGAGATGGTGGCCACGACGATGATCGGAGCCAGCGAGTTCGGCAGGACGTGGCGCATGAGGGCGCCGAACTTCGAGACGCCCAGCGACCGGGCGGCCGTGACGAAGTCGGCGTTCCGGACCTCAACGACGGCGCCGCGGGTGATGCGGGCAATCTGCGGCCAGCCGAAGATGATCAGGATGAGCACCAGCGTCCACACGGTCTTGTTAGCCCGGAACATCGGCAGCTGCATCAGCACGATCGCGCCCAGGATCAGGGGAAGGGCGAAGAAGATGTCATTGATGCGGGCCAGGACCGAGTCGATCCAGCCGCCGTAATAGCCGGCGACGGCACCCATGATGCCACCGATCAGCAGCACGCCGATGGTGGTCAACAGGCCCACGGTCACCGAGGACCGCGTACCGAAGATAACGCGGGCGTAGACGTCGCAGCCCAACTGGGTGAAGCCCAGCGGGTGGCCCGCGGCGGGGCCGGCGTCGGAGTTGGCCAGCTGGCAGGCCTCCGAGGTCGGGTCGATCGGCGAGAAGAGCCCCGGGAAGAGCGACACCGCCACGACCACGAGGATCAGGAACACGGAGATGATGAAGAGCGGCTGCTTGCGCAGGTTCTTCCAGGCCTCACCCCACAGGCTTAGCGGTGCGGCTTCGTCCTTGACCCGGTCCGTTACCTGGAGCGGAGTCTCGGAGACATCGGCCACGAAGTGCACGGTCCGGCGGGCCGGGCGGCGCGAATCGGCGTGCCGTGCGGTGGTGGTGGTGTTATCAGGAGTCATAACGGATCCTCGGGTCAAGCCAGCCGTAAAGCAGGTCAACGAGCAGGTTGGAGAGGCAGTAGATCAGCACCAGGACGGTGACGATCGAGACCACCGTGGGCCCTTCGCCGGACAACACGGCCCGGTAGAGCCGGTTGCCTACGCCCGGAACGTTGAAGATTCCTTCCGTGACGATTGCCCCGCCCATCAAGGCACCGAGGTCGGCGCCCAGGAAGGTAATGACGGGAATCAGGGAGTTGCGCAGGATGTGGACGCGGACCACCTGGAACCGGGAGAGGCCCTTGGCGGTGGCGGTGCGCACATAGTCGGCGTTCATGTTTTCGATGACGGACGTGCGGGTCAGGCGCAGGACGTAGGCGAACGATCCCAGTCCCAGCACGATCGCCGGCAGGATGAGGTCCGGGATGGTCGCCGCAGAGCTGACGGTCGGTTTGGCCCAGCCGAGCTGGACTCCGATGGTGAACTGCAGCAGGAAGCCGAGGACGAAGATCGGGATGCCGATTACGATCAGCGAAAAGATCAGGACCGTGGCGTCAAAGAGCTTGCCCTTGCGCAGGCCGGCGATGAGGCCGAAGATGATGCCGAAAAAGGCCTCGAAGATCAGCGCCATGATGGCCAGCCGCGCCGTGACGGGGAAGACCTCGCCGAGCACGGCGGCGATGGGGCGTCCGGAGAAGTCCTGGCCGAGGTCGAACGTGAAGATGCTCTTGAGGTAAAGCAGGTATTGCATCCAGAACGGCTGGTCCAGGTGGTACTGCATGCGCAGCTTGGCTGCGACCGCCTCGTTCACCGGCTTGTCGCCGAACAGGGCCACGATGGGGTCACCGGGCAGGCTGAAGACCAGGAAATAGACCAGCAGTGTTGCGCCCAGGAAGACGGGAATCAGTTGCAGGAAACGCTTGAGGATGTATGTCGACATCAGCGAGTCACACCCTCGTTGGCAGGCATCCTGTCCAGGGATGCGGCGGAGTTGTTCATCAAAGAACCTTTTCACTATGGATGCAGGCCGGCGCCGGTTTGCTCACGGCGGCAGGGCTGCGAAAAGTTCGCCCGAAAGAGCCGGGCATCAAGAAAATAAATGGAGGGGAAACACGACGACGGCGGAGGCCCCAGTATGGGCGGCCCCCGCCGTCGTTTTGTTGTTACTTACCGGTTACGTTGTAGTACAGCGGGACGCCGTCCCAGCCGTAGTCGACGTTGGCGACCTTGTCGCTCCAGCCGCCCTGGGCAACCTGGTACCACAGGGGGATGGCCGGCAGGTCCGTCAGGAGGATCTCCTGGGCCTTGTTCATGGCCTTGTTGCCGTCGCTGACCGACGCGGCGTTCAGGCCGTCAGAGATGGCCTTGTCGAACGTCGGGTTGGCGTAGTTGGCGTCGTTGGAGCCGGCACCGGTCTTGTAGATCGGGCCGAGGAAGTTGTACAGCGACGGGTAGTCTGCCTGCCAGCCGGCACGGATGGAGCCGGTGAGGGTCTTGGCGGTGGCGTCGTTGCGGGCTTCCTTGAAGGTGGCGTACGGCTTGCCTTCAACCTTGATGCCGAGCGTGTTCTTGAGCTGGTTGACTACTGCCTCAACCCAGGCCTTGTGTCCGCCCTTGTCAGCGTTGTAGGCAATGGTGAACGTCTTGTTCGCGTCCCACTTCTGGATGGCGTCAGCCTTGGCCCAGGCTTCCTTGGCCTTGTCGGCGTTGAAAGTCAGGTTCTCGGCTCCGGCGATCGAGTCGCTGTAGCCGTCAAGCACAGGTGCCGTGAAGTCCTTGGCGGGCTGGCGTGCGCCGTTGAAGATCACCTTGGTGATCTCTTCGCGGTTGATCGCCATGGAGATCGCCTGGCGGCGCAGCTTGCCGGCCTCGCCGCTCCATTCCGGCAGGTATTCCGGGATGGCGATGGTCTGGTTGCCGGCGTACGGCTTGTTGATGGTGCGGTCGCCGAGGTCAGACTTGAAGTTCTTCAGCGCGCTGGTCGGGATGGTCTGCAGGATGTCCAGGTTGTTGGACATCAGGTCCTGGTACGCCGAGTCGTCGTTCTGGTAGATCTTGAACGTCACGCCGGCGTTCTTGGCCTTGCGCGGGCCGTTGTAGTCCGGGTTCGGAACGAGCTGGATCTGCACGTTGTGCTGCCAGCCGCCGTCCGCGAGCTTGTACGGGCCGTTGCCGACCGGCTTCTCGCCGAAGCCCTTCGGGTCCTTCAGGGCACCGGAGGGAACCGGAACAAACGCGGTGTAGCCAAGGCGAAGCGGCCAGTCAGATTCCGGCTGCTTCAGTTCGACGGTGAACGTCTGGTCGTCAACGACCTTCAGGCCGGACATGGTCTCAACCGTGGAGCCCTCTGCGCTGGCTTCGTCGTAGCCCTTGATGCTTTCGAAGAAGCCACCGCTGAGCTGGGCGTTCTTGGCTGCGGCGCCGAAGTTCCAGGAATCGACGAAGGACTTGGCCGTGATGGCCTCGCCGTTCGTGAACTTCTGGTCCTTCTTGACCTTGATGGTGAAGTGCTGGCCATCCTTGCCCTCGATGGACTCGGCGAGTTCGTTGACCGGCTTGCCGCTGGGGTCGTAGCTGACCAGACCCGCGAAGATCATGTCGATGACCTTGCCACCGCCGACTTCGTTGGTGTCGGCGGGCATGAGGGGACGCTGGGGTTCGGAGCCGTCGGCGAGGATCACTTTGCTGGTGTCGCCGCCGGTACTGCCGCTACCGGTTGCGGAGCCGCTGGCACCGCATCCGGTCAGGGCGAGGGCGGCGATAGCCACCATGCCCAGTGCTTTGGAAGTGCGCGAAAAACGCATTCCGCCTCCTATGAGTTGTGGGAGTTCGTGAGGGAAAAACTTATGCTTCCCCGTAAGCAGGCACAGGGGTATCCCCTGTGACGTGGCCTACATATGGAAGTAGCCTAGCCCTAAACCGTCCAAATGTTGGAACTCTGTTGCCAAACCGTGATCCGACAATCTCATGACGAGTAACGTCAAGCGGAGTGTATTTCAAGTCACACGCTACCGGCTGGTAGTATTCGCCCGCGGTGTGACCTGGGTTACTCGCCCTTAACTGGAATCTGCCGGTGTTAGCCCCTGTTCCAACCCCCTCCAGGAAGCCTCAGCTGGCCCCTGACAGCAGCTGCGCGCGCAGTTCGCGGCGCTCGCGCTGCTTGTCCGGATCCGGCAGCGGAACCGCCGCCAAAAGCCGCTGGGTGTAGGGCTCCTGGGGATTGCGGAGGATCTGGTCGCGGGTCCCCTGCTCCACGATCCTGCCGCGCTGCATGACACAGATCCGGTCCGCGAGCACGTCCACCACCGCGAGGTCATGGGTGACGAAGAGGCAGGCGAACCCCAGTTCCTTCTGCAGGTTCTGGAACAGATCGAGCACCTTGGCCTGGACTGAGACGTCGAGGGCGGAGGTGGGCTCGTCGGCGACCATCAGCTTGGGCTTGAGCGAGAGGGCCCGCGCGATCCCCACGCGCTGCTTCTGGCCGCCGGAGAGCTCGTGCGGGTAGCGGTTGCGGTAGTCGCGCGGCAGCTCGACCTGGTCCAGCAGCGCCTCAATCCGCCGCTGCAGGTCGGCGCCCTTCGCGGCCCGTGCCAGGAACATCGGCTCCCCGATGCTTTCCCCGATGGGCAGCCGGGGGTTCAGGGACGACGACGGATCCTGGAACACCATGCCGACATGCCGGCGCATCTCGTGGAGCTGCCGGCCGTTCCGCTTGGCGGCGGAAATGTCCTGCCCGACTACCCGCATGGTGCCTGCCGCCACCGGCAGCAGGCCGACGGCGGCCCGGCCGATGGTGGTCTTTCCGGAGCCGGACTCGCCGACGAGACCGACCACCTGTCCGGGATAGATGACCAGGTTGGCCCCTTCCACGGCACGGAAGGCCGGCACCCGGCCCTGCTTCGGGTACTCGATGGCGACATCGGTGAGCTCCAGGACCGGCTCGCCCTTCGGCTTGGCCGCTTCGGCCGCGGCCAGGGCGGCGGCGTTTTCGCGTTCGCGCCGGATCAGCTCGTCTTCAGGAATGGAGAGGATCTCGACGTGGGTCGCGGCCGCGAGGGCGGCGGTGACGTCCACGTCCGCCGTGGAATCCGCGCCGCCCTGGCCCAGGTGTGGGACCGCAGCCAGCAGCGCCTTGGTGTACTCGTGCTGCGGATTGTGGAAGATCTGCGCTGCCGTGCCCGTCTCCACGATCAGGCCCTTGCGCATGACGGCGATCCGGTCGGCGAGGTCGGCTACCACTCCCATGTCGTGGGTGATGAGCACAATGGCGCTGTCCAGTTTGTTCCGCAGGTTGCGCATGAGGTCAAGGATTTCGGCCTGGACGGTCACGTCGAGGGCCGTGGTCGGCTCATCGGCAATGAGCAGCTTCGGGTCGCAGGAGAGCGACTGCGCGATCATGGCGCGCTGGCGCTGGCCGCCGGAAAGCTGGTGCGGGTAAGACCGGAAGGCCTTCTCCGGATCGGGCAGTTCGACAAGTTCCAGCATGCGCAGGGCCCGGAGCCGGGCTTCTTCCGGGGAAACTTCATTGTGCAGACGCACAGTTTCGACGATCTGCGACCCCACGGTGTACACCGGGTTCAGGGCCGTCATCGGCTCCTGGAAGATCACCGCGACGTCCTTGCCGCGCACCGCGCGGATATTGGCCTCATTGCTCCCCAGCAGCTCACGGCCGGCAAGCTTGACACTTCCTGTCACACGGCTGTTACTCGGCAGCAGGCCCAGCAGCGCCATCGAACTGGCACTCTTTCCGGAGCCGGACTCCCCCACGATGGCGAGCACTTCGCCGGCCCGGACCTCGTAGTTCAGGCCGATCGCTGCCGGGACCCATTTCTTGTCCACGCCGAAATCCACGCTGAGATCCCGGACCTCCAGGACAGGTTCGCCTTTGCCAGGCACAGGTGACGCCGGCGGATCGAGGGTGATGAAGTCAGTCATGATGGGCTATCCTTCCGCCCGGGCCGCCGGTGCACCGGGGATTAGTGCTGCGGCTCGGAATACTGAATTATTGGGGGCATGAGCTCTACGCCGCACGCCGGAAATGTTGAAGTCTTCAAAGCACGAACCAACAAATGGTTCGCGTTGCTGTCCTGGGCGGTGGCCGCGTTCGGTGTCGTGGTCACGGTCGTCATGGCGGGTCCGGGGGCGCTGGGCGGCATCGCCCCGCTGGCCTTCATTGCCTTCATGGGCTGGCAACTGTTCTGGATGCCGTCCGTTGTAGTCCACGATGCCGGCGTCACCCTGGAGAATCCGTTCCGCTCGATTGAGGTGCCGTGGGCAGCGCTGGTGCACGTCGATACCCGTTTTGCGCTGACGCTGGTCACCGCCCGGAAGAGCTACACCTCCTGGGCCGCGCCGGCCCCCGGTATCTGGGGCGGCCGCCATGCCCGCCCGGAGGACCTCCACGGCCTGCCGGCAACCACCTACGGTCCCGGCAAGTCGGTCCGTCCGGGAGATCTGAAGACCACGGACTCCGGCCAGGCTGCCATGCTGGTGCGGGCCCGGTGGCATGACCTCGTGGAAGGCGGGCAGCTTGCCGCCGGCGACGCCGCCAGCACCGCGGCAACGGTGACCGTCCGCTGGGTGGCGATTGGCGCCGTCGTACTGCTGCTGGCGGCAAGCTACCTGGCGATTACCGCCGGTTAGAGCGGTCCTGCAGGGGGCCGGCATCTACTGGCCCCGTGTTCCGTCGGCCGGCCCGTCGTTGCGGGGATCCTCAGGCGCCGAGGCGCCAAGTCCGGTGACGGTACCTGCCTGCACCGCGGCACCCCCATGATCGGCCGCCTTCTTGGCATTGAATTTCTTCTGCCGTGGGTCAAAGGCGTCCCTCAGGCCGTCGCCGATGAAGTTGATGCTGAGGCAGATGAGCACGATGAACATGCCCGGGAACCAGAAGAGCCAGGGCCGTGTGGCGAAGGCCTGCTGGTTCTGGGAGATGAGCAGGCCCAGCGACGTGTCCGGGGCCTTGACGCCGACGCCGAGGTAGCTCAGCGCCGTTTCGGTGAGGATCGCGGCGGACATGGTCAGGGTCACGTTCACGATCAGCACGCCGACGGCGTTGGGCAGGATGTGCTTGAAGATGATCCTGGCGTTGCTGGCGCCGGAAATCCGGGCCGCATCCACGAACTCGCGTTCGCGCAGGGACAGGAATTCGCCGCGCATCAGTCGGGCCAGGGCGACCCAGCTGATCAGGCCCAGGAAGATTCCGAGGGCCAGGACGCCGTTGGTGCTGGCGAAGGAGGCGAACCAGCTCCCCTGGTCCCGGCGGCCGGCGAGGGCGGCCATGACGGCGGCCAGCAACAGGGCCGGAATGATGATGATGACGTCGGTCAGGCGCATCAGGATGGCCTCGGACCAGCCGCGGAAGTACCCGGAGATGGCACCGACCACGACGCCGATCAGACCGGCGATGAGGCCGATCACGATCATGATGGTGATGGACTGCTGCGCGCCGCGCATGGTCATGGCGAAAAGGTCGCGGCCGATCCGGTCCTGGCCGAACGGATGTTCGCCCCAGGCCAGCGGCCACAGCGAGGAGGTCGGTGCGCCGCCGTTGACCAGTGGCGAGACTTGCGTGTGGGAGTACTTCCACCAGCCGGGGATTCCCAGGTAACCCACCGAGGTGAAGGCCAGGATGAAAATGAAGGCGAACACCACGAGGCCGATAATGGCGCCGGAGTGTCCGAGGAAACGCTTCCGGACGATCTGGCCCTGGCTGAGACCCTTGGCCTCAAGGACCGGCTCAACGCCGGCCGCGGCTGATATCCGCGAGGCTTCGTCTTCGGCCATGATTACTTCCTGCTGACTTGGCTGGCTCATGCTTTTACCCTTACGCGCGGATCCAGTGCGGAGTAGGCGAGGTCCGCGATGAGGTTGAAGACCATGGCCGTGATGGCCACGCAGATGAAGACGCCCATGACCGGGTTGGGATCGGTGTGCGCGATCCCGTCCAGGAACAGGAAGCCCATGCCGCGGACCGAGAAGACGGTTTCGGTGATGACGGCACCGCCGATCAGCGCCCCAATGTCGAAGGCCACGATCGTGGCGATCGGGATCAGGGCGTTGCGGAAGGCGTGGCGCATGATGACGGTCCGCTCGCTCAGGCCTTTGGCCCGGGCCGTGCGGATGTAGTCCATGTTCATGATTTCGAGCATCGAGGCCCGGGTGAAGCGGGTGTAGCTGGCCAGTGAAATGAGAATCAGGGCCAGGGTGGGCAGGATCAGGTGCGTGAAGGAGTCAAGGCTCAGGACCCAGAAGTCGCCCTGGATGTTCGGCGTGCTGGCACCGATGGTGGCGATCGGCCGGCCGCGCACACGGCTGTTGTTGAAGTAGCTGGGCCACGCCTGCATGTACCGGTCCAGCAGGATCAGGAAGCCGACCAGGAACGAGGTGATGGCTGCCGCCCGCATGGACTGCCCGCGGTCGTAGCCGCCCACCAGGTAGCCGATGCCCATGCCGATCAGGACGAAGGCGACCGCCAGGAGCACGATCATCAGGAACGTGGCCTCGTTGAGCAGCGGCTGAAGGAGGAAGTAGAGCACGACTCCGACGCCGACGGCGATGAGGGCCGACTGCAGGGCCTTGCGGTTTTTCAGCCCGGCGGAGAGCAGGGTCACGGCGAACGCGATGCCGACACCGGCGATAGCGATGACCACGGGGCCCATGCCCGGGGTCTTGAACCATTCGGTGGCGGAGAAGTAAATGAGCACCGCGGTGACGAAGGCGAAGGCGACGGCGCCGGCCAGCAGCCGGCGCCGCATGGTCCCGCCCGCCGCGACGGCTGTCACTGCGCCGACGACGACGCCGATCCCGAGGGCCGCGGGCAGCGGCACGTCGGGGTTCCGCAGGAAGTCGTTGAAGCCGATGGCGCCGAATTCCTTGAGCAGGACGGCGACCCAGAAGATCGGCAGTGAGAAGAACAGGAAGGCCATGAACGTCACGCCGTAATCCAGGGTGCTGTACTGCCGCAGGGCGGTGACGATGCCCAGGGTGATGCCGATCAGGATGGCGAGCACCGTTGCCGCGGTGACGAGGGTCAGGGTCTGGACGAGCGCGAAGCCGAGGGCCTCGGTGATGGGCTGACCGGCGATGTTTTTCCCGAGGTCACAGGAGTTGGCGAACGGAACGAGGCACTGGACAGCGCCGCCGAACCATTTGAAGTACCGCAGCGGGGCCGGGGTGTCCAGCTGCAAGAGCTCGGTCCTCGCGTCCATGAGCTGCTGCTTCTGGGGCGTGGGGTTGGCGCGGAATTCCTCGAGGGGATCGCCGGACGCCGCTGTCAGGAGATATACGAGGTAAGACGCACCGAGAAGGATGAGGGCGGCAGTCACGAGCCGCCGGAAGATGTAGGTCACCATTGGAATAGAACCTCGGAATTCGGGCCCAGGGATTGCCCGGACCGGTCGCGGAGTTTGGCCGGTTCCCGCCGATGTGGCGGCGGGACCACGGCATCGTCAGGGATGTCGCCAGAAAGGCGCCGGGACCGAAGAAGCTGTGGTCCCGACGCCTTTCCAGCAGTGTTACTTGGGGTCGCGGGCTACTTCTGCGCCCATTCCCAGAAGTTCCACCAAACGCCGGTCTGGTTCGGCATGTACTTCACACCGGTGATGCGGTCGCTGTACGCGTCCACGCCAACCGACTGGAACAGCGGCAGGCCGTAGGCCGAATCCCAGATCATCTTGTCGATCTGCGCAACGAGGCCGTCCTGCTTGCTCTTGTCGGTGGTGACAATCAGTTCGTCCATCAGCTTGTCGGCTGCGGGGTCGCTGAACTGGTTGAAGTTGGAGTCGTTGCCGGACTTGAAGATCTGCGGAACGCCGGACACGCCGACACCCGAGTTGCTCCAGCCAAAGATGGTGGCATCGTAGCTGCCGTCACCGAGGGCCTTGCCCCAGTCAGACTTGCCGAGGCCGCCGTCGACGATCTTGAAGCCGGCCTTGGTGGCGGACTCGCTGATCAGGGAGAAAGCGTCAACACGGTTGGGGTTGTCCTTGTTGTACATGATGCGAACTTCGGGGGTGGCGCCGTTGAGGAGCTTCTTGGCACCCTCGATGTCCACACCCTGGTAGGCGGAGGAACCATTGTTCTTGGCCGAGTCGGCGTACGGGGCCTGGTCCGGAACGAACAGCTGGGAGTCAAGCGGTGCAGCCTTCGGATCCAGCTTCTTGACGATCTTGTCGACGATGTCCGTACGCGGGACGGCCTTCATGAACGCCTCGCGGACGTTCTTGTCGGCAAACGGGCCCGAGTAGTTCAGGTCGATGTGGTCGTACGCGAGCTGGTTGCCGACGTCGACCGTCACGCCCTGGCTTTCGAGCGCCTTGAGCTGCTCCACGGTGTCCGCGGATGCCTGCGGGGCGATGATGTCGGCCTCGCCGTTCTTGAGAGCCTGGACCTGGGCGGGTGCCTCACCGATGTAGCGGACGGTGATTTCGTCCAGATTGGCTTCCGGTCCCCACTTGTAGTCCTTGTTCTTGACCATGGTCAGGGACTGGTCCTGGTTGACGCTCTTGACGATGAACGGACCGTTGGAGAGGTAAAGGCTCGGATCGGCCGGCAGGGTCTTGGTGTCAAAGCCGGTGTTCCACAGGTCCGCCATAGCCTTGAGCTGGGCGTTCGCCGGCTTGGGGGCCTTGGAATCGCCGCGGGGCATGCCCTTCAGCAGGTCAATGAACGCCTTGGTGTCCGCCAGGCCTGCCTTCTTGGCCAGGACGTGGGCGGGGATGTCGACGCCGGGGCCGCCGATGGCGATTTCCCAGTCCGCGAAGGGCTTGGAGTACTTCAGCGTCATGCTGCGGCCGTCGTCACCGAGTTCCGGGAAGTCGGTGAGGGCGATACCGGTGGGGTCACCGGCGTAGGAGAAGTAGGACGTTCCGGTCTTACCTTCCGCGTCGGCGTCGTTGTAGTAACCGGAGAAGGCGGCCCACTGCAGCACAAGGTCGGCTGCGGTAACAGGAGTGCCGTCGGACCACTTCACGCCGTCGTTGATGGTGTACTTCACCGTCAGCGGATCGTCAGAGACCTTTTCCATCTTGCCGAACTTCTCATTGCGGACAACATTGAGCTTGTTGTCGATGTAGAAGAAGCCCGAGTGCGTGGCGTAGCTGACCTTTGAGTTGATGTCAGTGTTTCCATCGGCCGTGTTCGGGTTGAACGTATTAAACGCGTTGACCTCTACTACAGTTGCCGATCCGCCTTGCTTGCTTGCTGCCGCCGCAGTGGTCGGGGTTGTCCCGCCACTGTTGCCCGCGCAGGCGCTGAGGGCGATGGCAGCTGCTGCCGCCACGCCCACTGCTTTGGAAATACGACCCAAGCGCATTCCGCCTCCTTGTTTCTGTGGTGTGGGTGAGACCGGCGCCGAAGGCGCCAGACAGACGTCCACACTCCCCCAGCGGCAGTGTGGCCCGTCTCACATGGCATGAAGCGTAACCCCAAAGACCGTCCGGAGCCACCAAAGTTGACTCACCGTAAAGTTCGTTATGGAGCTGCAACATTGGGCAGGTTCCACAGGGCCAGCTTTCCCACAAAACGTTGACGGCGGCGTAACAAAAGGATAAAAGCGCCGCACACAGAAAAAGCCCCAATCCGAGAATCGGGGCCCTCCAGTTAATCCTTAATTACTTGGCAGAATTACCGCGCTGAGCAACCCAGTAATCTCGTCGTGAAGCCTGGGGTCGGCGGGTCCGAGTCCGTCAAGCACGTCTTGGATACTCACGGTCGACTGACGGACTTCCTTGACGCCGGCCCGCGTGAGGAATAATCGCGAGTAGTCCGCTTGGCCCGATTCGACCGTTCGGGTCCAGCTCGGATCCCGTTCGTTGGCGAACCACGCGGACGGCCCGAACTTGAGCTGGAGCCTCGACCGGCCCAGGTCGTTCGGTTCTTCTTCCACGTCGATGTTGATGGTCCACTGGTATATCCCCGCTAATCTCGCGTCGATTCGGCGCACAAACCCCTCGCCCCGAGTCGCGTTGAGTTGGCGTCTGAGCGGTCCCTCGCTGAAGGCGCTGAGGCGCCCCTTGACTCGCTGGAGGAGGTCGCGGCCCTCGCCAAACCGTTCCCTCGCTTGCACCGCAAGATCATCAGCAAAGCGCTTGGCGGCTACTTCCTGCGGCTGCTCCTGATATCTGCGTACCTCCCCGGTATCACACATGGCAACAACGAAGTTGATCAGCTCTTGGTCACCCACGAGGCCCTTTCCTCTAACGAACTTACGGTGCAACTGTTCGATGAACGCGTAGGCATCGGGATTCTTATGCTGGTAAGCCCTGTCGCCACCGACGTGTTCCAGCAGTCGCTCAGCCAACTTGCCATATGTGAGGACCGCGGCGTTCTCCCACCCCATGGTCTGCAAGGACGCATCCTCATCGCGACACAAGAGAACGACGGAACCCCGTTTGCCGTCCCGCACGCTGAACGCCAGGTAGCCGCTGTAACTGTGTCCGTGACCGTCAGAGGTGAAATAGTTCTCGACGACGACGACCGCAGCTTCGCTCTCAAGGACAAGGTCGGCGATGTCCGCTCCCCACGCGCCCATCGCGACGTTCACCTCCTGACGCACCAAGTAGCTGCCATGCGGAAGCGGTTCGCTCCCCGCCGAAACCCGGTTCAACTCGTCGATAAAGATCCGCAGGAAACGGTCGCCCAGGATGTGCGTCTGTTCGGGGTCCAACAACCACCTAAAGACATTCGAGATCTGCTTTTCGTGGAGTCCGTGGTGCATAACGTCAAAGACGTTGAAACCCAACTCCAGGGACCTGCCAAGCACTGGCAGGAGCCCAGTTACCAAGCCATCTGACACGACACCCTCCCCGAGCATAGAACGTGAAGGCCAGATGGAAGACGGCGACGCCGCGAGACCCCCACATGGCTATGACTGGGCACTATACATTGAATCGGAGTTCCACCCGCGTTTCGTCACGGAGAGCCTCCGTCTCATCACGGCTGACCATCGCGACAGGTCGTTGGCGTGAACTGGGACGGCGGCGGCTCGTGTCCTCACGTTCCTCAGCTGCCATCAGCCGGCTTCGAGGACGAAGAAGATGAAGGACAGGAACGCTGTCTTCTCGCCGGTGAGCATGCGCGGCGGAAGGAGTTCGTGCGGTGTGTTTGGAGATGGCCCTGGTTCGCTCACGGTGGCGACGCGGTATCCCGCCGATGTGAAGGCGTTGATCATCGCGTGAAGTGGTCGGTGCCAGAAGGTCAGAACCGCAGGCTCGCCATCGAACTCGTAATCCTCCGAGTACTGCCGGATGGCGAAGTAGTCCTCGGCTGGTTGGGTGATCACGCTGACGGTGGGGTGGTTGACCGACAGGATCAGGCGACCGCCCGGCTTCAGCACGCGCCGCAGTTCGCCAAGCGGCGCTGACCAGTCCTCCAGGTAGTGCAGAACCAAAGACGAGACAACGTCGTCGAAGGAGCCATCCGCGAAAGGCAGCGGCTTGCTGAGGTCGGCCAAGTATAGATCCGCGGTTCCGCCAAGTCGCTGTCTTGCCAGTTCGAGCATCGCAGGACTGGAATCGAATCCGGTCATGATCGCGCCCTTCGCGCTCAGTGCCGCGGACAGGGGCCCGGAGCCGCACCCTGCATCCAGGACCCGGTGGCCGTCGACGTCGTCGGCGAGGCCAATCATCGCCGGCCGCTCGTAGTAGGCGTTGAGGAGGCTGGAGTCGTTTTCCGCCGAGTAGCTCTCGGCAAAACTGTCATAATGGTCGGCTTTCACGGATCCTCGCTCTCGGGTAAACGCTCATGGTCAGTAGGGTCGGCCCGATCCTAACAACGTGGCCGTAAAGCCCGTAAGCATCGCCCGTTGATAACAGATTCGGTTTCGTGTGTTGGATCAACGCGGTTGGTCTGTTCTGGTGGTCGAAATGATTACCGTGAGCCAGAACGCCTGCGTCGATAGTTTATTGTCGGCAGGTGCAGCAAGACTGAGAACGTGAATATTGTCCTGATACCGCCTCTGCTCTGCTCTCCGCTCGCTTACGCCCCGGTGATCGATACCGTCTGGACGCGCGGGCAAGTCACTTTGGCCGATACCCGGCACGACGACACCATTGCGGCCATGGCCGAACGGATCCTCCGCGAGAACGTCGGCGACATTGCTGTTCTCGGAACAAGCATGGGAGGGTACGTCGCCCTCGAAGTCATCCGCCAGGCGCCCGATCGCGTCACCGCTCTCGCACTCGTAAGCACGTCCGCCCGAGCCGACTCCGCGGAGCAGCTCCAAGCGCGGGCGCGCCAGTCCGCGCTCGTTGAAGGCGGGCATTTCGACGCTCTTGTCGACGCCGCCTTCCCTGGCGTCGTCGCGGCAGACAACGAATCCGACGATGCACTCCTAGCCACTTGGCGCTCCATGACCAGCCCAGTCGGTGCAGAAGCCTTTCTCCGACAGCAGCAGGCAGTCGTGCAGCGCGCCGATCTTCGCTCGATTCTGCCGTCCATCGCCTGCCCGACAGCGATCATCCACGGAGCCCAGGACCGCCTCATCCCTCTGAACGCTGCGGAAGAAATGGCAGAAGCGCTGCCCACGGCCCGGTTCACCGTCGTCGAGGGTGCCGGCCACTTCCTGTTCCATGAGCAGCCCGCCGCCGCACGGGACGCCGTTAGCTCCTGGCTTGAGTCCGCCACATAGCCAACTGTCCGTGAAGCCCTCACCCGCTCGCAAAAGCGATAGCCGCCAAGAACACGTGTTCTTAGCGGCTATCGCTTTTGGCCTCAGGGAGATCAGAAACCAGACGTTGAAGCGGAACTCCACGACGTTCCGCAGTCGAACAACGTCACGGGTGGCCGTTCGTGCTTCTCAGGAGGTCGAGGATGGCGGCTTCCTTGGACGGGGCCTGGATGGGTCGGGCCACCACCAGCGATGTCGCGATCGGCGCTCAGCCCTGCGTTGGGCCGCGTCCAGATAGTCCTCGCGCGCCGCATCAAAGACCTCGTGAGGAAGACTCAGCGTTGCACGGCTCAACTGGCGTCCTACCAGCAGATCGCTGATTGCCCCCGGGATCTCCCGCGTCCCCCGAGCACCTTTCACGGACCGCCTGAGCTGCACGCCCTGCTCCGTGAGCCGCATCCCCCAGGATGAGTCGACCTCAGCAAGGCTGGAACCGACCAGGACCGCTATTGCCGTCTCTACCCGTTCCCGGGAAGGGACGTCGGCCTGCAGCATGTCCCACCCCGGCAGCAGCGCACGGAGCGACGAGGAGCGCCTCCCATCATGCAGCAGGGTCACGAGCGTTGCAGCGTCATCCATGTCTATGCGGTCCACGCCGTTCAGGCTAGCGCACTCCGAGCCGCCACCGCCTCGGGAACAATCACCGTCTCGGAAGAACGTTAAGTTCCCCAACACTTCGGCCGAGGATTCCCGGGAGGTACCGGAGCTGACTCAGACGTTAAAGCGGAACTCCACCACGTTCCGTCACCAAACAACCCGTTGTAGAACAGGGGGTACGCTGACGAACATACTGGTCGACCATCACGAGATCCGGATTTCGACGGCTACTGCGACCCCATGGTCCGCCGGCTGCTTGAGGACTAATGTTCCCTAGCGTCGCAGCGAGCGGCCAATCTGGCTGATAGCGGCATCATAGGCCACATCCCAGATCCAGCCAGCAGCCGGTGCACCGGCCAGCTCCAGTGACACCAGCCCGTGGACTTGGCCCCACACGACGGCGACCATCGAGGCGATCTCGTCATCCGCTGCTCCGGGCAGCGCTGCGGCAACCGCGGCGAACAGCGGCGCGATCGACGGCTCAGTGGCACCCGGCGTCGGCCGACACGGCACCTGGCCGGCCAGTGAGCCGCCGAACATCAGGCCGTAGAGGATCGGATGCTCCAGTGCCCAAGTTCGGTAAGCCCGGCCCAATGCTTCGAGGCCGGCAGCGGCGACCTCTTGTTGGGAGGCAGCAAAGGAAGCGAAGCCATCGTCGAGCACGGCAGTCAACAGCTCCGCCTTGCCCCCGAAGAGCGAATACACCGCCGTCGTCGACGTCCCAGCGGTAGCGGCAATACTGCGCAGCGATAAGGAGGCGGCGCCGTCGCGGGCGATGAGGGAGGCTGCGGTGTCGAGCAGCCTGCGACGCAGGGTCTCATCGTGGACTATGGGTCTTGCCATAGGACAAGTATGGCATAACACTGTTCTGTAACAGCGTTATGAATAGGAGAAGCCCATGTCGGAGCAAGTGCACGCAGGACGTTTCACTGCCGATCCCGGAGGCGGCCCGGTGACAATCTTCCTGATTGGGATGCGCGCCAACCGGTGGTGGCAATTCGGGAAAGTGGCAAGGGTGGGGGCGGCCATGCCCAGGATGCTTGCCCACCTGGCCAAGACGCCGGAGGCTGGATTGTTGGGCTACCAGCAATGGTTCGGGCGGACGACCATCATGATCAGCTACTGGAGGAGCCCGGAGCATCTGCAGCGGTTCGCGGCCGACCGGTCGGCGCCGCACCTTGAGCCCTGGCGCCGATTCATGCGCGAATCCGCCGGTACTGGCGACATCGGCGTATGGCACGAAACCTACGAGACGATGCCCGGTGGCAGGGAAAGCGTGTATACCGATATGCCGGTCTTCGGGCTGGCAGCCGCTACCGGTCACGTACCAGTGGGAGCGGGACTGAACACCGCACGCCAGCGCTTGGAGGCAGACGAGGTAAGTTGGCGTCTGTCCGAATGAGCCGTCTAGATTGCAGTTTCTCACTGTGCAAGGTCCCCGGCCAATAGTGAAGGCAGAGCCTGTTGATTGGAGTCATCGCCGCGATTCTCCGCCACGGACGGCGACCCGGCACGCTTCCGGTGAACCCGGCGCAGCAAGCCTCACCACCGTGCGAACGGGCCGCAGCACTCCCGAAACAAATCCAAAGTTCCTACGAGGAGAAGAAACTAAATGCCGACTTTCAACGGCCCCGAAACAGGACCCGCTGTCGCCCATTTCGAAACACCGCGCCTTCATGCCCGCCCATTCCATCCGGCAGATGCAGAAGCCTTTGCCGCCTATCGCGCCCAGCCCCAGGTCGAGCGGTACCAAAGCTGGAGCAATTACACCCTTGAACAAGGTCGCACCCTCATCAACTCGATGCAAAACATCCAGCCCGGCATACCGGGAGAGTGGTACCAGTTCGCCCTCGAAAGACGTGCCGACGGCATTCTCATCGGCGATGTTGCATTAAAGGTGAACGACACTGAAAAGAGCGAGGCGGAATTGGGATTTACGCTAGCGCCCGAGCACCAGGGGCACGGGTATGGCCGTGAGGCGGTTCTGGGGCTCCTCGGCTACGCCTTCGAGCAGTTGCATCTCCACCGCATACTAGCTGTCACCGACGCGCTCAACGATTCTGCGGCCCGGCTTCTTGAGAGGGTGGGAATGCGGAGGGAAGCCCACTTCCACGAAAACGTCTTTTTCAAAGGTACGTGGGGAAGCGAGTTCGTCTTCGGAATACTGGACCGGGAGTGGACTGCAGGTCCACGGAGCGTACCGGATCTGCCTCCGACGGAATCGGGCCATAAGGAAACGACCGGGATGGCCCCCTCCCCGGTCGGCATCAAGGGGTTAGCTGTGAAATGACTCGTGAGCGCTGGTAAGGGAAAGACCCGCATCGCCTCGCGTTGGAGTCGCAGGTCATTGGGTATCCGGGGAAAAACCCCGAAATTTCCTATGCACCCGGACTCCGTCCGAAGGTCCTCGACGCTACGACTATCAATTCTGTTACAAGAAATGCCGCCCTCGTACGTTTCACGGAGGGCGGCATTTCTACTGATTCAGGCGAAGAATCTACACATTAAATCTAAATTCCACGACGTCGCCGTCGGCCATGATGTATTCCTTGCCTTCGATCCGGACCTTGCCGCGGGCCTTCGCCTCGGCCATGGAACCGGCCTCGATCAGGTCATCGAAGGAGACGACCTCGGCCTTGATGAAGCCGCGCTGGAAATCGGAGTGGATCACGCCGGCCGCCTGCGGGGCAGTGTCGCCCTGGCGGATGGTCCACGCGCGGGTTTCCTTGGGGCCGGCCGTCAGGTAGGTCTGCAGTCCGAGGGTGTGGAAGCCGACGCGGGCCAGCTGGTCCAGCCCGGATTCATCCTGGCCGTTCATTTCCAGCATCTCGCGGGCTTCTGCCTCGTCGAGCTCCACCAGGTCGGACTCGAGCTTGGCGTCCAGGAAGATGGCGTCGGCGGGGGCCACGAGGGCCCGCAGTTCCGCCTGCTTCTCCGGACTGCCGAGGATTCCCTCGTCGGAGTTGAAGACATAGATGAAGGGTTTGGCCGTGAGCAGGCCGAGTTCCTTGAGGTGCTCCATCTCCAGCTTGTCGCTCTTGATGGACGAGAAGATGGTGTCGCCGCGTTCCAGCACTGCCTGCGCCGCCAGGATGGCCGCCAGTTCGGCGGCCTCCCGCTTCTTGATCTTGACTTCTTTTTCGATCCGCGGGATGGCCTTTTCGATGGTCTGCAGATCGGCCAGGATCAGCTCGGTGTTGATCGTCTCCATGTCGGAGCTGGGATCGACCTTGCCGTCGACGTGGATGACGTCCGGGTCATCGAACACGCGGACAACCTGCGCGATGGCCTCGGCCTCACGGATGTTGGCGAGGAACTGGTTGCCGAGGCCCTCGCCCTCGGAGGCGCCCTTGACGATGCCGGCGATATCCACGAAGGACACGGCGGCGGGCAGCAGGCGCGCGGAGCCGAAGATGCCGGCCAGCTTTTCAAGCCGGGCATCCGGCAGGTTCACGACGCCGATGTTGGGCTCGATCGTGGCGAACGGATAGTTCGCCGCGAGGACCTGGTTGCGGGTCAGTGCGTTGAAAAGGGTTGATTTGCCGACGTTGGGCAGTCCGACGATGCCAATAGTAAGAGCCACGAGCATATATTCTACCCGCACCAGCCGCCGGCCGTTGCTGCGGCCTGCGGCTGCGCCTGTGCGGCGGCAGGGTGCCGGCGCGGGCGCGGGGCGGTGTGGGGCGGTGTGGGGTGTTCCCGGGGCGTTGTCGGGTGGTGCGGCGGGTACATCCCGGAGTGTTTCCGGGTGTTCCAGGGTGTTCCGGGCGTCGAAGCCAAAACTGTCACAGGGGCATGTCACAGTGAAGGCATGGAAGCTTTTTCTCTGATTCTCGCCCTGCTCATGCTGCTCACGGGCGCCGTCACCGGCGCCGCCGTCGTCTATGTCCTGCTGCGCCGGCGCTATCTGGCCGTGGAACAGGACTTCGACGGCGTGTCAGCCCGGCTGTCCGAGGTCAGCGCCCAGTTCGCCGCCGCCGACGCCGAGAGGCGCCTGCTCGCGGCCCAGAACCGGGAACTCGGCGAGTCCCGGAACCACGACGGCAGTGTGCTCCGTGCGCTGGCGCCGGTGGCAGAAAAGCTCACTGCCGTGCAGCAGCAGGTATCCCTGCTCGAACGCGACCGGCTGGAGCAGTACGGCCAGCTGGCCCAGCAGCTGCAGGAGGCCCGCCTGTCCGATGAGCAGCTGCTGCGGTCCACGCATGCGCTGGAGTCCGCTCTGCGCTCCAACAGCGCCCGCGGCCAGTGGGGCGAGGTCCAGCTGCGCCGGGTGGTCGAGGCGGCAGGCATGCTGCGGCACGTGGACTTCCACGAACAGCTCCACAGCGGGCAGGGCCACAGCTCCGGCATGGACGGCAGCCTCCGGCCCGACCTCGTGGTGCAGCTGCCCGGCGACAAGCAGCTGGTGGTCGACGCAAAGGTCCCGCTGGCGTCGTATCTTGCCGCCCAGGACCTCGGCGCCGCCCAGGCGGGCCAGCAGTCCTCGCAGCTGCCCGGCAGCCAGCAGGCGCACCTCGCCGCCCATGCCAAGGCCCTGAAGGCCCATGTGGACGCGCTGGGCAGCAAGAAGTATTGGGACATCCCAGGCAACTCTCCGGAGCTGGTGGTCTGCTTCCTGCCGGCGGAATCAATCCTGGCCGCCGCCCTCACGGCCGACCCGGCCCTGCTGGACTACGCGCTGGCCAAGAACGTGGTCCTGGCCTCCCCCGGGACCCTGCTGGCGGTGCTGAAGTCGGTGGCGTTCACGTGGCGGCAGGACGTGTTGACGGACAGCGCCCGGGAACTCTTCGAGCTCGCCCGGCAGCTCTACGACCGGATGGGCACGCTCGGCGAGAACGTCACCAAGCTGGGGTCCTCGCTGAAGACCTCGGTTGAGCGGTACAACTCCATGGTCGGGACCCTTGAGGCGCGCGTCCTGCCGACCGCGAGGAAACTCAACGCCCTGGAAGCCGCCGGACTGGCCACTCCCCCCGCCGTCGAAGTTACACCGCGGGCAGTCGCGGCCCCGGAACTTCAGTCTCGTGACGAGTCAGAAGAGTCCGCGGCCTAGGTGCCCTGCGCTTGGGTCTCCGTACCCAGGACTGTCCAGTGCTTAGGACTGTCCGGTACCCAGGACTGTCCAGTGCTTAGGAGTGTCCGGTGCCTAGGACTGTTCGGGGCGGGTGCCGCGGCCGCCGAGGGCGCGGGTGACGTCGCCGGCCTGCTTCAGGGTGGCCCGGAGCTCCTTCGGCAGGGAGAACAGGAGGTCTTCCTCGGCCGTGACGACTTCCTCGACCGATCCGTAGCCGTAGTCGGCGAGAAGCCGCAGCACATCCTTGACGAGGACTTCCGGGACAGAGGCCCCCGACGTCACGCCCACCGTGGCGACGCCCTCGAACCACGTCTCGTCAACCTCGTTGGCGAAGTCGACCCGGTAGGAGGCCTTGGCGCCGTATTCCAGCGCCACCTCCACGAGGCGGACCGAGTTTGAGGAGTTGGCGGAGCCCACCACGATCACCAGGTCCGCCTGGGGCGAGATCTTCTTGATGGCCACCTGGCGGTTCGTGGTGGCGTAGCAGATGTCGTCGCTGGGCGGGTCCTGCAGGGTGGGGAACCGCTCCTTGAGCAGGCGCACGGTCTCCATGGTTTCGTCCACGCTGAGGGTGGTCTGCGAGAGCCAGATGACCTTTTCCGGGTCGCGGACCGTGACCTTGTCGACCTCGTGCGGGCCGTTGATGATCTGGATGTGTTCGGGGGCCTCGCCGGCGGTGCCTTCGACTTCCTCATGGCCGTCGTGGCCGATCAGCAGGATGTCGAAGTCATCCTTGGCGAACCGGACGGCTTCGCGGTGCACCTTGGTGACCAGCGGGCAGGTCGCGTCAATGGTGCGCAGGCCGCGGTCCTCGGCGGACTGGACGACGGCGGGCGAGACTCCGTGCGCGGAAAAGATCACGAGGGCGCCTTCCGGAACCTCGTCGGTTTCATCGACGAAGATGGCGCCCTTTTCCTCCAGGGAGCTGACCACATGGACGTTGTGCACGATCTGCTTGCGGACGTAGACCGGCGGGCCGTAGTGTTCCAGGGCTTTTTCCACCGCGATGACTGCACGGTCCACGCCGGCACAGTAGCCGCGCGGGGCTGCCAGGAGGACCTTTTTGGGACCGGCGACCGGGGCCGCGGCCAGGACGTCTTCCGGGGAACGCCGCCTGCGCGGAACGGATGGCATCGGAACGGAGACAGCGGTGGTGGTCATGCTCCCATGCTACCGGTGTTCAATCCTGCCCCGTTTGCGGCCGCCGGCGACCCGGACAGCCACTCCCGTGGCTACCAGTGCTGCTCCCGCGACGGCAGCAGCGACGATCCACTGGCCGAAGCTGGCAGAGCACGCCGCGACGAACTCGTTCTTGAACAGCTCCGCCACATCGTTACCGCTCGAGGTCCCGGCGACAGCGGCGCCGGCGGCATCGCTGGCAAGCTTCCATACCCCCGCGAGCACCAGCGTCCCAACGCCCATTCCGACCAGCACGGTCCACCGGCGTCGGGCCGCAACGAACGCCAGAATGAAGGCGATGGCCGCGCCGACGGCAACGGCGTAGCCCATCGGGGCGTAGACGGTGACGCGTTCGATCATCTGGCGCTGGTCGGACTGCCCGATATGGATCAGCACCTGGCCGGGCGCCTCCAGCGGAAGGGTGGTCGCCGCAGTGACCTGCTTGGCCACCAGCCCGGCAAGCGGCGCGACATCCAGGGTGAGCGAGGACGACCCGTCAACCTCCGGCGGCAGCGTGCTGGGGTCGGCGAACGTGAGGCGGTGGCTCTTGCGCAGGGTTTCAGCCCAGGCCTCGGGGTAGCCGGGCAGTCCCGTCAGCGAGCGCGCCGCGCTGTCCAGGACCGGCCGGGCCAGCTCCGTGAAGGCTTCGGGAATGCCGGCGCTGGCGGCCAGGCCGTCGACGGCGGCCGCGGCCAGCCGCTGCTGGAACGCCGGGTCCTTGCCCAGCGGCGCGGTCAGGGCAACGAAGCCCTCTTCCTGGACGATGTTCTGGTCCACCCACATGGCTGGAACGGCGACGGCTGCCATCAGGAGCCCGATGAGGACGGCGACGGCAGAGACAAAAGTGCGCAAGGGATTCCTAGGAGGTTGATGGCATCCCTCCCATCCTAGGGCGGGGCCGGGCGCGGCCATAAAGTCGGACCCCGGTGGTAGAGCTATGGATAGAGTTGACAGAGACAACTTCCGGCTGCCGGCCGGCCCACCCGCCGGGGAGCGGGCCGCCGGCAGTCGCGGTGTAAGGACATGCAGTAAGCGGCACGCAGCAAAGGACACGCACACATATGCACAAGGCACTCCACCAGGCACTCCCGGCCATGGAGCCCACGCATGCCTGAGGACGCGGCGGCGGCCACCACGCTACCGGCCACCGCGGCCCAAACCAGTCCGGACAACCCCTGGCCGCTGCAGTTGCTGTCCCAGAAGCTCAAGATGCATATCGACCGCGCGCCCTCGGCATGGGTTGAGGGGCAGGTAATCGAACTCAACCGGCGTGGCAGCAACGCCTACCTGACCCTGCGGGACATCGACGCCGAAATCTCGCTGCCGGCATCGGTCTGGACCACAGTGCTGGACCGCCAGGCCGCCCCGCTGGAACGCGGTTCCCGGGTTGTAGCCCTGATCAAGGCCGAATTTTGGCTCAAGACGGGCCGGCTGAACATGTCTGTGAAGGACATCCGGCCCGTGGGCCTCGGCGACCTCCTGGCCAGGATCGAGCGGCTGCGCCAGGCCCTCGCCGCCGAAGGACTCTTTGCCGATTCGCGCAAAAAGCGGCTTCCATTGCTCCCGCACCGGATCGGCCTGATCACCGGCCGCGACTCTGACGCCAAGAAGGATGTACTGCGCAATGCCGCCCTGCGCTGGCCGGCCGTCGAATTCGAGATCCGCGAAGTAGCGGTCCAGGGGAACACCGCCGTAGCCCAGATGATCGCGGCCTTGCGGGAACTCGACGCCCACCCCGTGGTCGACGTCATCGTCATCGCCCGCGGCGGGGGCGCCCTCGAGGACCTGTTGCCGTTCAGCAGCGAGGAGCTCATCCGGGCCGTCGCGGACGCGTCCACCCCCGTAGTGAGCGCGATCGGGCACGAAGCGGACCGGCCTATCCTCGATGACGTCGCAGACCTCAGGGCATCAACGCCCACCGACGCCGCGAAGAGGATAGTTCCCGACGTCGCCGAGGAGCTTGTCAGGGTCCGGCAGGCACGGGACCAGCTCCGTCGCGGGGTCACCCGGCTCGTTGAACGCGAGGGCGACCGGCTGGCCTCCCTGCGTTCGCGCCCCGTGCTGCTCTCCCCCGACGTCATGATCAGCCAGCGCCACGAGGACGTCGAACGGCTCAAGGTCCGCTCGCACTCGGCGATCAGCGCCGCCGTCGTGCGGGCAGCGGACCAACTGATCCACCTCAAGGCGCAGGTGCGCGCACTCTCGCCGCAAAAGACACTGGATCGCGGCTACGCGGTGGTCCAGCTCGCCGGCGACGGAAACGCCCCCGCGGCGCACCGGGACGTTGTGCGCCATCCGTCCCAGGTGCCCGCCGGCACGGACCTCACGGTTCGGGTGGCCGGCGGCCGGTTCACGGCCCAATCCACCGGCGGCCAGGAACCGGCCGAGGAATAACCCCGGCGGACGGACGTGCCCACACGGCCACCCGTCAGCGCCACAGAACACGGCCACCCGTCAGCGCCCCGAACAGGCACCCCCGTCAGCACCACAGACAGCGTCACCGCGGCACAAACCGCGACAATCAAGGAGCACCCACATGGCAGCAGAACCCAACCCGAACGCCGACATCGAGGCCCTCAGCTACGAGGACGCCCGCGAGCAGCTGGTCGCCGTGGTGGGCAAGCTGGAGGCCGGCGGCGCAAGCCTGGAGGAATCGCTTGCGCTGTGGGAACGCGGCGAAGCGCTGGCCAAGCGCTGCGAACAGTGGCTGGAAGGCGCCCGCAAGCGGCTCGCCGCGGCCCGGGACCAGGCCGCGGACAAGAGCTAGGCACCGGCACGCCGCGGCGTGCCGGTTCCCTCCGTATTAGGAGCGCTCGACCAGATCCCGTTCCAGATCGACGTCGAACTCCGGATCCGGCCACTGCAGCTTCAGCCCTTCCAGGGCGTCCAGCATCAGCTGCTGCACCGCGATGCGGGCGTACCACTTCTTGTTGGCCGGCACGACGTACCAGGGCGCGATGTCAGTGGCCGTCTTCTCGAACGCCTCCTGGTACGCATCCATGTAGTCGTTCCAGAAGGCGCGCTCCTTGAGGTCGGTGCTGCTGTACTTCCACACCTTGGTTTCGTCATCCAGCCTGGCGAGCAGCCGGTCCTTCTGCTCGTCCCGGCTGATGTTGAGCATGACCTTGACCACCGTGGTCCCGGCTGCCGCCTGCCTTGCCTCGAATTCGTTGATGGCCTTGTAGCGCCGCTCCAGTTCCTCGGGACTTGCCCAGCGGTGGACCCGGTGAATCAGGACGTCCTCGTAATGCGAGCGGTCAAAGACGCCCACCATGCCGGCCCCCGGCACTGCCTTCTCGATCCGCCAGAGGAAATCGTAGGATTTCTCCTCCGGGGTCGGCGCCTTGAAGGACTTGAGCTGGACACCCTGCGGGTCCATCTGGCCCATGACATGGTTGACGATCCCGCCCTTGCCTGCGGTATCCATCGCCTGCAGGACCAGCAGGATGCGCTTGGTGCCGCCGAACCGGGATTCGGCGAAAAGCTGCTCCTGCAGGGTGGTCAGCTTGCCATCGAGCTCTGCCAGGAGCGCCTCGCCGTCGGATTTCCCGCCCGGGTAGCCCGGGGTGGAGTCCGGGTCGCAGTCCTTCAGCTTGAATTTTTTTCCGACCAGCAGCGTCTCGGCGGGGTGCCGCTCGAACATCACAGCATCTGTCATGGAAAGCCTCTTTCCAGTTTCGTGCAGCCGCTGCGCGGGCGAGTCCCCGAGCTCCGCTGCTGACCGAAGCCTAGTTCCCCTTATACCGGCTCAGGAAGTCCGCCATGCGGTTGATTGCTTCCTCGAGGTCCTTGACGTTCGGCAGCGTCACCATCCGGAAGTGGTCCGGCCGGACCCAGTTGAACGCCCTTCCGTGGGACAGCAGGATCTTCTGCTCGCGGAGCAGGTCCAGGACAAATTTCTCGTCGTCGCGGATGTGGTAGACCTCGGGGTCCAGCTTCGGGAACAGATACATGGCCCCGCGCGCCTGCTGCGTGCTGACGCCCGGGATGGCGTTGAGCATGTCATAGGCCTTGTTCCGCTGTTCCAGGAGGCGCCCGCCGGGCAGGATGAGGTCGTTGATGCTCTGGTAGCCGCCGAGGGCGGTCTGGATGGCGTGCTGGGCCGGCACATTGGCGCAGAGGCGCATGTTGGCCAGCAGGTTGATGCCCTCGAGGTAGTCCGCGGCGGCCTTTTTCGGCCCGGAGATGGCCATCCAGCCGGCCCGGAAGCCGCAGACTCTGTAGGCCTTGGAGAGCCCGCTGAACGTCAGGCACAGGACATCGTCGCCGGTGAGCGAGGCGAGGTTTACGTGTACCGCGTCTTCGTAGAGGATCTTCTCGTAGATTTCGTCGGCGAAGAGCACCAGGCCGTGTTTCTCCGCGAGGGCAACGATCTTCTTCAGCGTCGCCTTCGGGTACACCGCACCTGTCGGGTTGTTCGGGTTGATGACCACGATGCCCTTGGTGCGCGGCGTGATCTTCGCTTCCATGTCCTCGAGGTCGGGCTGCCAGCCGGATTCTTCGTCGCAGAGGTAGTGCACGGGCTTCCCGCCGGCCAGGGCAACCGAGGCCGTCCACAGCGGGTAGTCCGGGGTGGGGATGAGGACCTCATCGCCGTCGTCGAGCAGGGCCATGAGCGACATTGTGATCAGTTCGCTGACGCCGTTGCCGAGGTAGATGTCATCCACGTGGATGTTCTGGATCCCGCGGGTCTGGTAGTACTGCGAGACGGCGGTGCGGGCCGAAAAAATGCCGCGCGAGTCGCTGTAGCCCTGGGCATGCGGCAGGTGGCGGATCATGTCCACCAGGATCGCGTCCGGCGCTTCAAACCCGAACGGGGCCGGGTTTCCGATGTTCAGTTTGAGGATGCGATGACCCTCCGCCTCCATCTGCTGGGCGGCCTGAAGAATCGGTCCACGGATGTCGTAAAGGACATTATGAAGCTTGGTGGACTGCTTGAATTCTGCCATTCATCAAATATGCCATATGGAGGATGTACTTCCGCTGAGACATGACTCACACACGGGCGCCGCAGTAACAACAACGACGCCGGTGCCCGGGCTGTAAGCCCGGACACCGGCGTCGCAGAGTCGCCAGTGCCTACTGCTGGGCGAGGCCCTTTTCCTTCAGCCACGCGTCGGCGGCATCTTTCGGGTTCTGCTTCTGGCTGCCGCTCACGGCACGGTTGAGGTTGATGAGGTCTTCCGTGGTGAGGACCTTGGACACCGCGTTGAGCGTTTCCTTTGCCTTGTCCGTCATCTTGGCCGAGTTGTACAGCGGCAGCACCTGCTGGGCGATGAAGTTGTTCTTCGGATCCTCCAGCACCACGAGGTCGTTGTCCGGGATGGACGGGGTGGTGGTGTAGATGTCCGCGACCTGGACCTGGTCCGAGAGCAGCGCCTTGAGCGTGACGGCGCCGCCGCCGTCGCTGAACGGCTCGAGTTTCTTGGGCACACAGTTGTAGTTCTTCGCCAGGCCCGGCAGGCCGTAGGCGCGCTCGGCGAAGGTCGCCGGGGCGCCGATGACGAGATCGCCGCAGACCTTCGCCATGTCTTCGATGGACTTCAGCTGGTGCTTCTCGGCCGTGGCCTTGGTGACCACCATGGCGTCCTTGTCCTCAGCCTTGGAGGCATCGAGCACGGCCAGGCCCTGCGGGAGCTTGGTCGGGAGTGCCTTCGCGATGTCTTCGGCGGAGACCTCGGTGGCGTCCTTGTTTACATACAGCAGCAGGTTGCCGCTGTAGTCGGGAACAACGTCCACCGAGCCGTCCTGGACTGCTTTGATGTAGACCTCGCGCGAGCCGATGTTCGGCTTGGTGCTGGCGGTGACGCCCGCGGCGTTCAGGGCACCGGCGTAGACCTCGGCCAGGATCTGGCTCTCGGGGAAATCAGCCGACCCGATCACCAGGGCACCGCCGGAACCGGAGGCGGCACCGCTGCTGGCCGGGGCCGAGCTCAGCGGGTTTGATGAGCCTCCGCAGGCGGACAGGGCCATGGCCAGGCCGACGCCGACGGCCAGGCCGCCGAATGCGCGCCGGCCAAGGCCTCGTTGGCGGGATTCCTTCATGACGTACCTCCTTGAACAACAGTCTCCGCGATCACGGGGTCTGTGAGATCAACCGCAGCCTGCTGGCTGCGGTTCGGCTTGGATGAGGCGCCCCGTGACAGGAACAGCCTCTGAATAAGGGCAAGGATAAGGTCGACGCTGATGGCAAGGGCGGCGATCAGCAGCGAGCCTCCCAGCATTTGCGGGAAGTCGGAGAGCACGAGCCCGTCGAACAGGTAACGGCCCAGGCCGCCCAGGTTGATGTAGGCGACCACGGAAACGGTGGCGATCACCTGGAGCACCCCGGTCCGGAACCCGCCGTACATCACCGGCAGCGCGTTCGGGAATTCCGCCCGGAACAGGACCTGCCACTCGGTCATGCCCATGGCGCGGGCGGCATCCACCACGTTGCGGTCGACGCTGGAGATTCCGGCGTAGGTGCCGGCGAGCAGCGGCGGCACGGTCAGGATCACGAGAGCCCAGATCGGCGGCATCAGCCCGATGCCGGCGAGCAGGACGAACAAGGTGAGCAAGCCGAGGGTGGGCAGGGCGCGCAGCGCGCCCGCGACTGACACGATCGCAACCCGCCCGCGGCCGGTATGCCCGACGAACAGGCCGATCGGGACGGCGATGGCGATGGCGATCACCATCACCAGGCCGGTGTAGAACAGGTGTTCGGCCAGGCGCACCGGGATTCCGGCACTGCCGGACCAGTTCTCCGGATCGCTGAGCCAGGCAAAGGTGTCCGTGACGACGTTATTCACGCGTTTCCCCCTCCGGTCTTGGGACGCGAAAACCGCATCGCCGCAGCGGCGGGGCCAGTCCTGTCCGGGCCCGCGCCCGAACCGGTGCTGCCACCCGTGGCCGCCGCGGCCCGGGTCCAGGGCGTCAGCAGCCGTTCAAGCAGCACCAGGACGGCGTCCATCAGCAGCGCCAGGAGAAGGATGGCGATGATGCCCACCACCACTTCGGTGACGAAGTCACGCTGGAGGCCGGAGGTGAAGAGCATTCCGAGGTTGCCGATGCCGAGCAGTGCCGCGACGCTGACCAGCGAGATATTGCTGACCGAGACCACGCGCAGCCCGGCGAACAGCACCGGCAAGGACAGCGGCAGGTCGATCTGCATGAAGCGGGCGAAGGGTTTGAAGCCCATGGCGACGGCGGCCTGCCGCAGGTCCTCGTCCACCGAGTCGAAGGCATCCAGCGTGGCGCGCACCAGCAGGGCGATGGCGTAGATGGTCAGGGCCACCACCACGTTGACCGGATCCAGGATCCGGGTTCCGAGGATGGTCGGCAGGATGATGAAAAGCGCCAGCGAGGGGATCGTGTACAGCAGCGAGGACCCGGTGAGCACCAAGGACCGGAGCGCGCGGCTCTGCCGGGCGAGCTGGGCCAGCGGAACGGCTATGAGGACCCCGAACACCATCGGCAGGATGGCCAGGATGAGGTGCTGGCCGGCGAGGCTGAAGACTTCGGCCCTGTTGGCCAGGAACCACTCCATCAGAGCCCTCCGTGCCGGACGTTGCGGTCTGACTCGATGACGGCGAGGACTTCGGCGGCTCCGATGACTCCGGCCACCCGGCCGTCGTCGTCCACGGCGACGCCGAGGCCCGAGGGTGAGGACAGGGCCGCGTCCAGTGCCCGGCGGAGCGTGTCCCCCTTCCGGAACAGGGAGCCTCCGGGAACCATCGCCGGGGCGGTTCCGGTGGCGCGGCGGGGCCCGGCCCAGCCCAGGGGCCGGAGAGCGTCGTCGACCACCAGCTGCCATTCATCGGAGCTGCCCTCAGCCCTGAGCTGATCGGGCGTGAGAGTGGGGACGGGGTGGATGGTGACACCGTCCGAGGGGCTGAACGCAAGGTGCCGGAACCCGCGGTCACGGCCCACGAAGGAGGCCACGAACTCGTTTGCCGGGGCCCGCAGGATCTCCGCCGGGGCGGCGTACTGCGCCAGCTTGCCGCCGACGGCGAACACGGCCACTTTGTCGCCCAGGACGGTGGCCTCGTCGATGTCGTGGGTGACGAAGACGATCGTCTTGGCCAGGTCGTGCTGGAGCCGGAGGAGCTCCTTCTGGAGTTCGTCGCGGACCACCGGGTCCACGGCGCTGAAGGGCTCGTCCATGAGCAGCACCGGAGGATCGGCCGCGAGTGCCCGGGCCACGCCTACGCGCTGCTGCTGTCCGCCCGAGAGCTGGGACGGGTACCGCTTGCCGAGCGAGGAGGCCAGCCCGACGACGTCGAGCAGTTCCTGGGCGCGCTTGCGGGCGTCGGCTTTGGACACGCCGTTGAGCCGGGGAACGGTGGCGATGTTGTCCAGCACGGAGCGGTGCGGCATCAACCCGGAGGACTGCATGACGTAGCCCATGGACCGCCGCAGCTGCGCGGCAGGGACTGAAGTGACATCTGCCCCGTCCACGGTGATGACGCCGGACGTGGGCTCCACCATGCGGTTGATCATCCGCAGGGACGTGGTCTTACCGCAGCCGGAGGGTCCGACGAAGACAGTGATGGCGCCCTTATCGATGGACATGGTCAGCCCGTCAACGGCGGCCTGACCGCCCTGGTACTGCTTGGTGACGTTCTGGAACTCGATCATGGCTTCGGCCATTTCCGGGCTTACCTAACTGTTGGCGGCAACATTGGTCGGGCCAGCGCACGGTTCGTCAGTGTGCTGGCCATAAAGCAGTTAGCTCATAGACTAACCAGCACCCCGGACTATGTCAGCGGCGCGGGGCTCCCGTAAGGCTTCGGAAGCACAACGATTTTGGATGGGTGGCGCGCCGGAAATCCTTCCGGCGCGCCACCGCGGCCCTTGTCTCACCCGGCGGTGTGCTTCAGCGGGGCCGCCGTGCACCCTTCGCGCCACTGTTATTTCTGCTATTTCCGTCCTGGCGGCTCTTTCCGCCGCCGTGCGCGTTCTCGTGGTTGTCCCGTTCGGCCGACCGCTGGCTCTTGCCCGCTACGACGATCTTCTGGTGCCATTCGCGCTGGTAGGCGCGCCGCGCGGCCGCGTCGTGGCGGCGCGCCAGGGCGGCGAGTTCGCGTTGCAGCTTCAGGTAGCTGGCCCACCGGCGGTCCTCCAGTACGCCGTCGGCGAGCGCGGCCTGCACGGCACAGCCGGGCTCCCGGCCGTGCGCGCAGTCCGAGAAGCGGCAGTGCTCGAAGAGCCCTTCGAGGTCGCCGAACATCTCCTCCATTCCTCCCTCGGCGTCGAAGACCCCGAAGCCGCGCACCCCCGGCGTGTCCATCAGGACGGCGCCGCCGGGCAGGGGAACGAGCGCGCGGGACGTGGTGGTGTGCCTGCCCTTGCCGTCGCCCGCCCGCACTGCCCCCGTCTCTTGGGCCGGGACGCCGGCGAGGGCATTGATGAGCGTGGATTTTCCGGCGCCAGAGGGCCCCAGCAGCACCAGCGTGCCGCCGGGCGGCAGATGGCCCAGCACTTCGTCGAGGCCATCGCCGTTCTCGGCAGAGGTGGTGACGACGTCGACGCCGGCTGCCTGGCGCACGACCGTCGCCACGACGTCGTCCGCGAGGTCCGCGATGTCCGCCTTCGTGATGATCACGAGCGGCGTGGCACCGGAGTCCCACGCCGCAACCAGGGTCCGTTCGAGCCGGTTGTGCGTGAGCGGACGATCCACCGGAACGACGATCCCGACGACGTCCATGTTGGCGCCAAGGACCTGCGCCTCGGACGAGGCCTCGAAGGCACGCTTGCGGCTCAGCTCCGAGTGGCGGGGCAGGATGCCCACGATGGCGGGCTCCCCCGCCGCGTTCGGACCCAGCCAGACCCAGTCCCCGGTGGCGGGAAGCTCCCCGCCGCGCGGGTAGGGCAGGTGGGCGGTTCCGCCGCCCTCGGCCACCAGGACGAGGTTGCGGTCCACCCGGATGACGCGGCCAGGGCGGTCGCCGCCCGGCACCGGCTGGGCCGCGAACCGCTCGGCGACGCCAGCCGTGTAGCCGTAGAGGACAGGCCCCTCGGGGCCAGACTCATCGGAGGGCACGGCCGTATGAGGCACGGACGTATGAGGCACAGATGAATGAGGTTCGGATGAATTGGTAATGAGGGCGCTGCCGGCGCCCCGGGATGCAGGATGAATGGTCAACGAAAACCCTTTGGTGGGGCCCCGTGGTGCGGCGCATTGCGGGCGGCGGCGGTTTGGATGCCGCGCGCGGAGACTAGCGCTCGATGGCTAGGCTGCGCCGTGGGACGGGGCAGGAGTAATGACATGGCTTGTATCGGTGCGCTGCGCGCTCAGAAATATCGCAGTCATTGCTTCCACCTCCCCGTCGATTGCCGGTCTGCTGCGGCCGGCGGTTTCTACAGGATAGCGATGGTGCCCGTGCCTGGCCAGCGGTTTAGCCGGAAAGTTTTCCGTTCAACGGCCGCTCACGGTACAAACGCAGCCCGGCATCCACGAGCGAGACCCGGTTTAGCTGCGCCACCTCATCCAGTGGAATCCAGGCCGCGTGGGTGGTGCTGCCGTTCACTTCGTGACGCAGCTCCCCGCCCGTGATCGTCGCCTCATAGACCAGCCGGAGCGACTGGAAGTCCCGTACGCCGCCGTCGAGCCGGACTTCGGACGGCCAGTGCCCGACGTCGATCCCCAGCATGGCGCCGACCTCGGCGTCGTAACCGGTTTCCTCGTGAATCTCGCGTCGGCACCCGTCCACCGGGTGTTCAGCCAGGTCCAGGCCGCCGCCGGGCAGCGTCCAGCCCTCGCGGCCGTCCTGCTTCCAGTACGCCAGGAGGATCCCGGCATCGCGGATGATGACGGCGTAGGCGGCGGGCCGGGTGTCGAATTGCATGCTCATCCCCCCAGCGTAGTGGCCGGAGGATTGCCTCCGCCTAGCCCTGTTCCGCCACCAGCTGCAGCACCCCGAACACCGGCTCCTGCGCCAGGACCCGGACATCGGTGATCCCCGCGGCGGCCAGTGCCGTGCGGAACGACTCCTGGAGCCCCGGCACGTTCATGCCGAGTCCGCCGCCCAGGATGACGGGGCCCTCGATGCCGAGCTGCCGGACGGTCTGCGCGGCGAGGTCGGCGAGGTCGCGCCCGGCCTGCTCCATGAGGGCCCGGCTCGGCGCATGCCCGGCGTCTGCAGCCTCCACCACGAGACGGGCCTGCTGGGCCCAGAACCGGCGCCCGGTCTCGGGCGAGTGGAACATGGCGATCAGCTTGTTCGGGTCATCCACCCCGCAGGATGCCAGCAGGGCAGTGGAGAGTTCGTCGGGTTCCAGCCCCTGGTTCATCCGGCGCAGGCTGTGGCGGACTGCCTCCCGGCCCAGCCAGTAGCCGCTGCCCTCGTCGCCGAGCAGGTAGCCCCAGCCCCCGGCCCGGGCCTCCTCGCCGCGGCCGTTCTTGCCCCACGCGGCCGATCCGGTGCCGGCGATGACGGCGACGCCGGTGCTGGCGCCGCCTGCGGCAAGCAGCAGCCGGGAGTCGTGGACCACAGTGATCCGGGCACCGGGCACGTGCGGGGCAATCAGTGCCGCGAGCGCCGCGGCGTCGTCATCGGTGTCGATGCCGCCGGCTCCGGCGTAGACCTGGGCGACGTCTCCCCCGCCGATCCTGGCGAAGAGTTCCGCGAGGTTGAAGGCGGCTTCCTCGGGGCTGACGTTCTGGACATTGGAGCTGCCCACCGATTCATCGGCAACGGGCGCGCCGTCCTCGAACCTGACGCCCCGGGTTTTGGTGCCGCCGATGTCCAGTCCGATCACGGCACCTGTCCTCGCCGTGGCAGATGGCGTGGTGGAAGATGGAACGGAGTCCGCCGCCGGCGGCATATCAGTGTTAGTCACTGGATCAGGTTACTGAATCGCTGCAAGGAGCCCGCAATGCCCCACGATCTTTTCGGCACACCCGTCATCGCGGCGCCCATGGCCGGCGGCACCTCCACACCGGCCTTCGTCGAGGCCGTGCACCGGGCCGGCGGGCTGGGCTTCCTCGCGGCCGGCTACAAGAGCGTGGCGGCCATGCAGGCGGAAATCCGCACCATCCGGGAGTCCGGCGCCCGGTTCGGCATGAATGTGTTTGTCCCGGATCCGGCCCAGCTGCCGCCCTCCGCGGCGGTGCTGGCGGAACTCGAGGACTACCGGCGGCAGCTGCGCCCCGACGCCCGGCGCTACGGCGTCGAGCTTCCGCAGTTGCGGCTCGACGACGACGACGAATGGCAGGGAAAGATCGATGCCCTGCTCTCAGAGCCCGTGGAGCTGGTCAGTTTCGCCTTCGGGCTGCCCGGCCCGGACGTCGTTCGGGCCCTGCAGCGGGCGGGGTCGGCGGTGCTGGCCACTGTCACCACCGCGGCCGAGGCCGTGCAGGCGGCAGGGCAAGGCGTGGACGCCCTCGTCGTGCAGCACACGAGCGCCGGCGGACACAGCGCAGCGTTCCTTCCGGCCCCGGAGCCGCAACCGGCTTACACAGCGGAGCCGGGCGGCACAACTGCGCAGCCGGGCGGCACGACGGCGGAGCTGCTCGCCGAGGTGCGGTCCGCCGTCGACCTTCCGCTGGTGGCTGCGGGCGGCATCATGGATGCGGCCGGGCTGGACGCCGTGCTGCGTGCCGGGGCCGTCGCAGCCCAGCTCGGCACCGCGTTTCTCCGCACTGACCAAAGCGGCGCCAAGCAGCTGCACAAAGATGCCCTGGCCGATCCGCACTTCACCCGAACCCGGCTGACACGCGCATTCACCGGCCGGCAGGCCCGGGCCCTGGAGAACGAATTCGTCCGCGACCACCCCGAGGCGCCGGAGGCCTACCCTGCCGTCCACCACCTCACGGCGCCCCTGCGGGCCGCGGCCACCGCAGCCGGCGACGCGGAACGCCTGAACCTGTGGGCGGGCACGGGCTGGCAGAAGGCACAAGCCGGACCCGTGGCCGGCGTCGTGCAAGGGCTGCTCGCCGGCCGCTGACCGCCGCCGCCCCCCGCCGACCCCGTCCGACCCCCACCATCGGAATCCGGCCGGACCTGGCCGAACTCCGAAGTCGCCGGAAACGTGCCAAACCGCCGTCACCTTACGGCGACCTCGGGGCCCACCGGCGACCTGAGCGCACCGGCCCCGGCACACCCGTCGGCCCGGCTCAGCCTGCCGAGCGTTCGCGCACGAAGCCTGCCAGGAGCGCCGGACCGTCGCGGAGCACGAATTCGCGGAACAAGCGCACGGGATCGGACTCGCCATCGGCCACGGCATTCCGCGAAACCGGCTCCCGCCAAGCGAGGCCGATCTCGCGGAACGCCAGGACTGAATCCAGGGGAATCTCAACCCAGCCCGGTCCGCCGTCGTCGGCTTCGGTGCCCCGCGACGGGTGGTGGCTGTTTTGTGCGGCTCTGCCGGGTGCGGAGCCGCCGGGCGGCAGAATGCTGACGCCGAGCCCGGCCGAGACGAGGCCGCGGACGGTGTGCGAGTCCTGGCTCTCGAAGGCAATGCGCGGGCGGAACCCCGCCTCCCGGAACAACGCGTCGGTCAGCGAGCGCATGCCGTAGCCGGACCCCATCGCCACGAAGGGCTCCTGCCGGATCTCGGCAACCTTGGCCCGACGGCGGCCGGCCAGGGCATGCCGGTGGTGGACCACCAGACGCAACGGTTCGCGGTACAGCGCGGCCGAACCGATTCGCTTGCTGGGTGTGGCAACGGGTGCCGTGAGCGCCACGTCGGCGGAGCCCGCGGCCAGTTCCGCGAGGCAGCCGTCCCGTGCACCCTGGCTGAGGTCAAAGGCAGTCTGCGGGTGCCTGCTCCGGAACGCACTGATGAGCAGCGGCAGCATTGCCTCGCCGAAGGTGTGCTGGAACGACACGGCGATCCGGCCGCGGACCACCTCCGACTCGTGCCTGACGCTGTCCAGCCCCGTCTGGAATTCGGCCAGGGCAGCCTCGACGTGGGGCATGAGCGCCTTCGCCGCGGGCGTCAACCGCACGCCCCGGCCGTCCCGGATCAGCAGCTCCGTCCCCACGATGGCACTGGCCCGCGCAATGGCACGGCTCACGGTCGACTGCGGCAGGCCCAGGAGCTCGGCCGTCTCGGTAATGTGCTCCGTCCGCCCCAGTTCCGCCAGCATCGGCAGCAGGGGCAGCAGCTGCACGAGCTGCCTGTGTTCGACGTCCATGTTCCCCTCCAGCACACTGATCCATATTTGCTATCTATTCTATGGAAATCATGCATTGGAAGCATCCCTCGGGCAGGCTTTAGCCTGAAGGCATGCCACGCATTTCCGCACCCACCGGCACCGGCCCACGCCCTGCGGCCAAGGACGCAGCTGATCCTGCAGCCAACGCTGCCGCATGGGCGGGCCACCCGAAGGGCTCCACGGCCTACCGCCGGATCCTCGCAGGGCTTGCCTTTGCCGGCGTCGCAACCTTCGCCCAGCTCTACTCCACCCAGGCGGTGCTCCCGCTCCTGGCGGCGGATCTTCGCGTCTCGGCCGCCGAGGCCGCGCTGACCATCTCCCTGGCAACGGTAGGGCTGGCCCTGACGGTGCTCCCCTGGTCCTTCCTGGCCGACCGGATCGGCCGGGTCCGGGCAATGATGTGGGGCATCACCGCGGCCACCGTCCTGGGCCTGCTGGTCCCCCTGGCCCCCAGCTTCCCCGTGCTGCTGTGCCTGCGGATGCTGGAGGGAATGGCCCTCGGCGGCATCCCGGCGATCGCGATCGCGTATCTCAACGAGGAAGTCAACAAGGCCCATGCCGCCGTCGCCGCCGGGAGCTATGTCGCCGGGACCACCCTGGGCGGCCTGGCCGGCCGGCTGGTCGCCGGGCCTGCGGGCGAACTGTGGGGCTGGCGGGCCGCGGCCCTGGCGGTATCCGTTCTGGCTACCGGAGCGGCAGTCCTGTTCCTTGTTCTGGTGCCCCGGGCCAAGGGCTTCACCGCCGCGGCCGCGGGCGGCTTCCGCGGGGCCTTCGGCACGCTGGCCGGCCATGGCCGCAATCCCCGGCTCCTGGCCCTGTACGTCCAGGCATTCCTGCTCATGGGCGGTTTCGTGGCCGTCTACAACTACCTCGGATTCCGGCTCTCAGGGGAACCGTTCAGCCTGCCCGCCACCGCGATCAGCCTGATCTTCCTGGCCTACCTCTCCGGAACCGTCTCGGCGCGCTGGGCAGCGGGCCTGACGTCGCGGTTCGGCCGGCGCACCGTCCTGATCGCCGGCACCGCACTGATGGCAGGCGGCCTGGCCCTGACGCTCACGGAACAGCTGACCGCGATCCTGGCGGGATTGCTGCTGTTCACGGGCGGCTTCTTCGCGGCACACAGCATCGGATCCGGCTGGACCGGGCTGATCGCCACGACGGGCCGGGCGCAGGCCGCCTCGCTGTACAACCTTGCCTACTACCTCGGCTCCAGCGTGCTTGGCTGGGCCGGCGGCCTGGTCTTCCAGCGGTTCGGCTGGAGGGCCCTTGCGCTGACGGTCATCGGACTGGCCGGCGCGACGGCGGCAATCACCGCCGTCGCGCATCCCGCGCCGGTGCCCGCAGCCGGCACCGCGGCCGCCGGCAGGGTCACGGCATCGGGCTAGGCACCGGACCCGCGGGCTACTGCGTTGCCTCGATCGCCTGCACGAGGTCGGCGACGATGTCGGCCGGGTCCTCCAGCCCCACCGAGATCCGCAGCAGGTTAGCGTGCGGCTTGGCCGCGGCTTCGACCGGCCGGTGGGTCAGGCCGGCCGGGTGCTGGATGAGGGTATCGATCCCGCCGAGGGACACGGCGTGGGTGATCATGCCGACGGCGGCCGGGATCCGCTCGGCGTGCTCGGCGCTGGCGAGCTCGAAGGCCATGAGCGATCCCGGCCCGGACATCTGTGTGCCCACCAGGCCCTGCGGGTCGCATTCGGCCAGTCCCGGGTAGTAAACCCGCCTCACGAGCCCGTGCCCTGCCAGGGCAACCGCGACTTTTTC
Source organism: Arthrobacter sp. 10T425 (assembly GCF_056393985.1). Lineage (NCBI taxonomy): Bacteria > Bacillati > Actinomycetota > Actinomycetes > Micrococcales > Micrococcaceae > Arthrobacter > Arthrobacter sp. 10T425. Next base: position 50,223 of record NZ_JBFTGZ010000013.1, on the reverse strand, counting down.
GGCGCCGGCCTGCTGGGCGCGGACCCGGACCGGGAGCGTTGCCAGCCCGCGGTGCAGCAGGTACGCCGGCCACGGGGTCAGGATGCCGCCGGTCACGGCCCGGATCTGGCGCAGGCGCACCGCCCATTCAGAGCCTGCGGCCACCACGCCGCCCATGGCGTCCCCGTGGCCGCCCAGGAACTTCGTGGCGCTGTGCAGCACCATGGCCGCGCCGTGCTTGAAGGGTTGCTGCAGTACCGGGCTGGCGAAGGTGTTGTCTACCAGGAGCGGCACACCGTCGGCGGCGGCTGCCACGCGGGAGATGTCCACCAGCTCGAGGGTCGGGTTGGCCGGCGTCTCGAGGATCACCAGGCCGGTGTCCGGGCGGAGGGCAGCGCCGACGCCCTCCGGCGTCGTGAAGGTGACCTCGTTGCCAAGGACGCCGGAGGCCAAAAGGTAGTCGCTGCCGCCGTACAGCGGACGCACGGCGACAACGTGCTTCTTGCCCGCCGCCACAACCGCGAGGAGCACGGCGCTCAGCGCCGCCATTCCGGTGGCAAAGGCGACAGACTCGGGCGTGCCTTCCAGGACAGCGACGCCTTCTTCGAAGCGTGCCACCGTGGGGTTCCACAGCCGCTGGTAGACCGTGCTTTGCCCCTCCACATGTGAGCCGCCGGTGGCCATGTGCTCGTAGGCAAGGCCTCCGTCGTGCACGGACGGCAGGGGCGCCGTCGTGGACAGATCGATGGGCACCGCGTGGACGCCCAGTTCCGTGAGCCCGCTCCGGCCTGCGTGGACCGCCAATGAATCTTGAGAAAGCACCCTTGCTCCTTACGAATATTCACCATTGAATTCCGCAAGTATCTGGCAATAATTCGCGCTTTTGTAGAGGATCTGAATGGAACTGTCGGATAACGCCGTTTATGATGAACGGAGAACACTACTAGGAGGATCCGTGAGCAGCACCGCGAAGAATGTTCGGCCGGGAGCCAGCGAGCCGCTGGACGCGATCGACGAGCGCCTGCTCGCTGCCCTCGTCGCGGACGCCCGCATCTCGAACAAACAGCTGGCAGAGCTCGTGGGGATCGCGCCGTCGACCGCGCTGATGCGCACCCGCGCCCTGTCCGAGCGCGGCATCATCGAGGGCTTCGAGGCCAATCTGAGCCTGTCCGCGATCGGGCGTTCGGTCCAGGCCCTCATTGCGGTCCGGCTCCGGGCCCATGACCGCGAGCAGATCGACCGTTTCACTGCCCGGGTGCCCAAACTGCCGGCAGTGCTCTCGACCTTCCACACGTCCGGGTCAGTGGACTACCTGCTGCACATCGCCGTCGCCACCACCGAGGACCTCCGGGACTGGGTTCTGGACAACCTGGCCACCGACCCCGTGGTGGGCCACACCGAAACCACGCTGGTCTTCGACCACATCCAGGGCAACCACGGCCCGCTGCCCTAACGGGCCCGGCCGGCGCAGTTAGACCCGGCGCAGTCAGCCCCGGCGCAATTAGACCCTGGGCAGTCAGCCCCGGCGCAAAGCGCCTCGCAGCGTAACGGCCGCCAGCGTCAGCGCGGCGGCCGCGCACACCGTGACGAAACCGGCGACGGCGCTCTGCAGCCCGACCATCCCGGCCGCGAGCCCCAATCCGATCACCGGGAAGGCGCTGCCAAGGTACGTGATCACATAGACGGTGCTGATGATCTGGGCGTGCCGCGCGGCCTCCACCCGGCCGGCAACATCGTTGAACACGGTCCGGAAGGCCACGCCCTGCCCCACGCCGGCAGTGATACTGGCCAGAATCAGCAGCCACGGGCTGCTCCAGGCGGCGGCCGCGGCGATCAGCAGGACGGAGACGCCCAGGACGGCCAGGCCGGCGGACACGGCAAATCGTCCCCGGATGGCCAGCAGCTGGCTCAGGGCTGAGGACCCCAGCGTCAGCCCTGCCAGCAGGCCGATCAGCGGCCGCGAATCGGCGTGGACAATCTGGGCGAAATAGCCGGGCGCGAGCGAGAGGCAGAAGCCAAAAACGGTGAAGCTCAGGAAGCCCACGGACGACGCCAGCCAGAAGGCGCCGCGCGCGTCGCTGGAGACCGAGGGCCGCCGCGGTGCCAGGACCCGCAGGGTCTGGGGACCGGCGTGCAGGCTGATGGCGGGCCGCGCCTTGAGCAGGTACAGGGGCACCAGCACGGCGGCGAGGACGATGGAGTGCAGGTAGTACGGCGTCGACGTCGGGCCCGGCAGGAGGGACAGCATTCCGCCGATTGCGGGGCCGGCCGCCACCCCGCCGGCGGAGGCCAGGAGCGTGAACCGTGAGGCCCACTCCGGCCGGCTGGGCAGCAGCTCGCGCAGGGCAGCCGAGCTGGCCCCGGTGGCGAGCGCTACGGCGACGCCCTGCAGGGCGCGCCCGGCGGAGAGCGCCACGAGGTTGCCCGCGGTGGCGAAGACAAAGCCGCCGGCCAGGCCCACCAGCACTGCCAGTACGAGGGCGGCGCGGCGGCCGATGTGATCGGACCAGTGGCCGGCCAGGACGAGTGTGGCCACGAGGGCCAGGACGTAGGCCGAGAACGCCACCGTGACATCGAGCGCCGTGATTCCAAGTTTTGCCTGCAACAGCGGGTACAGCGGCGTCGCAAGATTCGCGCCGACCAGCAGCGTAAAGATCACAACCCCGGCCATCCCGAGCCGTGCGGTGGTGGAAGCGTCCCAGCCCCAGCGGTCAGCTGTGGCCGGGCGCATGCGGAGTTCGCTAAAGACTGTCATGGCCGTGCCCTTGCATGAAATCGGGCCGCATGCGTTCCCTGTGGGGAACACCGACGGCCCGGTCGAAAAGATTGGTACCTACAGAATGCAATACCAATGATCTGGATGTCCAAGTTCTGTGCCAAAATTGAGCAAAACAGTCATTCTCAGACTGCTCAAGTGAACCGGAGTGATGATTTGAACAGTCTGGACCCCACCGACCTGAAGATCCTGCTGGAGCTGATCCGGGATCCGCGGATCCAGATCGGCGAGCTCAGTGACGCCCTGGGCATCGCCCGGAACACCGCCCAGTCGCGCGTGCGGCGCATGCTGCGCTCCGGTGTGCTGCACGACGGCGGCCGTGAAATCGATCTGGAGGCGGTGGGGTACGACGTCGTCGCCTTCGTGACGATCGAGGTCAACCACCGGGAACTCGACGGCGTCGTGGGGGCCCTGCGGCTGATCGCCCAGGTTCTGGAAGTCCACGAGATCTCCGGGCGCGGCGACGTCTGGTGCCGGGTGGTGGCGACGGATACGCACAATCTCCAGGCGGCCCTCCGGTCGATCCTTCGGATCAAAGGCGTCATCCGCACCGAGACCGTCCTGGCGCTGCACACCCATATCCCGTACCGGACCGAGCCGCTGATCAGCCGGCTCGCCCAAGGCAACGCGCTCGCCCCCGGCCGGTCCGCGTCGCGGCGGGCCGGGTCCGCCGAATTCCAGGTGGACAAAGGATAATGTCCCGGTGACTATCATCGACAACGCCGTCTACGTTGACGGCATCCGCAGCGCCGAGCCGCGGAACCTCGAGCAGACTTTTGAGACCCTGACCGAGCACGGGGGCATGGCCTGGATCGGCCTGTACCGGCCGACCACTGAGGAAATGGCGGCCGTGGCGGCAGAATTCAACCTGCACGGGCTGGCGGTGGAGGACGCGATCTCTGCCCATCAGCGCCCCAAACTGGAACGCTACGACGACAATCTGTTCACTGTGCTCCGCCCCGCCAGATACCTGGACGAGACCGAAACCGTGGAGTTCGGCGAGCTCCACGTCTTCACGGGGCGCAACTTCGTGGTCACCGTCCGGCACGCCGAGACGAAAGTCGTGGGCCAGGTCAGGCGCCGGATGGAGGGCCGGCCCGATCTGCTGCGCCACGGGCCCGAGGCCGTCCTGTACGCGCTCATGGACCAGGTGGTGGATGACTACGGTCCCGTGGTAGCCGGGCTGGAAAACGACATCGACGAGATCGAGGACCAGCTCTTCAGCGGCGACCCCCTGGTGTCCCGGCGGATCTACGAGCTCGCCCGTGAAGTCATCCATTTCCAGCGCGCCATCCACCCGCTCCCGGCAATGATGCAACAGCTCCGCCGGGGCTTCGAGAAGTACCGGGTGGACATCGAACTGCAGCACAGCCTGCGCGACGTCGAGGACCACGTGGAGCGGCTGATTTCCCGCGCCGATTCGTTCCGTGACCTGCTGCAGAATGCGCTCACCCTGGACGGAACCCTGACCGCCAACCGCCAGAACGAGGCCAGCGCGGAACAAAACGAGCAGGTCAAGAAGATCTCGTCGTGGGCCGCGATCTTCTTCGCGCCGACATTTGTGGCCGGACTGTATGGCATGAACTTCGACAACATGCCGGAGCTGCACTGGACGCTTGGCTATCCGATGGCAATCACGCTCATGGCCGGCACGGCGGCGCTGATGTACGCCATCTTCAAGAAGAAAGGCTGGCTCTAGCCAGCGGCGCGGCGGTTCCGGACCTGGACCATGAGCCGTCGGAACGCCAGGACGAACACGACCTCGATCAGCACCATCAGCCCGAGCAGCAGCCACTTTCCGCTGCCGATGAAAACGATGGCCCCGGTGAGGACCAGAATGCTCCCCAGCGCCAGGGAGTAGACGGCAAATCCGAGGGCTACCCTGGCGCTGCGGACGCCCGTGCGGAAGCCGAAGCCCTGCGGTTTCCCACCGGGGTACCCGGCAACCCGGTCCGGACCGGCGGGCTGGAGCTTGTCGAACTCCTCCCACGGGTCGCGGTCCTGCTGCTGATTGGTCATGGTTCCATTATCCCGCGGGCCCGGAAACGCCGCGCCCCTGAGACCGAACCGTTGGACACTTTCGCGCTGAAACACTTTCGCGCTGAAATATTTTCGTGCCGTCACGACGACGGGGCCAGGACCAGTGGTCCGGGCCCCGTCATTGCATGCCGATTGGGCTACTTGCTGTGGCCGTGCCCGCCCGAGTCGCCGCGCTTGCTGTTCTTGGCGGCGTGATCGCTTTCAAGACCGGCCGGAGCGGCACGGTGCTCGGCGGCTTTGGCCTGGCTGGCCGCGCGGTGCTCGGCGGCCTTGGCCTGGCCGGCGGCGCGGTGTTCAGCGGCGTTGGCCTGGCCGGCCGCGCGGTGTTCAGCGGCGTTCTGGTGTGCCCATCCGCTGTTGCCGTTCGATGCGTGGGACGCGTCGGTTTCCGGCGCGTCGGCCGAATCCTTGGCATCGTCTTCGGCGGGCGCCGGGGCCGGAGCAGCGGGCGCCGGAGCCGGGGCAGCAGGCTCCTGAGCGTCCGCGACCTCTTCCGCGCCATGGTCGTCCGCGTTCTGGTCGTCCGCGACCTCTTCCGCGCCCTGATCGTCCGCGTTCCGATCGTCCGCCTCCTGGTCATCCGACTCAGCCGGATCGCCCGGTTCAGACGATTCAGCCGGATCGCCCGGTTCAGACGATTCAGACGATTCGTGATCGGCGGCTTCCTGGTCGCCCACTACCGGAGTCTCCGACCCGGCCGGCTCAGAGGTTTCGGTGCCGGTCGCCGTCATGGTTGACGTCGGGTCAGCCGGGAGATTGGTGGTCGCGGTGGCCGCCGCTGCGCCGGCGCCGCCAGTGACGACGACGGAGGCCACTACTACTGCCTTGCCTGTGGTGCCCAGAGCACTGAGCCAGCCGATGATTCCTGCCACGGGAGATTCCTTTCAAAGCGGATAAGAGACCGCTGCCGTCCCCCCGGTCGGCAGCCAGCGCCACACTACCGCTCGGAAACGACCACTTGTCCGCCCTTTAGCCGCTCAGGCCACATCCTGAGCCAATGTTGAGCAAACACTGAGCCTCGGGGCAATCACCACGTCATTAGGCCGCGCGTACGTCGACCTCGCCGGGTTCTGCCCCGTCAGTGCCGAAGACCAGCTGACGGGTGGCGATCTTCTCGGTGAAGAAGCGGTCGTGGCTGACCACGACGACCGCGCCGGGGAAGTGGAGCAGTGCCCGCTCCATCACCTGGGTACTGGACATGTCCAGGTGGTTGGTGGGCTCATCCAGCAGCAACACCGAGGCCCCGGACAGCAGGCACTGGGCCATGGCGACGCGGGCTTTCTGTCCGCCGGAGAGGTTCCCGATCTTCTGTTTGAGGTCGGCCTCGGAGAACTGGAACATGGCGAGGAACCTGTTGACGGACTTCTTCGTGGCGCTGAAGGCCAGGCTGTCCGGCAGCGCGTTCACCGCGTGCGAAACGGTGTCGGCGTCGTCGAGCTCCTCCAGCATTTTGTTGTAGGAAACAAAACCCGGCCCCTTCGCCCAGACCACTTCACCGGAATCCGCCGGTTCCTCCCCGGTCAGCACTTTCAGCAGCGTGGACTTGCCGCTGCCGTTGGAGCCCAGGACCACAATCCTGTTGCCGCGGCGGATCTCAAAGCTCAGGTCCTCGAACAGGACCTTGTCGCCATAGGACTTGCCCAGTCCTTCGACCCGGCAGAGGACATCCTTCACGTGCAGCCCTCCGTAGATCTCGGTGACGATCTGGTCCACGGGACGTGGTGTCCGCGCTTTCTTGATCTTGGCCAGCTGGTTCCCCAACCCGCGGCTGGCGGCCTTGGCGGCCTCCCGGCGGTCGGCGATGCCCTCCGCTTCAAAAGCCAGCAGCTCGGACTCATGGACGAACTGGGCCTCGAGCGTCTTGAGCCGGAACTGCTTCTGGACCACGTACTCGGCGAAGTTTCCGGGGTACTCGTGCAGGTGGAAGTTTTCCACCTCGATGATCCGGGTGACCACCGCGTCGAGGAACTTCCTGTCGTGCGAGACGATGATCGCGGCGCCGCGGTAGTCGCGGAACCAGTTTTCGAGCCATTCGACACCGGCCACGTCGAGGTAGTTGGTGGGTTCATCCAGCAGCAGGACGTCCGGGCCCTCCAACAGGATCTTGGCCAGGGCGGCGCGGTTGCGCCACCCGCCGGAGAGTTCGTCAATCGCGCACGTGCGGTGGGCGTCGCTGAACCCCAGAGTGGTCAGGACCGTGTCGATGCGCCGCTTGTAATCCCATCCGTCGAGGCGGTCCATGTCCTCGAACAGCTCGGCCTGGCGCCGGATCAGCCGGTCCAGCTCCGCCTCGGCGGGGTCAGCCGCAATGGCGGCGTCGATGGCTGCCAGCTCGGCCTCGGCAGCCTTGATCTCGACAAACAGTCCGTCAAGGACCGCAAGGATGGTTGCCTCGCCGTCGAGCTCGGAAAACTGGGAGAAGTACCCCACCCTGGTCCCCTGCTCCACGGTGACCGTTCCGGTGTCCGGGGAGACCTGGTCCAGGACGAGCTTGAGGATGGAGGTCTTCCCGGAGCCGTTCTTGCCGATCAGGCCCACCCGGTCCCCGGGCTCCAGACGGAAGAACGCCTCGCGGAGGATCTGTGTGTTGTCGAAGCGGACGCTGACGTCGTGCAGCCGGACCAGGCTCACTGCTGCGCGAGACGGTTGCGGACGATTTCGCTGACGGCCTTGCCGTCAAAACGTCCGGCCACCGTGGCGGTGACGGGCTTCATCACTGCCCCCAGCTGACGCATGGACAGCTCGACGCCGTCGGCCTTGAGCGCCGCGATGGCCTCGTCCACGATCGTCTCGACTTCCGCCGCGGTCAGTGGCTTGGGCAGGTAGGCCTCGATCACCTCGGCCTCGGCGATCTCGGCCGCGGCGCGCTCGGCTTCGCCGGCCTCGGTGTAGATGCGGGCCGTGTCGCGGCGCTTGGCGGCTTCCTTTTGCAGGAGTGCGGTCACCTGTGCGTCGTCCAGCACGATTGGCGTCTTGCCCGATTTCTCCCGGGTCTCGATCTCGCCCAGGACGTTGCGCACGGTGGTCAGGGCAACCTTGTTGCGGTCCTTCATGTGGCTCACGACGTCGGCGTGCAGGCGTTCTTTCAGGGTGGTCATAGTTCTCCTCGTGTTGTTAACAAGGCTAGCGGCAGAACCCGTTGGCCCCGATCGCCGAGATGATCCGCTGGGCGTCTTCGTCCGGGAGGGCGGGGACGTCCCCGCTGAACTCCGTCTTTGCGGCAGCGATGAGCTGGTCCGCCGTCGATTGCCCCAGCAGTCGGCCGCACAGGCGGCGGGCCTTGTCGATTGCCTGGTCGTCTGGCAGGCGGGGGTTGATCTTGGCCAGCGCGGCCAGGAGGGCTTCCTGCTGGGCCGGGTCAGGCTTGGGCAGCGACGCCGGCAGGCCCGCCGCAGGGGTCCCGGCGGACGGCTCGGGGCTCGGGGAGGCGGAGCAGGCCGCGGTCAGCAGAACAGACAGCAGGGCCAGGGCGATCGGGGTGGTGTTCTTCATCGGTGGTGGCCTTGTCTGCGCTGGATGTCTGTCTTGGATGCCTGCGCTGGATTCGGCTGCCTTGCCGCTGGATTGCACGATGGTCTTGCCGCGCGGATTGCTGCGCCGGCGCGGCCACGGCGCCGTTCACGCAGGTTCACACCATCTCATGAAAACTCTTTTTTGGCCCGCACCCGGGGTCGCCGGTAGTGCGACACGTTGCGGCTGTTCCAAATGTCGAGAGACTGGCGTAGCGTGACCTTCGTCACATCCGGTTGAGGATTGGTATCGGCCCGCTTCGCTTCGGAAGAAGGAATCCATGGATCGCCGGACTTTTCTCACTGCAATGCTGACTGCCTTGGCCACGACCGGGGCCAGTTCCGCTGCCACACGCCCTAGGCCGATTCCGGCCCTCTTCACACCGTCCCTTGCCCGTACGGCCATCGCTGCCTCCCGGGCTCTCAAAGGCGCAGCCCACGGCGGAGATGATGCGCTGGCTTTGAGACAAATCCGGAGTCTCAACGCCAACTGGTACTACTCCTGGGGATCCGCGTATACCGTCACGACCAGCCCGGCCTTTGTCCCGATGGTGTGGAGCGCGAATGCTCTGCTCAGAAAGGACGCCCTTGGCGACGTGGCCAGGCAACTTCCCCAGACGAGGACCAAACACCTCCTAGCTTTCAACGAGCCGGACCACCCAGGCCAGGCCAGTATGTCCGTCGATGAGGCCATCCGGTTGTGGCCCCACCTTCAATCCACCGGCCTGCGTCTGGGATCTCCGGCCACGGTCGATGTCAGGAGCCCGTGGCTGGACCATTTCATGGCCAGGGCGGGGCAGGCGAACCTCCGCATCGACTTCATGACGATGCATCACTACGGCTCGCCGAACCCAGAGAGTTTCCTCGCAAAAGTCTGGTACTTGCATCACAGGTATGGAAGGCCGGTCTGGGTTACCGAATTTGGGGTTGCGGACTGGCAGGCAACCCCGGCACGCCCCTCCCGGTACACGACCCGCGAGACCGCCTACTTCATGCAGGTTGCGGTCGCCGGCATGCGCCTGATGCCCTTCGTCGAACGGTTTGCGTGGAAAGCCAGAGATCCCAGTGACCCCGCCATGGGCCCGTCTGCGCTCTATCAAACGAACGGCCGGCTGACCTCACTCGGCCGGCTGTACGCTTCGTTGTGACCGAAGCGGACCTGCCGCTACTTGTCCGTGCTGTCCGGCTCATCCTTGCGGGTTGGCAACACGGGGAGCGCGTCGCCGACGGGCCGTTCCGCACCGCCCGAAGGAACATTCAGGACGGTTCTTCCGGCAACAGCTGTTGTTGAGCCGCCGCCGTCCAGGTTGATCGCCTGGACCATGCCCCGTGACGCTGCGACGTCCGCATCCCTCACTGTCCGGGCCGCGGCTTAGGCTGGTCGCATGCCGCCAACACCTGCCCCGTCTCCGGTTCCGGTTGAAGTCCTCCTCCACGCGGGTCCGGCCGAGTGGTGGCAGATCGTTGCCGCGCTTGCCCCTGTTGCTGTACTTGTAGCGGCAGCCGTGGGAGCGTTCATGGCCTGGCGGACTCTGCGCCAGAAGGCCGTCGCCGACGACCGGGCCGAGTGGTGGAAACGGACCCAATGGGCGCTGGACCGTGCCCTGGGCGAGGACGGGGACAGCAAAGCCCTGGGGTTGGCAGCGCTGGATGTGCTCGCCCGCAGCGAGTTGGCCCGCAACGAGGAGCTTGAGCTTCTGGACATCGCGTGGGAGTCCGTGTACGGGGCCGGTGAAAGCACAGGCAGCGGGCAGAACGTCGCTGCGCAAGTTACCGGCTCGGCGGCCCTCTCGCATCACCGGGTTCTGGTCGCCGGCGCCAGGCTGCGCGTCAGACTGGACGACCGGCTCGGCCGCACAACCCCTCCCGGCGCTGCGGCCCTGGCCAAGGAAGCGCCCTAGCCGCGGCTGGCCCTGCCTCCGAGTGGGAGCACCAGGATGACGGCCACGCAGACGCACCCGGCGCCGCAGAGGGGGCAGAGGTAGCCGGCTGCCTGTTGGTCGTCCGCCCAGAAGCAGGGGATCGTCGCCACCTGCGCAAAACCGGCCCGTTCCAGCATCCCCAGGGAAGAGTGCTCAGGATCGGCCGAGACCCAGGACGCGGACACGACATCGCGGCAGCCGCGGGCCTTCAGAAAGTCCAGGCTGGCCGCGAGCATGGTCGAGCCGACGCCCGTCCCCCTGGCTGCGGGCGCGACGACGATGGACTTCAGCTCCCCGACCCGACGCCCGCCCAGGCCGGCATCGACCCCGGTGAGACGCAGGCGGTCCTGCAGTACGGCGTGGGACGCTTGGTCCAGGACGCGGGCGGTTGCCGCGCCCAGGAGCCCGCCGTCCCGGCCGCGGGCGCGGAAGAGGACTTCACCGCCTTCGACTGTGAGTTGCGCCAGAGCCGACGGCTGGATGAAACCGAAGCCGAGGGATTCGTTGAGCAGCGCTGCGGTCTCGCGGGCCACGGCGGGCCCCGGTGGACCGACGTGCAAGGTGACGTTCGACGTCGGCCGGGTCCCGATCTCTGCGGCAGTCACTTTGCTCCTCGTCTTGCGGGCGTGAGCGTGCGCCCTGGCGTCGCCCTGGAGCATACATGGACGATCCGGCCGGAGGCCTACAGGCGAGCCGACCGGGGTCGTGTCGGATTACGAGTACGTCAGGCCAGCAGCATGTAAGGCCAGTGTGGAGCCGGGACGGGCTAGCCTGGCCTCCCGGACCACGCGGGCATGCGGCGGGCCCGGGAAAGCCGTTGGTCAGCGGACGAGGTACGCTCCGCTGGTCCGCGACACGGTGGTGTAGCCGAACCGTGAGCCGGTGACGCGGACGGTGAGCTTGGTGCCGTTGTCGGCGGTCCGGACCTTGTAGGTCGACTCTGTGGCTCCTGAGATCGGGACGCCGTTGCGCAGCCAGCGGTACGTGAAGGCGGTGCCCCAGGTCCAGGTGCCCCGCTTCACGGTCAGGACGTTCCCGGCCGTGACGGTGCCTGCAATCGTCGGTGTGGCCGACGTCAGGGGCAACCCCGCCACCCTCGACGAAGCGTTGAGCGTCTGGCCCTTGCCGCCCGAGACAGTCGGGTTCACGTTGATCGAGAGCTTCGTGCCGGCGTCGGCCTTCGTCAGGACGTAACTCCAGCCGTAGGCCCCGGCGATCGGGGCGCCGTCGCGCAGCCACATTACGTCCGAGGTGATCCCCGCCCGGTCATACCAGGGGTCGGGAGTCAAAGTCACCTTCGACCCGACGGTCAGGGTCCCGCTGATGGCCCGCGTCGACTCACGCACGGTCACGGGCTTGGGTGCGGTGACTTGTACCCAGGCGGTCTCGTAGCCGGGGGCGGACGCGGTCACGACGACGGTGAGGGTCTTGCCAACTTGGGGCGTGTCCGGGGTGAACGTCGGGCCGCTGGCCGGTTCCTTCCCGGCCGAGGAGAGCCAGTTGTAGGTGAATGTCAGCTTGTCGGCCGGTGCGGACCAGGTGCCGGCCGAAGCCTTCATCACAGAGCCGGTCACGGCGTCCCCGGTCACGACCGGCTTGGTGACGTTCGTCAGCTGCTTCAGCTCCCCGGCCGCCGGCACGGCGACCGGGTTGGAGTAGATGTGGGTGTCGTACCAAATGCCGGACTCCAGGACAAGGGTGTGGCCCTGGTCCTTGGCCGTGATCTTGTAGGTCAGCGCGGTGGCTCCGGAAATCGCGACGCCGTCGCGCAGCCACTGGTAGGTGTGCGGGCGCGGGCTGGAAGTCCAGGGAACATCATCAGCGGCGGTGAGGACGTCCCCCAGGCCGGTGCCGCCGGTGACCACGGCGCCGGGGGCTGGATCGAAGTCAGAAACCTTTCGCTGTTTAGAGGTCACGGTGGCCGGCTTGAACCCGGGCGCGTGACCCGTGACCCTGACGCTGAATAGCCCCGTTGAACGGCAGCCCCTCGGGTCGAACATTTCCGCGGTGGCACCCGGGATGGGCTTGCCGTCGCAGAACCACTGGAACTGCTCGTGGATGACCGGAGCGCCCTTAAAAGTCGCCCCACCGGACACGAGGCGGCTGGGCCTATCCGGGTGGGTGTTAAATGAATAGATACCAACATACCCCGCATACACGACAGACGCGACGGTGCCGCCGGCGTTCGTGACAGGGGCGGTTTTGGTGGACTGCAGGGTCGTCTTTGCATAGCTCGGCGCTGCCGCCGTGGTCTTGACCCGGATGCCCTTGCCGAGGTCCGCCGTGGTGAGCAGATACGTGGGGCCGGTGGCGCCCAGGACCGGCACATCGTTGCGCAGCCACTGATGCGTGAGCTTCGCGGCGGCGGGGTCCCAGTCACCGTCAACAACGGTCAGGGTGCTGCCGACCTGGAGGGCCCCGCTGATGCCGGGCTGCGTGCCGGCGACGGCACCGCCGTTGACCTGCACCGGGTACGGATGCCCGTCCGGCGCCGTGCAGAACCTGACTGAGTCGACCACCGGGCCGCAGGAGTCTGAGTTCGGAGTGGCCCACATTTCCTCATCGGCCTGCGCCGGAACGGCGAGGCCCGCAAGCGAGAGCGCAGCGAGTGCCCCGGCCATGCCGAGGCGGATGGTCTTCTTGTTCAATTTTCCCCCAGTCTTTGAGCCGGCTCCCGGCTCCCCCGTCGCCGAGCATAGTGCTTAGGCACCAGTTCCACAATGATTGCGCAGGTCAGGGGCCTGAAGCGATGTCGCAGCTCGCCACTGGTCACGGGTATGCGGTCAACGCAGCCGGAGTCCAGGACCAGCGCTGGGCCGGCTTCATGCAGGCGACCGCCTGCCCTGACTACGTCGCGTTTGGCCCTCAGCTCGCCATTGAATCGGGTTAATTCCAATGCGGTCGCTCGTGATGCTCGCCTGCACCGCCAGTCCGAATCAGTAGCCGTGGTTCAAAGCTGAGGTCGCCACCCTCCGGGCCGGCATGAAGGCCCCCCCCACCGGCCGGACGCCTGTCCTTGGCATGCGCTACGGGGAGCTGGCCGTTGCTGTCCGCGACGCTGGCGGCTCACTCTTCGGCTGGGTGGACGACGCCGACGCGCGCGCCACGGTGGAGCGGATCGGCGCAGCATACCTGGGCCTGATGAGCAGGATCGTCGCCCGGGCCGTTGCCTGAGCGGCACGTATTCGCTTGCTAGTAGAAGTGCAGCTCGTGGGCAGTGCCCGGCGCAGGGTGCACCACCCGCGCCTGGCCGAGCTCGAGCAGGACGTCATTGATGCTCGGCTGGCCCTCCAGCTGCGTGACCGGGAGCGGCCGCGGCATCTATTTTCATGCCCCGATCCTATGTGCGGGCAGTTGGCACTCCCCAGGCCACGCCGATGGTCGTCAGGTCGGCGGAGTCACCGGACGGATACCGACGGGAGGACAGTGAACTGGGCCTGGTCCTCGTCGAGGAACATACGCTGCGTCAGACTCACGGGACCACCGTGACTGACAGGCTACAAAGCGAGAATGCCCCAACCGCAAAGGCTCGGTCAAGGATGCTCCCGGATTAGCCGGCGGAATACACGCTGCTGGTCGTGGTGACGGTCTTGTAGCCGATCTTGGAACCGGTGACGCTGACGGTGAGCTTGGTGCCCCTGTCGGCGGTCCGGACCTTGTAGGTCGAATACCAGGCTCCCGAGATCGGGACGCCGTTGCGCAGCCAGCGGTATTTGAAGGACGAGTCCAAGGTCCAGGTGCCCCGCTTCACGGTCAGGACGTTCCCGGCCTTGACGGTGCCGGCGATCGTCGGCGTGGACGAAGTCAGGGTCCCGGCAGCCACCTTCGCCGAAGAGAAGGCCCCTTGGGTCTTCAAGATCCTGCCATTCAGCGTCGAGGTGACCCAGATGTCGATCTTCTTGCCCAAGTCGGCACCCACAGGCGTGTAGTGGCGGCCAGTGGCCCCGGAGATCGTCACGCCGTCGCGCAGCCATAGGTAGGATTCACGCACCACGTTCATTTCATTACGTGCCCAGAGGCCGGGGACGACGGTCAGGGCCTTCCCCACGGTCGGCGTGCCTTGGATGTAAGGCGGTCTGGTTTGGGCCGGGTCACGCAGGGTCACGGGCTTGGGTGCCGTGACCCGCACCTCGGCGGTGTCGTAGCCCGGGGCTGTGGCCGTCACGAGGACTGTGACGGTCGCACCGACCTCGGACACGCCTGGCGTGAACCTCGGGCCGCTGGCCAGCACCTTCCCGTCCGGGGAGAACCAGCTGTAGGTGACCGTCAGATTGCCGGTCGGTTCCGACCAGGTTCCGGCCGTAACCTTCATCACAGAGCCGGTGATGAAGGTCCCGGTAACGACCGGCTCGGTGACGTTCGACAGCGGCTTCAGCTCCACGTCCGCGGCCGCAGGCCCGGCTGGCGCCTTGGGGTAGGTCGTGACGGGCGGGGCAGGTTGGGATATGTCATCGGCATGGGCCGGGACAGCGAGGCCGGCCATCGAGAGCGCAGCGAATGCCCCGGCGATGCCGAGGCGGATGATCTTCTTGTTCAATTTTCCCCCAGTCTTTGAGCCGGATCCCCGGCCACTGTCGTTGATGGTAGCCCCCTGCCCGGAATAAGAACACTCCGAGGAAGGGCGTCCGGTGATGCCAGGATCCCTTGCCTCACGCCTGGGCAAGGCCTGCGATCAGCGGGCGAAGTACGCTCCGCTGGTCTGGGAGACTGTCGTGTAGCCGAGCCGAGAGCCGGTGACCCGGACGGTGATCCTCTTATCCCGGTCGGCGGTCCGGACCTTGTAAGTCGAATCCGTGGCTTCGGAGATCGGAACGCCGTTGCGCAACCAGCGGTACTTGAAGGCGGTGCCCCAGGTCCAGGTGCCCCGCTTCAGGGTCACCACATTCCCCACCTTGGTGGTGCCGGCGATCGTCGGCGTGGCCGAAACCAGGACCGCCGCGGCCACTTTCGCCGTGGCATCGGTCGTCTGGGTCTTCAGGATCCTGCCGCCCAGGGTGGAGGTGACCTTGACTGAGATTTTCTTGCCGAAGTCTGCTCCCACCAGGGTGTAGTCGCGGCCTGTGGCGCCGGCGATCGGGGTACCGTCACGCAGCCACTGGCGGGTCTCGGTCAGCCCCAGGGCATAGCCGGACCACGATCCCGCGGAGACGGTGAGCTTCTGCCTCACGGTCGCGGTGCCGCGGATAGCGGGGGCTTTGGTCTGGGTCGGGTCAGGTGCGGTCACGGGTTTGGGCGCGGTGACCTTTGCCCAGGCGGTTTCGTAGCCGGGAGCCGTGGCGGTCGCTATAAGCGTGACGGTCGCCCCGAGCTGGGTCATGTTTGGGGTGAACGTCGGGCCGGTGGCTGAGACCTTCCCGTCTGGGGACTGCCAGTAGTAGGTGACGGTCAGTTTGTTGGCTGGCTCGGACCAGGTGCCGGCCGTTACGGTCATCGGAGTGCCTGCCACGCCGGTTCCGGTCAGGACCGGTTTGGTGACGTTCGTCAGCGGCTTCAGCTCAACGTCCGGGACCGACGGCACCTCAGCAACCGGAACAACCACCGCGTTGGAGTATGCATCGAATGTGTCCGTGTCGGTGAACAGGACCAGGGTGTGCCCCTGGTCCTCGGCGGTTATCGTGTAGGTCAGATCGGTGGCGCCAGGGATTGCCGCACCGTCACGCAGCCACTGATAGACGTGCGCGTAGTCCGTCTCGCCCCGGCCGTTGAAGTCGATCCAGGGAACGTCATCAACTCCGGTGAGGACATCCCCGAGCCCGGTGCTCCCCGTGACCACGGCACCGGGTGTCGGGTTCCAGGGTGAGATGGCTACCCCGGCGGAGGTCAGGGTGGCCGGATCGTAGCCCGCGGCGTAACCGGTAATTCTGACGCTGAACAGGGCTTTCCCCTCGCCGGTCGTGTTGAACGATGCCGCGGTGCCGCCAGGGATGGCCGTACCGTCCCGGAGCCACTGGTAACGGAACCTGATGCCCGGGGCACCAGCCCAGATGCCGGGGGCGGCGTCCAGGATGGGGTTGGGCGCGTCCGTGTCGCTGTCGCGCCGGCTGACCCCTACGGTCGCCGGCGCCTTGACCGACGGAACGGCGCCGGCGGCGCTCGTGACAGCCGCGGTCTTGAGGGACCACATGGTTGTCGTGGCATAGCCCGGTGCCGTCGCTGTGGTCTTGACTCGGACGTACTTGCCGATGTCCGCCCTGGTGGGCGTGTAATTGGTGCCCGCAGCGCCGAGGATGGGAACGTCGTTGCGCACCCACTGGTGCGTGAGCCTCGCGTCCGAGGGGTCCCAGGCGCCGTCAAAAACGCTCAGGGTGTTACCTACCAACAGGGCTCCGTCGACAGTGGGCCGGGGGCCGGAGGCCGCGCTGTTGAGCAGCACGGGATACCGCGTCCCGTCCGGCGACGTGCAGATCTTGACCGAATCAACGATGGGACCGCAAGACGCTTCGGTTGCGGCGTGCGTCGGAACGGCAAACCCGGCCAGGGACAGGGCGATGAGTGCCCCGGCGGCTCCGAGACGGATGGTCTTCGTGTTCAATTTTCCCCCAGTCTTTTAGCCGGCTCCCCGGCCCCATAGCAGATCGTAGTGCCTATCGGCCCGATGACGCGATGATTGAGCACTGAATGACAGCGGCGATCTCCAGCCGTCCGCGAATGCAGCGTCGGCACCGAGGCCGCCGGTGTCCACGCCGACCAGACAGCCGGCACCACAAGACCGGGAAGACCAGCCGGGTCGGCACCCGCAACGCCCAGCTGTGCGCCGTCCTCCACCACGGGTACAGCTAGCCCGGCCTCTCCGTCCCCGCCGGCAAGTAGCACCGACGTGTCAGCGGACGGCGTAGGCGCCACTCGTTTTGGTGACCGTGGTGTAGCCGAGGCGCGAGCCGGTAACCCGGACCGTGATCCTGGTCCCCTTGTCGGCGGTCCGGACTTTGTAGGTCGAATCTGTGGCCCCGGGAATCGGGACGCCGTTGCGGAGCCAGTGGTACGTGAAGGCAGTGCCCCAGGTCCAGGTGCCGCGCTTGACGGTCAGGACGTTGCCGGGCTTCAGGGTGCCGGAAATCGTCGGGGTGGCCGCAACCAGGGGCGCAGTGGCCACTTTCGTCGGGGTGTTGATCGTCTGGGTCGTCAGGATCTTGCCTTCGATCGTGGAGGTGACCTTGACGGAGATCTTGCTCTTGTCGCCGGAGCGGCACCGGCCCAGGCGCTAGCCTACGATTCCATCATCACCGGAAAGGTCGTCGGGCCGGACGGAAAACCCGTCCCGAGCCTCTTCGTGGCCCCTTTCACCGACGCCGACCAGCCCTACGCTTCGTCAAATCAGGACATGGCCCTGCCATGGACGAAATCATCTAAGGCCTGGGTTGGCAGCGCGCCAACAAGAGTTCTTCAGCGTGCCGTCGCTAGGGTGGCTCCATGCTGACACTGACGATTGGCGGTCTTACGGTCTCCTACGATGTGGCCGAACGTTGGGCTAGGGAATACCTCGTCGAAAATCCCGAACGGTCAGGCTACCCGGCGTATGATTCCTATCCGGGCCTGTCGTTCCGGCATCGTCGGGGTACAAACGCTGCCGTATGCTCACGCCTTCCCCTGTCCACATCCGCGGCTTGCTCAGCGTTGGAAATCCTAAGAGATCGTGCTGGTCCTCACTACACTGAGCGCATGACACAGAAATGTATAGCCCCGGCTGAGCAAGGTTCTGAAGCAAAGTGTTATCAAAGTATTTATTCGAGCACTCAAAGGTTCAAAAACCCTTTAGATCTGTGGAGCTAAGGAGATTCGAACTCCTGACCTCTTCGATGCGAACGAAGCGCTCTACCAACTGAGCTATAGCCCCGAAGCAACGCCGGTCCTGACGGAACGGCGTTGCCGGTGTCCCTAGGCTACAAACTATCTGCGCTGTTTTCCAGCCAGCCCCGGAAAGTCTCGGTGCCGTGTCGCGCCTCCGGCACCAGGTTCAACCCCTCGCGCAGGTAGCGGCCCATCGCGCCGGGCAGTGGTAAGCGCACGAGTTGACCCTTTGCGCGAGTGGCCCGCTGCCATTCCCGGGCAAAGTCGACCATGTCTTTGGATTCGGGGCCGCCGAGGTTCAGTACCCGGTGCCGCGGGCCCGCGGCTGGAACGGACGCCGGCTCAAGGGCGGTCTCCAGCAGAACCGCGGCTGCGTCGGCCGGCGATACCGGCTGGAACCGGGCACCTCTGACCACGGGGATGATCCGCAGCTTTGAGCCGGCGTCGAACATCATCGCGAGCAACGAGTGGAACTGGGTGGCCCGGACCACCACGGTCTCGAGTCCGGACAGCTCGTAGGCGTGTTCTTTGGCAGCTTTCGACCGGTAGAAGGAGGAGTTGCTGCGATCGCAGTTCACGATGGACAGCATGACGGCTCTGGCCGTTCCCGCGTCCTGTGCAGCGGCCAGAAGCCGCGCACCGCCGTCGGCGAAGTTCTTGCGCGCCTTCCCGGCGCGCCCTTCCAGGCAATCGATCACGACGTCGGCGCCGGCCAGGGCGGCCGCTATCCCCTCTCCCGTCGTGACGTCCCCGCGGAAGTATTCCGCGCCCGGGATGTTACCGGCGGCGCCGGCCCCCGGCGGGTTGCGGCTGAGGACGGCCACGGCGTGCCCGGCGTCGACGGCCAGGCGCACCACTACTCGGCCCACTTGCCCGGTTCCACCGGCAACGCAGATCCTTGTCATGACCCGAGGCTACCGCAGCGAAGCCCACCGGCGACGCTGCGGGGACATGAAAAACCCCGGGCCGCCATCGCTGGCTGCCCGGGGTAATCTCCGGAAGGACGGGTCGGATCAGGCGCGGCGCCGCTGGAGGACATCATCCAGGTTGCTCAAGGCGCTCTGGGCCTTGCTGAGCTGCTTAGTCTCAGAATCGTCGGCGGTCTGCGGATCGGACGCCGCCGGTCGCGCCGAGGCCTGCTTGAGAGACGGTTTCCCTACGGCCTTCGGCGCCTCGGGAAGGTCAAGGGGCATTGGGGCTGCACGTTCGGCCTTCGGGGCTTCGACGTAGGTGGGCTTGGGAACCTCGACGGGCTCCCAGCTCGTGCCCTCCGCTACTGCACCCGCGTCGGCTGCCATGGCCGCCGAGGCATCCCCAGAGGCGACGGCTTCAGCGAGGGCGGCCTGGCGGAGTTCCAGTGCGGTCAGCGGCTTCGGCGCGGGCTCGGGCGTGTCGCGGCCCGCTTCGGCGTCGAAGAGCGGGCTTTCCGGCCGGGCAGCGGGACGTCCGTCGGGAAGGGAGGGGGTCTGTTCGGGCACCGACGGCCGCGCAGGGGTGCGTTCCGGGCTGCCCATGGCTGCACGGAATGCAGCGTTCATCTTCCGCCGGCGATCGCGGACGGCAAGACGACGAAGCAGCGCCACTGCGGCGAAGGCGCCCAGGAGGGCGGTCACCGGCAGCCAGCCTGAACCGATGCCGAAAAGCCGAAGGGCTCCGGACACCACTGCCGTGAGGAGAGCCAGGAGCCCGGCTACCGCCAGCACCAGCCGCGCCCAACGAATCCGGAATGCCGGGGAGCCCGACGCAGCAATCGGATTCACCCGAGGGGTCGCCGCTTTGCCCGCCCCAGTCCCAGGTGTGCCGCCGGCCGGGTCTGCGCGCTGTGTGCTGATCATGGGTTTCTCCTGCTGCGCCGCCATTTTCATAACCTTCCCCGCATGTGGATCTGCTGGTTCCATGTCAATGACATCCGCCAGGAAGTCGCCTGCAGGCTGCAGCTGGTGGCGTCCGTTCCGGAGAACGTAAGGCGCCACCCACACGATCCAGAGCGCAACAGCAATGACAAGGATCACAGAGCTGCTAAGAGGGAAGTCCACACTCAAAACCGTATGAGGTATATGGGGTGCTGCCCCGCATTGTCAGGGGTGTGTCGCGCGCGCAGCGGCGACTGGCCGGCGTCGGGGCGTCGTGGCTGGTCAGGCGGCTCTCATGGGCCTCAGGACTGGCGGGTTCTCAGCCACCGCGCGAGGAGGCCTTCCGGCACTTCCTCAGCCGTGAGCGCGAACGTCCGGTGGTCTGCCCATTCACCGTTGATGTGCAGGAACCTGGGCCGGAATCCCTCATCACGAAACCCGAGTTTTTCCACCACGCGCAGGCTCGGCGCGTTCTCCGGCCTGATGTTGATCTCCATGCGGTGCAGGCCAAGGGCGCCGAAGCAATAGTCGGTCGCCATGGCCACGGCGGTCGGGGCGATCCCCCGGCCGGCCCGTTCCTTGTCGACCCAATAGCCAAGCGTCGCCATCATGGCCGACCCCCAGACAATCGAGGACACCGTCAGCTGCCCCACGATCACCGGCGCCTGATGGTCTGGTGTCCATTCCGCGATGACGAACGGCAGGGCCGTGGCCTGCGCGGCCTGGGCCTTGAGCGAGCGCACCATCTGCCGGTAGTCCGGCAGGCCGCCGCCGGGGACCGGGTTCGATGCCTCCCAGGGGGCCAGCCACTCGCAGTTGCGGGACCTGAGCGCTGTCCACTCCTTGCGGTCCCGGTACCGGATCGGGCGCAACACGATTTCGCCGCTCTCCAAGGTCACCGGCCAGGTGAAGCTGCCCCCCACGGGAGTTATTTGGCGAGGCTGGGGGCCAGGCTGGACGCGAAGCCGGGCAGCCATTCGCGCAGGCCCGGGCCGAGGTCCTCACTGTCGCAGGCGAGCTGGACACAGGCCTTGAGGTAGCTGAGCTTGTCGCCGGTGTCGTAGCGGCGGCCGCGGAAGATGACGCCGTACACGCCGTAGCCCTCGCCGGTGCCGGCCGAGAGTTCCTGCAGGGCGTCCGTGAGCTGGATTTCCCCGCCGCGGCCGGGCGCGGTGCGCTCCAGCACTTCAAAGACGGCCGGGTGCAACACGTAGCGGCCAATCACGGCCAGGTTGGACGGGGCGTCCGCGACATCGGGCTTCTCCACGAGCTGGTTGATGCGGACGTAGTCCTCACCGCCGATTGCCTCGACGTCCGCGCAGCCGTAGGCACTGATCTGGGACGGGTCCACCTCGATCAGAGCGACCACTGACCCGCCGGTCTTGGCCTGGACCTCGATCATGGTGCTGAGGAGCTCATCGCGGGCGTCAATGAGGTCATCTCCAAGGAGGACGGCGAACGGCTCATGCCCGACGTGCTGCTTGGCCCGGAGGACGGCGTGGCCGAGGCCCATGGGATCGCCCTGGCGGACGTAGTGGATGTCACCGAGGTTGCTGGCGGCCTGGATGGATTCGAGCTTCGCAGTGTCACCCTTCGCCTCCAGGGTGGACTCCAGCGCGGGGACGCGGTCGAAGTGGTCCTCCAACGCCCGCTTGTTGCGGCCAGTGATCATCAGGATGTCGTTCAGGCCGACATTCACGGCCTCCTCGACGACGTACTGGATGGCCGGCTTGTCAACGACAGGCAGCATTTCCTTGGGCATGGCCTTTGTGGCCGGGAGAAACCTGGTACCAAGGCCCGCGGCGGGGATAACGGCCTTGCGGACGGAAGCGATGGGTGTATTCACACGACTAATCTAACGGAGGGACCAATCATTGCGTAATCATTATGCGAACCGCCTGCCGGGCCCCCCGGTGCAGCGCGGCCGCAAAAGGCAGAGGACGGGCCAAGATGGCGTCAAAAGAGGAAATTCGCTCCAGCCACAGGGCGGCGCGTTCCGCACTCCCGCTGGCCGCACAGGACACCGCCGCGGCGGGCATCGCCAGCCACGGGCTCGCTTGGGCCTCCGGGCTTGGCCGCGGCCGCCAGGGCACCTTCGCGGCGTACCTCGGGGTGGGTGCCGAACCGCCCACATTGCCACTGCTGACTGCCCTGGTCGAGGCCGGGCACCGGGTGCTGCTGCCCGTTTGCGAACCCGACATCGAGCTCAGCTGGGTGTACTGGACTCCCCAGTCCGGGTTTGTCCGCAGCCGGTACGCGCCCATCCAGGAGCCTGTCGGAGAGCGCCACGGAACCGAAGTCATGCGGGACGCCACCGCAATCTTCCTGCCGGCCACCGCGGTGGATTTCTCGGGCAACCGAATCGGGCAAGGCGGCGGCTACTACGACAAGTTCCTTGCCGCCCTGGCTGCCATGTCCTCCGCATCCGACGGGGCGGACGCCGGGGCGGCCGACCCTGCGGCCGACGCTGTCGCGTTGCCGACTGCCGCCGTCGTCTATGACACGGAGGTGCTGCCCGCAGGCAGCATCCCCGCGGAGTCGTTCGACCGGAAAGTCGACACGGCGCTGACCCCGGGCGGGATCGTCCGGCTCGGCCGATCCCGGCCCGCCTGATCCGGGACCCCGCCAAGGTGATAGAATTGGCACTCAGGCCCTGCGACTGCTAAGGACGGAACAGGTCGATAGACATATCGGCGGTGATCCGGACTCCGCAGTACGGGACCTGCTCGATTGCCCCTGAGGAGGATTTCCAGTGCCCACGTATGCATACGCCTGCAAGGACTGCAGCCACGCCTTCGAGATCGTGCAGTCGTTCAGCGACAACTCCTTGACGTCCTGCCCCGAGTGCCAGGGCACGCTGCGCAAGAAGTTCAACAGCGTCGGCGTAGTGTTCAAGGGCTCCGGCTTCTACCGGACCGATTCGCGCGACGCCAAGGGCAGCACGGTTTCCCCGGCTCCTGCAGCTCCCGCGGCCAGCCCCGCGCCCGCCGCAGCGGCCAGCTAAGGTACCTGCCGGATTGGCGCCGGCCGCCGGCTGGGCTCCGGCCGGCTGATTCTGGGCACTGCCTGAATCCCTGTCCGCTGTTGCCGTTGCCGCTGTTGCCGTTGTCCACATAGGACGTTCCGCGGCTGCCGCCGCTCTGCGCGGATCCGTAGCGTGGCGGCATGGAACTTTTCCTCACCGCGGTTTCCCCGCCTTCGTTCAAGACGGCTGCCCCGGCGGCGCCTGTGCCGTCTTCCACGCCTTTGTTCAGGCCTTTCCGCGCCGCAATGCCTGAAGCTGGCCCCGGCCGCTGGTCCCGTACCGGTATCCGTCCAACGAGCCTTCCTGCCGCCACGTTTTCCGCCGCAGGCCTTCCGTTCCGGAGCCGGATCGGTCCCGTGAAACCCCGCCGGCGTCCGCCCCGCGGCCGTCCGTCGTGGCGCCGCCTGCGCGGCTGGCTGAATCGGAACCGGCGGCTTATCGCGGCCCTCCTGTTCTGCATCCCCGCCGGACTGACAGTTCAGCAACTGGCTCCAGCGCCCACTGACACTGTCGCAGCCTTCGCCGCCGCGGCCGATCTGCCCGCTGGAAAGTCCCTGGAACCCGGCGATCTCAGTAGGATCAGCGTGCCACCCGGCCTTATTCCTGCGGGCAGCCCCGGCAGCGAGACCGCGTTCGAGGGAAAACAGCTGGCCGCACCGTTGCGCCAGGGCCAGCTCCTCACCGACGCCCAGATCCTGGGACCGGGCCTGCTCGCCGGAAGCCCGCGAGGCTCTGCGGCCGTGCCGCTGAGGATGGCAGATCCGGCCTCCATCCAGCTGGTCTCCCCCGGGCAGCTCGTCAACGTGGTGCTCACTGCCGGCAACGGCATGGAACAACCCGGCGAAAGCCAAATCCTGGCCGAAGCCGTACCAGTGCTCTGGACGTCGACGCAGGGCGGCAAAGCCGGCTCCTGGCCCGCCACTGCGGAGACTGACGGGCTGGTGGTGGTGGCAGCGACGGCCGACCAGGCCCGCAGGCTGGCGGGCGCGTCTACCCAGGGCAAATTGTTTTTCGTGCTTGTGGCGTCACCGCCGGGCTAGCCGTCCAGCCAGCAGGGCGTTTCCGCCGGGCCAGTGGCCCGGGCCGTAGGCTCCGACGCGGGCCGCGCCCGCAGGCTCTGGGCTGCGGGCGCGGCCCGTCAGCCCCAGTGCGGCGGCTTCTGTTCCTGGAGCCAGGCGTCGTGATCGTAATTATCAGGCTGGTCACCCCAGCGCCGGGGGTCGTCTTCCGCCGCCTTGTTCGGCAGCACACCCTCCGGAACGGTGGCCTGTGCGTCCGAACGGCGCGACGTCTCCTTCGCGGCCTCCTGGTCCGGCCCGTCGCCGGTCGATTCCCCGGTCGATTCGCCGGCCTTCGACCCTGCGGTGTCGGCCGCGGCCCCCGTCGACTCACCGGTCTTCGGCCCCGCGGTGTCGGCCGCGGCGCCCGCCGCGCCGGCTTCGCGGGCGCCGGTGGCGCCGGCGTCGTTCGTGTTGCCGGCGTCGTTCGTGTTGCCGGTCTTGCCGGTGTTGCCAGTGATGCCGTCTGCACTCATGCCGCCGGCCTCCTTACTGCCTGTATTGCCTGTCATTGCTGATGCTGGTGCCTGCCGGCGGAATTCTTGGCCGGCAGTTTCATGGCCGCGGAACACCTGTCCCGAGGGTTCGGCCGCCACGTGGTACTCGGCGGCCCGCGCCTCGTCGATCGCCAGGTGTTCGATGCCGTCGTCGAAGAACCCGTGCGATGTCCGCAGCCGGCTGGACACGGCGGGCTTCTCCAACCCGAGGTAGCCGCCAATCCGGTCGGCGCAGGCCGAGGGGTCGGTGAAGACCTCTATGGTCCACAGGGGCATGTACCGCCAGCCAAGCCGCTCCAGGAGCTGCGGCCGGAGCCTGCTCCGTTCGCGGACGCTCATTCGCCGGTAGTGGCTGGTACCGTCCGACTCGATCGCCACCGGACGGGGAATCTCCGCATCGTCCTGGCCGATCGTGGTCATCGGATCGGCGGCCGCCACCATGTTCAGGACGCCGTCGTACTGGTGCCACACACGTGCCCCGCGGGCCCGGAGCCGGTCACCCAGGTCGGCCACGAGCGGATCGGCGCCGAGCGCCTGCTCGCTGGCCGCGGCCCGGGAGGCGGGGCTGCCAAGATCCGTGTTGCCCGCGATCTCACGGTCCAGGAGCTCGTAGAAGTCCACGGCGCCGTGGCTGAGGCGGCTGACATCAAGGTCTTCGGGCCGGAAGCAGCTGAGCACGTGCAGGGACCGGCGGGCACGCGTCATCGCCAGGGCGAATTTTGCTCGGCCACCTTCGGCGGAAAGCGGCCCGAGGCTGTGGAGGGTGCGCCCATGCGGGGTACGGCCATAGCCCGGGGAAAAAATGACGTGGTCGCGGACCAGGCCCTGGGCCCGTTCCAGATCCACTACGCGGAAGGACTCATCCCCCGCAGTGAAGAAGCTGCCCAGCATGGGGTAGTTGGGCAGTTGCGCCCTGATGGCCTCGCCGATCCGGGCGGCATGGCGAAGGCTGCCGGTCACCACGGCCAGCGACGTCCGGGGGCGGAGCCGGGCGTGCTCGAAGACCAGCTCCACCGCGCGGTTGACCTCGGCAACAACCGATTCGACGCCGTCGTGGTCAGCGCTGGGCAGCCCCGTGCCGTCGGGGAGGTACTCCACGCTGAGGGTACGGTCCAGCCCTGTGGCGGATTGGCCCTCCGGGAGGCGGGTGAGTTCCCCGCCGTAAAAACCCTTGCTGAGCTGGCGCACCAGGTCTTCATCGACCGCACGGTACACGGTCCTCAGGTTCCAGACCGGAAGCACGGCAGAGAGTGCCCGGTACGAGCTCTCAACGCTTTGGTAGGAGCTCTCCCCCGCGGCGAGCCGTTCGACGCCCACGGTAAAGGTCCGGGGGCTGGCGATCTGTTCGTCGCCGAAGGCGATGACCTGCCGGGACCGGGCGATCGCCGGGAGGACGGCCTGCAACGAGGTCGTCTCGGCGTCGAGGATCACGACGGCATCGAAGGTCTGCTCGATCGGCAGCAGGCCCGTCATGAGGTAGGGGCTGACGGACCACACCGGTACCAGGGTGGGCAGCAGCTCCTGCGCCTGGCCGCTCAGGGCTGCCAGGGTCACCCGGCCGTCCTTCAGCAGGCTGCGCAACAGCTCGGCCTGGCGGGGGTACGCCGCGATGGCAGCGCGCCAGCGCTCAGACAGGTTCCAGCGCAGCCGGGCAGCGCCGCTGGCGATATGGGCGTTGTCCGCGAGACGGTACTCCGCCTCAAGCTGGCGCAGGGCGTCGCCGTCGGACATGGCGAGGTAGTCATCGCCGCTGATCATGGCCTCCAGGGCCGACTGCCACCAGGCCAGCTCGAGTTCGGCGGTCACCGAACCCTCCGGGACCTCGCGCTCGGCAAGGTCGGCGAGAAGCTCGCCCAGGCCATGCTCTCGCATGCTTTCGACGAGCAGCGTGCGCTCCGGAAGGGTTTCAAGGGTCGCGGTGTCGGCGACGAGCCGCCGCACCCGGGGCAGGAGTTCGTCGTAGGGTGCGCGGTCCAAGTCGCCGCCGGCGGCGGTGTGCTTGACAGCCAGGCCCAGTTCAGCCAGTTCCGCTGCGAGCTCCCGGTAAAGGCCGCTGATTTCAGCCAGCCCGGACGGCACGGCCGGGTGCCGCTGCGTGGTCGCGTAGCCGGACCAGGCGGCGCGCTGTTCCTGCACGAGGACCAGGGAGCTGTGCAGGTCCGCGATGTGCACGCCGGGCCGGACGTACTCCTTGGCCACCCTGCGCAGGCGTGAGCGCTGCATGGACGGCATTTCGATCCCGCGTTCCCTGCGCCAGGCAGAGGACGCGGTGGCCGAGATCAGGTCGTGGACGGGCCGGTCAAAGATGTCGGGAGTGAACTTGTCCAGACTTTCGCGGACGGCCACGAGAAGTTCGATCTGCTCGCCCCATTCGGCGAAGGTCCGGCCGAGCCGGATCTCTGCGTGTTCCGCCACGGCATCCATGCGCCCGCGCAGCAACGGCAGTTTTTCCGCAACGGACTGGGCAACGCCCTGCGCTTCCTGCGTCTCCTTGCGGGTCAGCAGGCGCGCGCCGTGCCAGGGGCTGGTGGTCGACGCCCGGCTGAAGCTGCCGAGCTCGGCGGCGCGGCGGAGCCGGCCTGCGAGCTCCTCGCGGTCCCGGATATTGTCCAGCACGCTGCGCTTGAGCCGGACGGTCGTCGCCGGTGCCGGCTGGATGGAGGTCAGCTCTGCAAGGGACTGCATGGCCTCATACGGCGAGCAACCCCAGCGCGCCCGGACGTTGTGCAGGGAGGCTACGTGGTCCATGAGGGCGTGGCGGTGGCCGGTCAGGGTGGCGTGCAGGTTGCTCAGTTGCGGCTGCAGCGACTTCTCGTTGCGGACGATCGCCCGGACCAGCTGGCCCTTCAGCTGCAGCGGGCTGGCGCTGCCCGTCAGCTGCAAGAGGACCGAATCCAGGCCGAGGCCATCCAGCTGCCCGGAGATCTCGGCGAGGCTGGCCCGCCTGTCGCCAACCACCAGGACGGACTTGCCCTCGTCCACCAGGGCGCCGATGGTGTTGATGACTGTCTGGGTCTGGCCCGTGCCCGGCGGGCTGCTGACCACCAGCGAGTCGCCCGCCCGGACGGCGTCGACCACATACTGCTGGTCCGTGTCGGCGTCGAGCAGCAGAAGCTCGTCGGCGGGGTCACGGTCGTCCGTGCTGGGGAAGCGGCCGGGTTCCAGAGCAGGCACGTCGACCAGTTCGCCGGAACCGGACCGGGCCAGCGCGGTGACCAGGGGGTTGTTCTGGTTGATCCACGGATCATCGAGGTTGCCGGAGAGGTCGGCGAAGGTGGAGACGAGCAGGTTGTGTTCGACCTCCGCGCCGTGAATCGGCTGGACCAGGGTGCCCAGGCGGTCCAGAACGGGCTGCGGGTCGTAACGGGCCGTGCTGTACGCCATCCGCGTCACCGCGTTGACGTCGAAAACGATCCCGTGGACGGTCTTGAGGTGCCGGACCAGCGCCGGGTTGATCTGCGCCTGTTCGGTGAGCTGCAACTCATAGTCGTCCTCGCCGGGGCGCACCGTGAGGGATATGGCGGTGAGCATGACCGGGGCCGAGATCCGTTGCGGCTTACCGCCGACGGCGGACGTCCAGACGACCGTGCCGGCGGAGAAATACCCCGCGTCGATGCCGCGGTCATTGGCGAGTTCGAAAATCTTGGAGCGCAGGTTTCGTGATGCCCTGGCCGCGACAACGAATTGCTGGCGGTCGCGGATCAGGGTCGAGAGCCGGGTACGCCGCCCTGCCATCAGCTGGGCGAGCCCCGAGGGATGGGCATGAGTCAGGTCAATTGAGCCTTCGGGCGTCTTGGTGAAGCGCAGCATGGTATCTGCACCGGTGACGGGCTTGAGCCCCGACAGCCATTTCCTGAACTCCTCGGAGCCCTCGGGGTGGCCTTGACCAACTGACACTGCTGCCTTCTTTTCTGTGCTCGACTTCTCTGTGCCGGACCGCGGCGGGCTCGACTCTGGCGGGTTCGTCGTATCAACGCTCGTCTGTGTTGCGTCCGCGCTTTCCCTGGCCGCATCTTGTGTGGTCGCGGTTGCCAGGCTCGCGCGGGACGCCTTGGACCATACCGGCATGCTTTCGAGGGTAGCCCGAATCCCCCGCAGGTGCGGGGCCGCAACACTGGGCGGTGCGAAATTCAGGCTGAATTGTCAGAAACATTGTCAGGAACAAAATGAAATGGCCGGCCTCGAAAGGCCGGCCACTCAGATTGCTATTCCCACTCGATGGTTCCCGGCGGCTTGCTGGTCACATCCAGCACCACGCGGTTGACGCCTTCCACCTCGTTGGTGATCCGGTTGGAAATCCGGGCCAGGAGATCGTAGGGCAGCCGCGACCAGTCGGCGGTCATGGCGTCCTCGGAGGACACGGGGCGCAGGACAATCGGGTGTCCGTAAGTGCGGCCGTCGCCCTGGACGCCCACGCTGCGGACGTCCGCCAGCAGCACCACGGGCATCTGCCACACTTCGTCATCCAGTCCGGCCGCGGTCAGCTCGGCGCGGGCGATCGCGTCGGCCTTGCGGAGCAGGTCCAGGCGTTCCTTGGTGACATCGCCGACAATCCGGATGCCGAGGCCCGGGCCGGGGAAGGGCTGGCGGCCGACGATTTCCTGCGGCAGGCCGAGCTGGGCACCGACCGCGCGGACCTCGTCCTTGAACAGGGCGCGCAGCGGTTCAACCAGTTCAAACTGCAGGTCCTCGGGGAGCCCGCCCACGTTGTGGTGGCTCTTGATGTTGGCCGCACCCTCGCCGCCGCCGGATTCGACGACGTCGGGGTACAGGGTGCCCTGGACGAGGAACTTGATCTTCTCCCCGTGCGCCGCTGCCTCGGCGATGATCGCCAGTTCGGCTTCCTCGAAGGCGCGGATGAATTCGCGGCCGATGATCTTGCGTTTGGTCTCGGGATCGCTGACGCCGGCAAGGGCGCTCAGGAAGCGCTCCTGCTCGTTGGCGACGTAGAGCTTGACGCCGGTGGCGGCCACGAAGTCGCGTTCGACCTGTTCGGCTTCGCCCTCGCGCAACAGCCCGTGGTCCACGAAGACGCAGGTCAGCTGGTCGCCGACGGCGCGCTGTACCAGGGCGGCGGCCACAGCCGAGTCGACGCCGCCGGAGAGGCCGCAGATGACCCTGGCGTCGCCGATCTGGTCACGGATCCGCTGGACCTGTTCTTCCAGAATGTTGCCGGTGGTCCAGTTCGGTTCCAGCCCGGCGCCCTTGAAGAGGAAGTTTTCCAGGACCTGCTGGCCGTAGGCCGAGTGCTTGACCTCGGGGTGCCACTGGACGCCGTAGAGGCGCTTGTCCTCATTGGCGAAGGCCGCGACGTCGGCGCCCGCCGTCGTCGCCAGGACCTCAAAGCCCTCGGGGGCTTCGTGGACGGAGTCGCCGTGGCTCATCCAGGTGCTCTGGTGCTGGGGCATGCCGGCCAGGATGGAGCGGCCCTCGCCGAGGGTGGTGGTCTCGGTGGCGCCGTATTCGCGCAGGCCCGTCTGGGCCACCTTGCCGCCGAGGGCGTTGGCCATGGCCTGGAAGCCGTAGCAGATGCCGAAGACCGGGACGCCGGCCTCGAAGAGGTCGGCACCGACGCTGGGGGCGCCGTCGGCGTAGACGCTCGAGGGCCCGCCCGAGAGGATGATCGCGGCGGGGTTCTTGGCCAGCAGCTGCTCGGTGCTGTACGTATGCGGAACCACTTCCGAATACACATTCGCTTCCCGGACGCGGCGGGCAATCAGCTGCGCGTACTGGGCACCGTAGTCAACAACCAGAACCGGCCTGTGGGACGTCTGGGATGCAGTGGGAGTAGTCACCCCACTAGCCTACTTTGCGCCGCTGCCCGCCCGCACATTGAGAAGCCGGTGCTGGCCCGAATCGCGGGCCGAGGTAAGCGAACTCACATGCCCGACGGCGGCCGCCGGCGTCGAGTCACTGACCCGGAAGGACTGATCGGGACGGATCAGGAAGGGCGCCGGGCCAGGAGGGGTTCAGTACCGCTGGGGCGCCTGCGGGTTTGCTGCGAGTTCGGCCTCGACCTCGGCGTGGAACTTCTTCTCGACGAAGAAGGACAGGAACGGCACGACGCCACCCAGGGCCATAACCACCAGCTTGGTGAACGGCCAGCGCATGAGCGACCACAGCCGGAAGTTGGAAATCAGGTACACGACGTACATCCAGCCGTGCACGATCAGGACCGTGATGGAGAGGTTGACGCCCCCGATCACCCCTGGCGGCTCGGCGTCGGCGAATCCGAGGCCGAACGGCTGGCCGGTGACGGCGTTGGTGCCGCCGGCGAAGAGGTACTGACCGAAGCCGTACCGGGCGATCAGTTCGGCGCAGAGCAGCAGCAGCATCGTGCCCGTCAGGTAGGCGAGCACCTTGTAGAACTTCAGGGCGGACCGGATTTGGGCCTCGGTGCCGCCGAAGCGGCGCTTCTTCCCGGCTTTCCCCGTGCCGTTGGTGGACTGCGGCTGGATGGCGGGCTGGGGCTCGATCATGATTGCACTCTCGGGTCTGTGGGTTGGGGGGCTGTGGGATGGGAGTCGGTGGGCGCTTGGGCCGCCTGGTGGTGGGCCGCCTGGTGGTGGGCCGCGTTGTGGTGGGCCGCGTGGCGGTCGGTTGGGGGCTCTTCGCCGGCCGTTTCCTCGTCGAGCGCGTCTTCGAGGTCGCGGCGGTAGTCGTCCTTGACGAGCCGCCACCAGATGAACAACGCGAAACCGGCGAAGACCACCCATTCCACGGAATAGAAGAGGTTGAGCCAGTTGACCTGCTGCGCGGGCGGCTGCGGGCCGATCCGGAGGGGTTTGACGTCGCCGCCTGCGGCCGCGGCCCCGACGTCGGTGCCGCCGGCCAGTTCGGTGGTCGCTGCGACAAAGCCCGGGTAGCTGCTGACGTTCCAGTCGTTGATGAGTTCGGCAACCGAGACGGCGCTGGCGCGGCCGGGTCCGGGATCCGTCCGCGGCAGCGGGGACTCGGACGGCAACAGCCGCCCGGTCAGTTCGATGGTGCCCGACGGCGGCGCCACGGCGTCCGCGGGATCCGCCACCCATCCGCGTGCGACCGGAATCCAGGTCTGCGGTGTGGCCCCGCCGCCTTTCAGGGCCGGGGCATCCTTGACGGCGAAGGCCGACACGATCCAGTAGCCCTTCGCCCCGTCATTGAGCCGGCCGGGGACGAGGACCTGCTTCTGGGGGTCGTAGCTGCCGGTGGCGGAGACCATCTGGTCAGCCACGGATCCGGGGAAGAAACCACCCGGCTGCAGGACCGAGGTGAGCTGCCGCGTTTGCTCCGTTGTGGTGGAGACCGGGGCTTCGGCCTGCGTTGAACGGCCGAATTGCCACTGGCTGAGCAGCACAAAGACCCCGGAAATGGCGATCGCGAACACGAGTCCTGCGATCCAGCGGGGTTTGAGGGCAGTTTTCAGCACCCCTTAAAGGTACTTCGTCCCTGTGTAGAACAGCGAAACGGGCCATCGAGAGTGGGGCAGCCGGGTCCCTGCGTGGCGACGGAGTCGACACGAAAGGGCCTGCCCCTAGAGTGGGGCAGCCGGGTCCCTGCGTGGCGACGGAGTCGACACGAAAGGGCCTGCCCCAATCTCAGTGGTCGAAGAACACCAGGCTGGAATTGATCAGTTCGGCGATCACTTCGGCGTCGTAGGCGCGGCGGAGCGATTCGCGGAAGGACTCTTTCGACAGTGAGCGTGCCAGCGTCGCCAGCACTTCGAGGTGATCGGAAAAGGAGCTCGCCGGGGTGGCGATGAGCAGAATCACTGTGGCCGGGCCGTCGGCCGCGCCGAAGTCCAGCGCCCTGCCGTACTTCGTGATGCCGACCGCGATGGATGTCTGTGACACGAGCTCGCTGCGGGCGTGCGGCAGGCCGACACCGCCGGGCAGGCCGGTGGCGAGCTGGTGCTCCCGGGCATTGACCTGCTTGAGGAAGCCCTCGAGATCGGAGATACGTCCGGCAGCATGCATGCGTTCAGCGAGCTGGGCAGTGGCGTCGAGCTTGTCCGTGGCATCCATTTCGAGGATCACCATCTCGGGTGTGGTGAGCTCGGCGTCGTACCGGTCCAGTGGTTCCGCCAAGAGATGTCCCTTCGAAGTGGCGTCAGTGACGCCGGCCGGCAGTCCAATGACTAGCGTTGTAATCCTGCACTGCCGGCCGGCGCTGAGTCTTAGCGCAGGGGCACGATGTCCTCCACGCCCAGCCGTGCGGCGTCGGCGGATTCGTCGTCCGGCTGCTGTTGGCTCAGGCGCTCGGCATCAACCCGGGCCAGATAGTGCTTGATTTCGCCCTCGCGCTGCGCATCACTCCAGCCGAGAACGTCTCCCATTAGTTTAGCGACTACCGGAGCGGCGGACACACCGCGGTCCCACGCTTCAATCGAAATCCGGGTGCGGCGGGTCAGGACGTCCTGGACGTGCCGGGCGCCCTCGTGCGTGGCCGCATAGACGGCTTCGGCAGCCAGGTAGTCGTCAGCGCCCGGCAACGGTTCGGCCAGTTCCGGGCTGTCGGCGATGAGCGCCAGGACCTCCGGCGTCATGGCACCGTAGCGGTTGAGAAGGTGTTCGATCCGGGCAACGTGGACGCCGGTCTCCTCCGCCATCCGGTTCCGCTGGTTCCACGCGGCCTTGAAACCGCTCGCCCCCAGCAACGGGACGGATTCCGTGCAGCTGGCCGGGACACGCTCGTCCATGCTGCGCGTCGCCTCGTCGACGGCGTCCTTGGCCATGACCCGGTAGGTGGTCCATTTACCGCCCGCCACCACCACGAGACCCGGCACGGGGTGGGCCACCACGTGTTCGCGGGAGAGCTTCGCGGTGGAATCGCTTTCGCCGGCCAGCAGCGGCCGCAGCCCCGCGTAGACGCCCTCGACGTCCTCGCGGGTCAGCGGGCGCTTGAGGACCTTGTTGACGTGCTCGAGCAGGTAGTCGATGTCCTTGCTGGAGGCCGCGGGGTGGGCCTTGTCGAGGTGCCAGTCGGTGTCAGTGGTCCCGATGATCCAGTGCCTGCCCCAGGGGATCACGAAGAGCACGGATTTCTCGGTCCGCAGGATCAGCCCCACCGTGGACTGGATCCGGTCGCGGGGCACCACGAGGTGGATGCCCTTGGACGCCCGCACCTTGAGCTGCCCGCGGTCTGTCACCATGGCCTGGGTCTCGTCCGTCCAGACCCCGGTGGCGTTGATGACCTGCTTGGCGCGGATTTTGAAGCTGGAGCCGTCCTCGTGATTGACCACCTTGGCGCCGACCACGCGCTCGCCCTCGCGCACGAAGTCCACAACCGACATCTGGTTGACCGCGTGGGCGCCGTAGTGCGCCGCGGTCCGCACGAGGTTGGCGACGTACTTGGCGTCGTCGACCTGGCCGTCGTAGTAGCGGATGGATCCGACGAAGGCGTCGTCCTTGAGGCTGGGGGCGGCCCGCAGGGTCCCTCGCCGGGACAGGTGCTTGTGGAAGGGGACGCCGCGGCTGTGCCCGCCGGTGATGGACATCGCGTCGTACAGGGCGATTCCGGCGCCGACATAGGGCCGCTCCAGGAACGGTTTGTGGAGCGGGTACAGGAACGGGACCGGCCGGGCCAGGTGCGGCGCCAGGACGGAGAGAATGAGGCCGCGCTCATGCAGTGCCTCTTTGACCAGGCCGAAGTCGAGCATTTCGAGGTACCGGAGGCCACCGTGGATGAGCTTCGAGGACCGCGACGACGTCCCCGCAGCCCAGTCGTTCGCCTCGACGATGCCGACACTGAGCCCGCGGGTCACGGCGTCGAGGGCGGCGCCGGCACCCACGATGCCTCCGCCCACGATCAGGATGTCGAGCTCTTTGCCGGGGGCGGTGCTGCCCCTGAGCACAGTGATTGAAGCCTCGCGAGCCGTTGGCCCGAGGGCACCTCCGGCCTCGGCAGAACCGCCGGGAAAACTGTTCATGTCACGCCTCCATCCGGATCAAACCTCGTAGGGCACCAGACTACGTCCAAGTTTCCCGGATGGGCAGGGCCCTCAACGGCCCGCGCGCGGTTTCAGTTGCCGGCGTACGGCGAGACGACGACGTCGACGCGCTGGAATTCCTTCAGGTCCGAGTAGCCGGCGGTCGCCATTGAACGGCGCAGCGCGCCGACGAGGTTGGAGGTGCCGTTGGTGTGGTGGCCGGGCCCGAACAGAACCTCTTCGAGCGGCCCGACCGTTCCCACGTTGACCCTGTCGCCGCGGGGCAGTTCGAGGTGGTGGGCTTCCTGGCCCCAGTGCCAGCCCTTGCCGGGGGCTTCGTCGGCGCGGGCCAGGGCGCTGCCCAGCATCACGGCGTCGGCGCCCATGGCGATGGCTTTGACGATGTCGCCGGAGGATCCCATGCCGCCGTCGGCGATCACATGGACGTAGCGTCCGCCGGACTCGTCCATGTAGTCCCGGCGGGCCGCCGCGACGTCGGAGATCGCGGAGGCCATGGGCGAGTGGATGCCCAGGGCGCGCCGGGTGGTGGTGGTGGCTCCGCCGCCGAAGCCGACCAGCACGCCGGCGGCGCCGGTGCGCATCAGGTGCAGGGCCGGGGTGTAGCCGGCCGCCCCGCCGACGATCACGGGGACGTCGAGTTCGTAGATGAACTGCTTGAGGTTCAGCGGCTCGTGGTCCTTGGAGACGTGCTCGGCCGAGACAGTGGTCCCGCGGATGACGAAGATGTCGACGCCGGCGGCCACCACGGTCTTGTAGTGTTCCTGCGTGCGCTGCGGGGTCAGGGAGCCGGCCACCGTGACGCCGGCGGCGCGGATCTCGGCGAGGCGGGAGGTGATCAGCTCAGGCTGGATCGGCGCCTGGTAGAGCTCCTGCATGCGCCGGGTGACGGCCGGGCTGTTGGTCTCGTCAGCGAGGCCCGCGATTTCGTCCAGTACGGACTGCGGGTTCTCGTACCGGGTCCACAGGCCTTCGAGGTCGAGCACACCGAGTCCGCCGAGGCGGCCCAGGGCGATGACGGTCTCCGGCGACATGGCCGAATCCATCGGCGCAGCGATGACCGGCATGTCGAACTTGTAGGCATCGATCTGCCAGGAGACGGAGACGTCCTTGGGGTCACGGGTGCGCCGGTTGGGGACGATCGCAATGTCATCCAGGGAGTAGGCACGACGCCCACGCTTGCCACGGCCAATCTCAATCTCGTAAGTCACTGCTCTAGGTTATCCCAGCGGACGCGGGGCGCCGCTTCGGCGTACTGTGGCGTCATGCTTTGCCGTAACGGACAGCGTTGGATCTTCGACGGACACATTGCCGGACTCGGCACGGGATCGGGCCTGCGCGCGGTGGTGGGCCTGTGGACGCAGTCCCCGTTCGGGTCCTTCACCGACGCGATGGTCCAGCTGCCCTCCGGCCACCGGATCCTGCTGGCACCGAGCGTCGAGGCCGCCGGCTTCATCAGCGCGGTCTATAACTTCGACGAGACCTGCATCGTGCCCCTGGCATCAGAGCATGGGGCGGGGCAGCTCGCCGTCGACGCCGGGCCGCTGCGGATCCGCGCCCGGCTCGGGTCCCGCACCCGGCTGGGCGCCGTGGCGCGGCTGGTCCCCCGGGCTCTGGCGGTGCATCCGCGCTGGCTGCGTGCGGTCAACCCCATTTCGGGCAGAATCATCCCCGGCGTGCGCACTGCGGGCACGGCCAAGGGCGGCCGGCGGGAATACTACGGGGTCACCGATCTGCACCGCATCGACTCCGCGACCGTCAGCTGGGACGGCGCCGACGCCGGCCCGCTCACCGCCATCCGCCCCGCCGTCAGCTTCGGCTTCAGCAGCGTCCCGCCCGAACCCAGCCTGGCCCGGGTGCGGACGACCATCGAGGGCGCTCCGCTTACTCGCCGCTGACGTTCTCGGTGTCCGGGACGGTGAGCTGGGACTCGAACATCCGGAAGTACCGGCCGCGGCGCGCCACAAGTTCCCTGTGGGTGCCTTGTTCCACGATGCGGCCTTCCTCGAGCATGTAGACCACATCGGCCTTCTCGATCGTGGCCAGGCGGTGGCTGATGGCGATGATGGTGCTGCTGCGGTCGGCGAAGAGCCGCGTGAAGATCCGGTGTTCCGCCAGCGCGTCGATGGCCGACGTCGGCTCGTCCATCACCATGAACGATGCGCCGCGGTAGAAGTTCCGGGCCATCGCCAGCCGCTGCCACTGCCCGCCGGAAAGGCCGGAGCCCTTCCGCCCGCGCGGGTCCTCCATCCAGTTGCTGACGTGGTTGTCCAGGCCGTTGGGCAGTTTGTTGATGAATTCGAGGGCCTCGGCATCCGCGGCGGAGCGCCGGACCCGTCCGTCGTCGCGGGGCGAATCGACGTCGCCGAAGAAGATGTTTTCCGCCGCGGTGGCGAATTCATACTTCAGGAACTCCTGGCTGAGCACCGCCAGGTGCCGGTGCCAGGAGGTGACGTCGACGGCGGCGAGGTCCACGCCGTCGAGCAGCACCTGCCCGGAGTCGGGACGGTACAGCCCGGCCAGGATACGGATCAGGGTGGACTTGCCGGCGCCGTTCTCCCCCACGATCGCGATGTGCTGGCCCTGCCTGATGGTCATCGAAATGCCGCGGATCACCTCCAGTTCGCTGCCGGTGTAGGTGAAGCGGATGTCCCGCAGTTCCACCGTCTTCGGCGCCTGCAGCAGCGGCGGGGCGTGGCCGGACAGCACGGGCAGGGCCATGAAGAGCTCGTAGTCCGTGAGGTTCGCCAGGTCCTCGTCGATTGAGCTCAGTGAGGAGACGAGGCTGTTGGCGGTCGAGAGGGCGCGGCTGACAATCTGCTGGACATAGAGGAACTGCCCCACCGGCTGGGCCCGGGCGATGATCTGGCCCACCACCCAGATCAGCGAGACCACCTCGGCACCGTACTGCAGGGCATCGGCCGCGAGCTGTTTGGGGATGTAGCGCTTCTGGAAGTCCAGCCGGCGCTTTTCATCGGCGTCCCGCAGGCGGGAGCGCAGACCCATCAGGTAGCCGACAATCCCGTAAAGCCGCATCTCGGCGATGTGCTGCGGCCGCAGGAGGTTGGTTTCAATCATCCTGCGCTGCCGGCGCGAATCGACCTGGGTGTTCCAGTGCGCGATCTGTTCGCGGGAGAGCTTGAACTGCAGGTAGACGCTGGGGACGATCGCAACCAGGACGATCACGGCGATCCACCAGCTGACCAGCAGCAGCGCGCCGATCGCCAGCAGCACGGAGACGAGCTGGGTGAAAATGGCGGCGATCCGGTCCAGGACGCGGGCGTAGGAGTCGGAGAAACGCTTCGCCCGGTCGTACAGGTCCACGGTCTCTTTGTCGTCGTAGCGCCAGAAGTCCAGGGTCAGGAAGCGCTCGTACATCAGGTCACCGACGATCGCGCCGACCCGGAAACTCATGAGCTGCTGGATGTAGCGGTCCACGCTGCTGAACGATCCCCAGAAGAGCCCGAGTGCCGCGGTGATGATGACGTACACGACGGCCTGCGCGCCGGCGTCGGCGTCGCCCGCGTAGGCGGCGGCCAGCGCCGTGGTGGTCAGGGCGGCGAAGTACGTCGTGACCAGCGGCAGCAGTGCCGAGATCAGCGAGCCCAGGACCTTCATGACGACGGCGGCTGGCGAGGCCCGGAAGCTCACCCGCAGCACTTGTGCCACGGCGCGGGCGTAGGGCTTGAGCGCGAGCTTGCGTTTGGGCGCGCGTGCCGGCAGGAGTTCGGACATGCCTCCAGCCTAGGACACTCCCCCTGCCCAACTAGCTCGCAGCAGGGGGCGTTATGAGCCGCCAAAACGGCCCCTGCTGCTAGCTAGTTGGGTGGGGTCATGCCGCCGGGAATCGGGGCGCCCTTAAACCGGGTGAGCCCGCCGAAACCATGGTTTCGGCGGGCTCACCCGGGTTAAGGGCGGCGGGTCTTAGCGCGACCCGTAGTTCGGGGCTTCGACCGTCATCTGGATGTCGTGGGGGTGCGACTCCTTGAGCCCGGCCGCGGTGATGCGGACGAACTTGCCGCGCGCCTTCAGCTCCGCCACGGTCGGCGCGCCGGTGTAGAACATGGTCTGGCGGAGCCCGCCGACCAGCTGGTACGCCACCGACGACAGCGGACCGCGGTACGCGACCCGGCCCTCGATGCCTTCCGGGATGAGCTTGTCATCGCCGGAGACGTCGGCCTGGAAGTAGCGGTCCTTGGAGTACGAGGTGTTCTTGCCACGGGTCTGCATGGCGCCGAGGGAGCCCATGCCGCGGTAGCTCTTGAACTGCTTGCCGTTGACGAAAATCAGGTCGCCCGGGGATTCGTCGCAACCGGCCAGGAGGGAACCGAGCATCACGGTGTCGGCGCCGGCGACGAGCGCCTTGCCGATGTCACCGGAGTACTGCAGGCCGCCGTCGGCGATCAGCGGCACGCCGGCCGGGATGGCGGCCTTCGCCGACTCGTAAATGGCCGTGATCTGCGGGACGCCGACGCCGGCCACCACACGGGTGGTGCAGATGGACCCGGGACCGACGCCGACCTTGATGCCGTCGGCACCGGCGTCGATCAGGGCCTGGGCGCCTTCGCGGGTGGCGGCCTGGCCGCCGATGATGTCCACGTGCGCGGCAACGGGATCGGACTTGAGCCGGCGGATCATTTCCAGCACACCCTGGGAGTGGCCGTTCGCGGTGTCCACGAAGAGGGCATCCACACCGGCGTCGATCAGCGCCATGGCGCGTTCCCAGCCGTCGCCGAAGAAGCCGATCGCCGCGCCGACGCGCAGGCGGCCTTCGTCGTCCTTGGTGGCGAGCGGGTACTGCTCGGCCTTGGTGAAGTCCTTCGTGGTGATCAGGCCCTTGAGCCGGCCCTGCTCGTCAACGAGCGGGAGCTTCTCGATCTTGTTCGTGGCCAGCTTGTGCGAGGCTTCCTCGCGGCTGATGCCGACGTGTCCGGTCACGAGCGGCATCTTGGTCATGACATCGCTGACCAGCCGCAGCGGGAAGTCGGATTCGGGCACGAAGCGGGTGTCGCGGTTGGTGACGATGCCCAGCAGCCTGTTGCCCTCGTCCACGACCGGCAGGCCGGAGACGCGGTAGCGTGCGCAGATTTCGTCCAGCTCGGCCAGCGTGGCCTCGGGGCCGATGGTCAGGGGGTTGGTGATCATGCCGGATTCGCTGCGCTTAACCCGGTCCACCTGGTCGGCCTGGTCGGCGATGGAAAGGTTGCGGTGCACGACGCCGAGACCGCCCTGGCGGGCCATGGCGATGGCCATCCGGGACTCCGTGACGGTGTCCATTGCGGCGGAGAGCAGCGGGGTCTGGACCGTGATGCGCTTGGAGATCCGGGACGACGTGTCCGCTTCCGAGGGGATCACGTCGGTGTGGCCGGGCAGGAGCAGGACGTCGTCGTACGTCAGGCCGATGAAGCCGAAGGGATCGTGTTCGGGCTGGGTCATGAGTGCGCCTCTTACCTTGGGTTACGGGTTCACGGGTAGGGGTTGCAACAGATGACCAGCCCGTCATTACGGGTCTGGCCTGTGCAGAAGGTCATGCAGAAGGTTCGTGCAGATGATTCGTGCAGAAGTCCTCAATAAATAGTAGAACCTTGGCGGCGATAGCCATATTCCGGGCGGTAATGTCCGGTTTCAATGTGAGCCGCCCCATGCCGGACGGCTCCCCCGGCCGGCCGGTCCTGCTTCCGGCCGGCGGGCGTCGGCCTACTTCCAGCCGGTCGCGGCGAGCAGCCTACTTCCAGCCGGTGGCGGCGAGCAGCCGCCGTTCGAACATGGGGATCATGGTCTGGACGTACGTCTTGGTCAGGTGGTTGTCGTCCTTGTAGACGTACACGTTGCCGACCACCGCGGGGCATGTTCCGTTGGCGCAGATGAAATCGCTCATGTCCATGAGGTGCAGCCTGGGCACCTGGCCGCGGTACGCGTCCAGCGGCGAGGACCCCGCGAGCGATTCCTGCTCCGGCACGTTGCACTCCGAGGCATCCGGGCCGTTCTTCTGGACGCACTCGGGCATATTGATGGTGAAGCGGGGGTTGTCGCGGATGCCCACCACGTCCATGCCGGCGTCGGTGAAGGGCTTGATGCCCGCCAGGTACTCAGGCACTTCGGTCTCGAACGGCGCTTCCTTGTGGGTCAGGGACGCAACCGTGAAAACGGCGTCGGGGCGGTGGTCCAGGACGTACTGCGCGCTGGCCCGGTTGAAGGCGTTGCAGTCCGCGTCCCGCTCCGGGGACTCCCCGCCGAAGCGGCAGTTGCCCTTCAGGAGCGTGACAACTTCCCAGCCGTGGCTTTTCGCGATGGGGCCCAGCGCCGCCATGTACTGCTGGGCATGGGAGTCACCGAGCACCACGATCCGTTTGGTGACCTTGTCCGGCTTGTTGTTCTGCAGGCAGCCCTGAAGCAGGGGGTCGCTGGGGACGTTGGCGTCCGTGCACAGCCCGTCGATGTCCGCCCACTCGTTCTTCATCGCCGCCGGCGCGGGGATGATCTTGGCTTCCGGCGTGGGCTTGCCGGCGTTTTCCGGTGCCAGGGCGGCCGCGCCGGGAGTCAGTTCCTTGGGCTGGGACGCCGCCTCGGCTTCGTCGGCCAGGAGCTGGCTCTGCCACACGGCGACGGGACCCGCCAGCAGGGCACCACAGGCGGCAATCACGACGGCGGTGCGCCAGGCGCGGCGCTTGGGCCAGTGCCATTCGCGCAGGGGCTTCTCGACGAAGCGGGTGGTGAGCACGGCCAGGACGAGGGACGCGGCAACGATGCACAGCCCCTGGAACAGGTTGGGCGCCGTGATGCCCGCCCCGGCGAGGGCCAGGACCAGCAGCGGCCAGTGCCAGAGGTAGAGCGCATAGGAGTTATCCCCCAGCGCCACCAGGGGTTTCCAGGTCAGGAAGCGGTCAACCCCGAAGCGGCTGCCGCTTTGACCGGCGGTGATGATCGCCGCGGCGGCCAGCGTGGGCCACAGCGCGATGAATCCGGGGAACGAACGGTCCACGGTCAGCAGGAGCCCGCAGGAGAGCATGGCCACGAGGCCGGCCCAGCCGAGCACGACGCGCAGGACCCTGCCCGGTTTCAGGTACGGCAGGGCGAGGGCCAGGAGCGAGCCGAGCGCGAACTCCCAGAGCCGGGCTCCGGTATCGAAGTAGGCGTGGGCCTGGTTCGTTGCGGTCTGCTGGATCGAGTAGGCCAGGGACACGGCGAAGATGGCGCCGAAGGCCGCGGCCAGCAGGGAGCGGTAACGCAGCAGGACGTGGTCCTGGCCGGTCCGGCGCCGGAGCAGGCGGGAAAGAAGTGCGGTGCCGGCAAAGACGAGCGGCCAGAGCACGAACACCTGGCCCTGGATCGAGAGTGACCAGAAGTGCTGGAGCGGGCTCGCGCCCGAATGGTCCTGGGCGTAGTAGTCCACGGCGCTGTCCGCCAGGAGCCAGTTCTGCCGGTACAGCAGGGAGGCCCAGGCCTGTTCAAGGACGTCGGGCCAGCGGCTTTGCGGCAGGATGGCCCAGGTGCCGGCGAGGACGCCGAGAACCACCACGACGACGGCGGGCAGCAGGCGCTTGAGCAGATGCAGCCAGTGGCTGAGCAGCCGCAGCGGCGCGCCGCTTTCGACTTTCCGCGTGAAGCTGAGTGTCATCAGGAAGGCTGAAATGAGGAGGAAGATGTCCACGCCGCCGGAGACCCGGCCCAGCCACACGTGGTACGTGACCACCATGAGGACCGCGAGGGCGCGAAGGCCCTGGACTTCGGGGCGGTAGCTTGTTTTTCGGGTCGCCGGAGAACCTGCATCCGCCCGTGGCGGGGTGACGGTGGTTCGCTCGTTCGACACAAAGATCCCTTCAGGCCGGTTTCCAAAACATCAATGTTACCGAAACGTAATTTTCTTTGCCAATCACACGGGCCCGGCGGTGTCCTTCACACGCCTGGCCGGCGGCGCACCCAGGGGGGCGGCGGCGCCGTCGGCCCCGGGGCGGAAGCTAGGCTGGTAGGAGTCTGAGGAGGCCGCCACGTGATCGTGCAGGTGCGCATTTGTGTTCCGGGTGAATTGTCCGGAGTTGTTCTCGAAAGTTGTACGAACCACGTCGGCGTCTCGGAAGTGGCGCTCGCGAAGGCCTCTTCCGTCACGCCGCCCGGGGACGTCATCGAGGTTCTGCTGGCCCGGGAATCCGTGGAGGGGCTCGTGGAGAAGCTGCACGCCCTCGATGTCCAGCAACGGGGATCGATTACGGTCATCGCACCGGACCTTGTGCTCTCGGACCG
This sequence comes from Arthrobacter sp. 10T425, assembly GCF_056393985.1. Taxonomy (NCBI): domain Bacteria; kingdom Bacillati; phylum Actinomycetota; class Actinomycetes; order Micrococcales; family Micrococcaceae; genus Arthrobacter; species Arthrobacter sp. 10T425. The sequence continues at coordinate 7,610 of NZ_JBFTGZ010000013.1, read as the reverse complement.
CGCCGACAGGGCGGAGGCGGAGGCTCCAGGTGAGGGCGCGGACGCTGTGATCTGGGACGAGGTGTCGCGGCAGACCGGCGAGGATTCGCGCCTGACGTGGAGTTTCCTGGCGTTCCTGGTCCTGGCGACCCAGCTGGCGGCCATCGGCATCGTGACGGACTCCACCATTGCGATCGTCGGCGCCATGGCCGTGGGCCCGGAGTTCGGCCCGCTGGCTGCCCTGGCCGTAGCCCTGGTCCGGCGCCAGCGGCGGCTCGGACGTGACGCGGCGCTGGCCCTCGGCGTCGGTTTTCCCGTCGCGATGCTGGCCGCCGCGCTGACCGCGTGGCTCTCCGTGCCACTCGGGCTGTTCCCCGCGGACGCGCTGGACCACGGTTCAGCAGTTGAATTCATCTACCACCCCGGCCCTTATTCCCTGATCGTCGCCGTCCTCGCCGGGACAGCCGGGATGCTGTCGGTCATCAGCCGGCGCTCGGCGGCGCTGATCGGGGTGTTCATCTCCGTCACGACGGTGCCGGCAGCCGGGTTCGTGGCCGTGGCACTGGTCCTGGGCGAGTACCAGAAGGCAGCCGGCTCCGCCCTGCAGCTGTTCCTGAACCTGCTCGGAATCGTGGTGGCCGCCGTCGGGGTCCTGCTGTTCTACCGGCTGGTGACCAGGCGGCTGGCACCGGACACTGCCCGCCAGCTGCGGCGCAGGGCGGACCGCTCCCAGCACTGACGCACGGGCGCCGCAGGTGCCCGCAACGGCCGGCAGTCCTGGGGACAGTCGGCCGGCAGGCCCGGGGACCGTGCAGCTTAGGGGCCCGGGGACCGTGGAGCTGCGGGGACTACGGCCGGCAGGCCCGGGGACCGTGGAGCTTAGGGGCCCCATCCGGTCGCGGCGAGGAGCCTTTGGCTGAACATGGGGGCCATGCTGGCCGCATAGCTCCGGCTGAGGTGGTTGTCGTCCAGGTAGACGTAGGTGTTGCCGACCGCGCCCGGGCATTCCGTGCCATTGCAGATCAGGTCAGTCATGTCAACGAACGCGACGCCCGGCACCTTGCCATCCAGCGCGGCCAAGGGATTCGTTGCCGCAAGCATGCCCTGCTCGCGCGGCCTGCAGTCCGGCGCGTCGGCACCCTTGGTCGCTACGCACTCCGCCATGTTGAAGGTAAAACGCGGATTGTCCCGGAGGGCCACGACCTTGATGCCCTCGTCCGTCCAAGCCTTCGCGGTGGCTTCGAAGCCCGGGATCACGGTCTCCTGTGGCGACGACGGCGCCGCCTCAGTGCCCACGATGATGATGGCGTCCGGCGGGTTGTTCTTCACTTCGGATGCGACGGCCGCATTGAAATTGTCGCAATCCGCCGAGACGTGCTGCGGCGCGATGTTGGGCTTGCAGGCACCCTTGAGCATGGCGTAGAGCCGCCAGCCCTTCTCATCGCTGAGGGGAGCAATCGAGCCCAGCCATTGCTGTGCGTGTGAATCCCCGATCACGAGGACCTTTTTCGCTCCGGTGTCGGATTGATTGTTCTGGAAACAGTCCTTCTGAAGGACCGGGTCCTGCGGCTGCAGGTCACCGGAGCACGAGTTAGGGAGGCTGGCCCAGTCCTGCGGCAGCGTCTGCGGGGTGGGGAGCAGGACGGCGTTGGCGTCGGCCTGGTCCACATAGCCCGGCGTCAGCGCCAGGGCGCCCGGGTTGTTCTTCGGGGCTTGGGCCAGGACTGCTTCGCTTTCGAGGTGCTGCTGGATCTGAATCCCCGCCAGCGGCACGGCGGCGGTGACCACGGCCACGGCGATGGCAACGAGGGCGCCGCGCCGCCGCACCTCCGGCCACTGCCACTCACGCCAGGGCTTCTCAATGAAGCGGGTGGTGAGGTAGGCGAGCACCAGGGAAACAGTGACGATGACGGCGCCTGTGATCAGACCCGCTTTTTCCCTGTGCATCACGGCAAGGGAGATGACCAGAACCGGCCAGTGCCACAGGTACAGGGCATACGAAATGTCGCCCAGCCGGACCAAGGGCTTCGAACTCAGGATCCGGTCGACGCCCAGCTTGCTGCCCGACTGCCCGGCTGCGATGACACAGGCGGCCGCCAGGGTGGGCCAGAGCGCCACAAACCCGGGAAAGGAAGCCTGGACGTTGAGCAGGAGGCCGCAGCTGAGCATGGCCACAATGCCCAGCCAGCCAAGCCCGATCCGCCAGCCCCGCGGAAGCCGCAGGGCAGGAAGGGCCAAAGCCACGAGCGTGCCCAGGGCAAACTCCCACAGCCGGGCCCAGGTGTCGAAGTACGCCTCCGTTTGGCTCGCCTGGGTGAAGACGATCGAGTAGAGCAGCGAAACAACGAAGATCACGGCGAAGACGTAGGACAGCAGCACACGGTAGCGGAGCCCGAAGCGCTTGGCGACGAACGCGGCCCCCACAAAAATGAGCGGCCACAGGATAAAGACCTGGCCCTGGATCGAAAGGGACCAGAAATGCTGGAAGGGACTGGCCTGGCTGTGATCCGCGGCGTAGTAGTTTGTCGCCTGGGTCTGCAGGAGCCAGTTCTCGGCATAGCCCAGGGAGGCCCAGCCCTGGTTGATGATTTCCATCCACCGGGTCCGGGGCAGGAAGAGGACAGTTGCGGCAAGGATGGCCACCAGGACGGTGACGGCGGCAGGGACGAGGCGCCGGAAAAGGTGCAGCCAGTGTTTGATGAGGGCCATGGACCGGCCCTGCTCGTACCGGCCCACGAACTGCAGCGTCATAAGGAAGGCCGAGATCAGCAGGAAGACGTCCACGCCGCCGGAAACCCGGCCCAGCCAGATGTGATAGGTCATGACCATCAGCACAGCGAGGGACCGGAGTCCCTGGATTTCGGGCCTGAAGGTGGATTTTCGGCCAGACTTGGCTGCGGGATCGTGCCCCGTCGCGGCAATGTGCCGGGCAGGCCGGGGCAAGGTTCCTTGCTGTGTCATAGAACTACCCCTCAACCAGATAACCAAAGCCTCCATGTTACCAAACCGTAATTTTGATGGCCAATCGTCACGGCGGCCACTGAACCCCATTGAGGCATGCCAACGTGGGAGTTTCCAGTGAACCCGGGACGCTGGAGCGGCACCTGACGGGTTAACTCTGCCAGAATCACGGCAACTTGCGGCCACGAACACGGCAGGACGGCAGCAGAGACTCGACAGAAAAAGGGACGGCCCGGCAGATGCCGGACCGTCCCCCCTGCGGGCAGAGCCTAGTGCTTGTGCCCTGCGTGCTCGTCTTCGTCAGCCGGCTTCTCCACCACGAGGGTTTCCGTGGTGAGGACCAGTGCCGCGATGGAGGCCGCGTTGCGCAGAGCCGCACGCGTCACCTTCACGGGGTCGATCACGCCAGCGGCGATCAGGTCTTCGTATTCGCCGGACTTGGCGTTGAAGCCCTGGTTCACGGCGGATTCGGCGACCTTGGCAGCCACGACATAGCCGTCGAAGCCGGCGTTCTGGGCGATCCAGCGCAGCGGCTGGACCAGGGCGCGGCGGACGATGCCGACGGCCGCAGCCGCGTCACCTTCGAGGGCCTGGACGGCCGCGTCCTCGTCGAGCGCCTTCAGCGCGTGGATGAGGGCGGAGCCGCCGCCGGCCACGATGCCTTCTTCGAGGGCAGCGCGGGTGGAGGACACGGCGTCCTCGATGCGGTGCTTCTTTTCCTTCAGCTCAACCTCGGTGGCGGCGCCGACCTTGATCACGCCGATGCCGCCGGCCAGCTTGGCCAGGCGTTCCTGCAGCTTTTCCTTGTCCCAGTCCGAATCGGTGCGGGTCAGCTCGGCGCGCAGCTGGGCAACACGGGCGGCGACGTCCTCGGCCGAACCGGCGCCGTCGACGATCGTGGTGTTGTCCTTGGTGATCGTGATGCGGCGTGCGGTGCCGAGCACCTCGAGGCCAACGGTGTCCAGGCTCAGGCCCAGCTCCGCGGAGACAACCTGCGCACCGGTGAGGGTCGCGATGTCCTGCAGCATGGCCTTGCGGCGGTCACCGAAGCCCGGCGCCTTGACGGCGACGACGTTCAGCGTGCCGCGGATGCGGTTGACGATCAGCGTGGACAGGGCCTCGCCCTCGACGTCTTCGGCGATGATGAAGAGCGGCTTGGAGCTCTGCAGCGCCTTTTCCAGCAGCGGCAGGAAATCCTGCACTGAGGAGATCTTGCCCTGGTTGATCAGGATCAGGGCGTCCTCGAGGACGGCCTCCTGGCGTTCCGCGTCGGTGACGAAGTACGGGGACAGGTAGCCCTTGTCGAACTGCATGCCCTCGGTCAGTACCAGCTCGGTCTGCGTGGTGGAGGACTCCTCGATGGTGATCACACCATCCTTGCCGACCTTGCCGAACGCCTCGGCCAGCAGCTCGCCGACCTCGTCGCTCTGGGCGGAGATTGCGGCAACGTTGGCAACCTGCGTGCCTTCAACCGGGCGGGCGTTCTCCAGCAGACGGGCGGCGACGGCCTCGACCGAAACCTCGATGCCGCGCTTGATTTCGCCAGGCGCGGCGCCTGCCGCTACGTTGCGCAGGCCTTCCTTGACCAGGGCCTGGGCCAGGACGGTGGCGGTGGTGGTGCCGTCGCCGGCAACATCGTTGGTCTTGGTGGCGACCTCCTTGGCAAGCTGCGCGCCAAGGTTCTCGTAGGGGTCATCCAGCTCGATTTCACGGGCGATGGTCACACCATCGTTGGTGATCGTGGGGGCGCCCCACTTCTTGTCCAGTACGACGTTGCGGCCGCGCGGACCCAGCGTGACCTTGACGGTGTTGGCGAGCTTATCGATGCCGGCTTCAAGCGACCGGCGGGCAGCGTCGTTAAACGCAAGCTGCTTTGCCATGGTTTTGTCCTTTCAAGACAGAACCCCGCGCAACTGATCCATTCAATGCGAAAGGATCGGCTGCGCGGGGGTCCAAGAGAGTTACTTTACGACGATCGCCAGAACGTCGCGGGCGGAGAGCACGAGGTACTCGGTGCCGCCGGTCTTGACTTCGGTTCCACCGTACTTGGAGTAGATGACGACGTCGCCAACGGCAACGTCAACGGGAACGCGGTTGCCGTTGTCATCGAAGCGGCCGGGGCCTACTGCAACAACTTCGCCTTCCTGCGGCTTCTCCTGCGCGGAGTCCGGGATAACCAGGCCGGAAGCCGTGGTCTGCTCGGCTTCGAGCGGGCGGACAACAATACGATCCTCAAGAGGCTTAATAGAGACCGACACTCGGACCTCTCCTTTTCGTCAGCAAATTCGTGGACTATGAAGCGGTGATGCCAAGGCGCACAGACCGTCGTCGCGGTGCCGGCAGCGTGCCTGGCGGAACGCGCTTCATGTGTTAGCACCCTCCTAGGGAGAGTGCTAATGACGACTCTATGTAAATGGTTAGCACTCGGTCAAGGCGAGTGCCAGAAATTCGTTCCGGGTGAACATTTCCCCTTAGGGGACATGCCCATTTTTCGCTGCGGCCGGAGGACACTTGGGCGTCATGCTCTGTACCCGTGCTGAGCGATGGACATACCCAACGGGTGCGGGCTGCCCGGGAGGACATGCCCATTCTTCGCTGCGGCCAGAGGACACTTGGGCATCATGCTCTGTGCCCGCGCTGAGCGATAGACATACCCAACGGGTGCGGGCTGCCGGGGAGGACATGTCCATCCGTGGCGCAGGAGGCTGGGCATGTCCCCTGGCCCGTGGCCGTTGGCCGTTTGGCGGTGCGGTGCGCGCCCACCAGCGGCGTCTATTCGCGCGCCTACTCGATGGCTACTGGTCTGCGAGGTCGTCGAAGTCCACGTCCTCGCCGTCGTCTTCGTCCGTGTTCTGGCCTTCGTCATTCCGGTGCCGGAACGACAGCACGGCGCCGGCGGCGGCCAGCAGAATGCCGGCGACGAGGAAGATGATGCCGCCGAGCCGGGCCGCGGTATAGGTCTCGCGGATGGCCCGGGCCTCATCCGTGGCGTCCTGGACGTTCTTGCCGCCGACGGAATACACGGTGGCGTTGAAGGAATCGAGGAAGAAGATAATCACCAAAAGTGCGACGGACACGACGGCGATCACCGCGCCGGCGATCAGCGCCGGTTTTGCGTAGCGGGCAAGTCCCTGCGGCCGCCGGCGCTCCTGCCTGGCGTCGTCGTCGCCGGCCGTGTCCTGCCCGGCCGTGTCCGCTGAGATGCTGTCGCCTGTGCCGCTGTCTTCCATGCCATCAAGCCTAGCCCCCGCCGTCCGGTCACAACGCGCCCGCGGACCTCAACTACGCTGGATGCCATGACTGACGCACCGCAGGAATATATTGCCCCGATCCTCACCCCCGAGGGCTGGGAGCTGCTGGCGTCGTTGGGCCCGTACCGCGAGGACGAGGCCTTCCGCCTCACGGCGTCGCTGCGCAAGGCCGGCCACTCCCCCGAGCTGGTCTCGGCCGTGCTCACCCAGTCCCGGCTGCGGACCAAGGCCGAGGCGAAGTTCGGCGAATTCGCCCGGCAGATGATTTTCACGAAGGCCGGTCTGGAGCAGGCCACCCGGCTCACGGTGGCGGCACGGCACGCGCAGCGGTTCGCGGAGGCCGGGATCGGCCACGTCGCGGATCTCGGCTGCGGGCTCGGGGCGGACTCCATGGCCCTGGCCTCTCTGGACCTGGTGGTCACCGCCGTGGAAATGGACGAGGCCACGGCCGCCTGCGCCACGATGAACCTGATCCCGTTCCGCAACGCCACGGTGGTCCATTCCGATGCAACGTCGGTATCCCTCGAGGGGATCGACGGCGTCTGGCTCGACCCAGCCCGGCGCACGACGTCCACTTCGGGAACCAAGCGGATCTGGGATCCGGAGGATTTCTCCCCGCCGCTGTCCTTCGTGGAGTCACTCGCCGGCACCGGCCGCGCCGTCGGCGTGAAGATGGGCCCCGGCATGCCGCACGATTCCGTGCCGGCCGGCTGCGAGGCGCAGTGGGTCTCCGTGGGCGGGGACGTGACCGAAGTGGCCCTGTGGTTCAACGCGGTGCGGCGTCCCGGGGTGCGGCGCGCGGCCCTCGTGCTCGGCCCCCTTGGTTCCGCTGAGCTCACCAGCGGCGAGGACTTCGGTGCCGGCCCGGTGGCGCCCGTGGGACCCGTGGAGGGGTACCTGTATGAGCCCGACGGCGCGGTGATCCGCGCCGGCCTGGTGGCCGACGTCGCGCTCCAGCTGGGCGGGCACCTCGTGGACGAGCACATCGCCTACATCTGCGCCCCGGAGCTGCATGACACCCCGTTCGCCAAGGCGTACAGGGTCCTGGAGGTGATGCCGTTCAACGTCAAGGCACTCAAGACGTGGGTCAAGGATCAAGGCATCGGGGTCCTGGACATCAAGAAGCGCGGTATGGCTGTCACGCCCGAAGAGCTGCGCAAGCAACTCCTGCCCGGCGGCAGCGCAAAGCACAAGGACAAGAAATCCGCCACCCTGGTCCTCACCAGGATCGGCGAGGACCGGGTGGCCGTCTCGGTGGAGCCGGCCTAGCTGTACTGCCCAGGGACGTTGGTTCGGTGAATGTGATGACTCGCTGGAGTCGTTGACCTAAAGGTGAGGACCTCCGGTTGCACAGTGGAGTTGCTTAGACAACCGCTGCAGCGACCAGGAGGTCCTCAATGTMTCACGCTAATGCCGCTT